>CAZQZR010000125.1:0-4645 GCA_964597845.1 uncultured bacterium | reverse complement strand
TCGTCTGGTGTCCGTCCGGTTCCGAGCCTTGGCGACCTTGGCGTTCTTGGCGGTTCATCGTCTGGTGTCCGTCCGGTTCCGAGCCTTGGCGACCTTGGCGTTCTTGGCGGTTTTCTTCTCAGGAGGTTCGAATGGTGAAGAAGGTTTCGCACGTAGCGATAGCGGTTCCGGATATCGAGCAGGCCGCGAAGTTCTATACAGAGAAGCTGGGACTATCCGTGAGCGGCAGGGAGGTAGTTGCCGGTTCCAAGGTTCGCGTCGGCTTCATCCCTGTTGGTGAGACTCGCATCGAACTCGTGCAGCCGGATTCGCCGGACTCGCCCGTCACCAAGTTTCTTGAGACGCGGGGGCCTGGCCTGCAACACATTTGCTTCGAGGTGGACGACGTGGCGGCCGAGCTGAAGCGGCTGGACGCGGCCGGAGTCAAACTGATAGACAAGGTGCCGCACCCGGGCGCGCACGGGACCATGGTTGGGTTCATACACCCGGCAGCAACGGGTGGCGTATTGGTCGAGCTCAGTCAGCAGATGTGGGAGTTAGCAGTTAGGAGTTAGTAGGTGGCAGTGGAATACAAAGATTACTACGAGGTCCTTGGCGTGCCCAAGGACGCGGACGAGAAGGCGATAAAGGCTGCTTACCGGAAGCTGGCGCGCAAGTATCATCCGGACGTGAATCCGAACAAGGCCGAGGCTGAAAGCAAGTTCAAGGAGATCAACGAGGCCTACGAGGTTCTGTCCGACAAGGAGAAGCGCCCCAAATACGACCAGTTCGGCAAAGACTGGCAGCGCGCCCAGCAGGCCGGGCAGGCCGGGGACTTCGATTGGAGCCATTACCAGGCCGGGCCCGGGCAGGGCGGTCGGACGCGCTACAGCAACGAGGACCTGCAGGACCTGTTTGGCGAGGGTGCGCCGTTCTCCGACTTCTTCACGCACCTGTTCGGGGCCGAGGGTGCGCAGGCCCAGCCGCGCGCAGCTCGGGGCCGCGACATTGAGCAGCCAGTGACCGTGACGCTGGCCGAAGCTTTCAAGGGCACAGCCCGCAGGCTGAAGCACGCGGGCGGGCCGACGATCGAGGTGAAGATACCGCCGGGGGTCGAGACGGGTTCGCGCATGCGGGTGAAGGGGCAGGGCATGGCCGGCAGGCGCGGCCAGGCCGGCGATCTCTGGCTGGTAATCACGGTCGAGGATGACCCGCGGTTCGTCCGCAAGGGCAATGACCTGCATACCCGGGTCCAGGTTCCGCTGTACACTGCCGTGCTTGGCGGTGACGTGACGGTTCCGCTGCTGGAGGGCAAGGCGCGGCTCCGGGTGCCGGCCGAAACGCAGGTTGGGAACGAGCTTCGGCTCAAAGGCCAGGGGATGCCGGTCTACGGCGATGCCGGCACACGCGGTGACCTCCACGTGACCATTGAGGTACGGCTGCCGGCAAAGCTCACGGACAAGGAGCGGGCCTTGTTCCAGGAACTGGCCGGTTTGCGGCCGGAGGAGAAGTAATGGCGGGGTATGAAGTCCAGGTGCTGGTCGAGATGACGGGTCTCGATGAGCTCATCATTGTCGAGTGTGTGCAGCGCGAGGTGATTCACGCGCGCACGGCTGAAGCGGGCCGGTTGCTGCTCGAAGATACGGACATCGCCCGACTGCGCCGGATTCACCGGTTGATGACCGACTTCGATATCGGTCTCGACGCAGTGGAGCTGATCCTGGAGCTGCAGGATGAGATTGCGCAGATGCGGAGCCGGACGACCGAATCCAGCGGGACTTAGCGGCAGTCTAACAACTACGGCGGGTACCGCCGGTGCGCAGCACGTAAAAGAGCTAGTCCAAAGGAGTCTACATCATGGCGCTGAAAGGCACAAAGACCGAAAAGAACCTTCTGACTGCGTTCGCCGGCGAGTCGCAGGCGCGCAATCGATATACCTATTTCGCAAGCCAGGCACGGACGGAAGGACTGATTCAGATATCCCTGATATTCGAGGAGACCGCGAACCAGGAAAAGGAACACGCCAAGCGGTTCTTCAAGTTCCTGGAGGGCGGCGATGCCACGGTGCAGGCCGCGTTCCCGGCGGGTAAGATCGGTACGACGCTGGAGAACCTAAAGGCGGCAGCGGCGGGCGAGATGTATGAGTGGGGTACGATGTATCCCGATTTCGCGAAGACCGCGGAACAGGAGGGCTTCGCTGATGTCGCGGTTGTGTTCCGCAATATTGCGGTTGCCGAGAAGCAGCACGAGAAGCGTTACCGGGACTTGGCGGCGAACATCGAGGCGGGCCGGGTATTCAAGCGCGAGAAGAAGGTCGTCTGGCGGTGTCTGAACTGCGGCTTCCTGCACGAGGGTACCGAGCCGCCGGCACAGTGTCCCGCATGCGCGCACCCGCAGGCGTACTTTGAACTCCTCGGCGAGAACTGGTAGGGGAGTGCTAGTGGTCGAGTGCACCAGTGGTCCAGTGGTCAAGTGTAAGACGCGAGACGGAGCGGAAGGAGCGAACTGTGAATGAGCGGATTGGGTTGGTGACAATTGGCGGCAACCCGGTCACACTGCTGGGCAATGAGGTGAAGGTCGGAGACGCGGCGCCGGACTTCACCGCGGTCGGCAACGACATGAACTCGGTGAGACTGTCTCAGTTCAAGGGCAAGGTCGTGGTCATATCAAGCGTGCACTCGCTCGACACGGCCGTCTGCAACGTCGAAACCCGAAGGTTCAATACCGAGGCGGCGAAGCTGGGGCCGGACGTGGTCATCCTGACCGTGAGCATGGACCTGCCATTCGCCCAGAAGCGGTGGTGCGGGGCGGCGGGCATAGACAGGGTCATCACCGTGTCCGACCACCGCGACGCTTCATTCGGTATCGGCTACGGGGTACTGATCAAGGACCTGCGATTGCTTGCCCGCGCCGTCTTTGTTGTCGACCGTCAGGGTATCATCCGCTACATCCAACTGGTGAAAGAGACCGGCACCGAGCCGGATTACGCACCCGTGCTCAAGGCCGCGAAGGACATTCAGTGATTGCGAACCCGGATTCGGAAGGAGATAACCGATGACGGCAACACAACAGGTTTACAGTTGCGGGGCGTGCGGACAGATTGTGGCGGTCGTTCACCAGGGCGGGGGCAAACTGGTGTGCCACGGTCAGCCGATGGTGCTTGCCGGTCACGAGGCAGCGGGCGCGGCCGAGGCCCGGCCCCGGATCAGGCAGGAGCCGGTCGCGTCGAAACCGGTCCCGGCCGACGCTCCGTACTGGCAGTGCAGTAAGTGTCACTACGTGCTGCAGGCGTCACAGCCGCCGGAGGTATGTCCGTCCTGCCACGAGCACTGTCAGTTTGTGGACGTTACGTGCTACATACCGGAGTGCGCGTTCACCGGGCCGGACAACCGTTTGATTGGATAGGGGCAGAGTGTGCCGATAACAGGAGGATAGTAAATGGCAAAGCGTATGGAAGTCTACAAGTGCGAGGTTTGCGGGAATATCGTCGAGGTTCTGCACGGCGGCGCCGGGCAACTGGTCTGCTGCGGCAAGCCGATGAAGCTGCTGGTCGAGAACACGACCGACGCGGCTAAGGAGAAGCATGTTCCGGTGATTGAGAAGGTCGCGGGCGGCTACAAGGTGAAGGTCGGCAGCGTCCCGCATCCGATGGAGGAGAAGCACTTCATCGAGTGGATAGAACTGGTGGCCGACGACAAGGCATACAGGCAGTTCCTGAGCCCGGGGCAGGCACCCGAGGCCTTGTTTTCAGTCGAAGCCAAGAGCGTGTTCGCCCGCGAGTACTGCAATATCCACGGTCTGTGGAAAGGGGCGTGAGCATGGTCCCGAAGAAGATTGAAGAGGCCTTCAGCGAGCAGATTAAGTTCGAACTGGAGTCAGCCTACATCTACCTGTCGATGGCCGCGTACTTCGACGCCGAGGGATTGGCGGGGATGGGCACGTGGATGCGGTCCCAGGTGCGGGAGGAAGTGACCCACGCGATGCGGTTCTACAAGCACATCGTGGAGCGGGGCGGGCACGTGAAGCTGCACCCGCTGGACGTGCCGCCGCAGGACTGGAAGTCGCCACTGGCCGCTTTCGAGGCCGCGTATGAGCATGAGAAGTTCATCACCGCCAAGATTGACGGGCTGGTCAAGCTGGCCCAAGCAGAAGGCGACCACGGGTCTTCAACGTTGCTTCAGTGGTTCGTGGACGAGCAGGTCGAGGAAGAGGCCAACACGTCCAAGGTCGCACAGGACTTGAAACTCGTGGGCAATGACGGCCGCGGCATCCTGATGCTCGACCGCGAGCTGGGTACGCGGACGTTCGTGCTGGCGCCGGAACTGACTGCGCTCTACGCGATGGGCGCGGCGGCCGGGGCATAGGAGACCGTTAGCAGTTAGCAGTGAGGAGTTAGCTGGAGGAATCATGATGGACAGCGCGTTCTCGACGGTCAAAGTCAGCGAACACGTCTGGTGGGTCGGGGCGATAGACTGGGGCCTGCGTGACTTCCACGGCTACGCGACAGAGCGAGGCTCGACCTATAACGCCTACCTCGTGATGGGCGAGTACCCGGTCCTGATTGACACGGTCAAAGCCGGGTTCAAGGATGAGATGCTTGCTCGTGTCGCATCGGTCACCGACCCGGCGAACGTGAAGGTGATAGTCTCTCATCACGCGGAGATGG
>CAZQZR010000124.1:0-9548 GCA_964597845.1 uncultured bacterium | reverse complement strand
GCGAAGGCTCCGAACTCTGGGCGCCGCTCGGCCGGTCCATCATCGGCGGCATGATCGTCTCAACCTTCTTGCCGCTGGTCTTCATCCCGGTGCTCTACGTCATCTTCGAGAACCGGTCCGAGCGCGCCCGCCAGCGACGGACCGCTTCTGCGGCCGCGCGCGCGTCCGACGCGCCCGGCCAGTAGCCAGTCACTCACTAGCAGCGGGGCGCGGACATCCGCGCCCCGCTGCTTGATCATACTCGGAACTGCCGCAGCCGCCGTCCCGCAGACAGTGCAGCCCTGCTTGCGAACTCACCTGCGGACTCGCTCCGGAAACCGGCTCGGAAATTCCTTCGCGAATCGCACCGCGACTCCCGGAATGTCGTCTTGAGTGGGTCTTGTAGGGCCTAACAGACTCTGGACCAGCCGCCTAGGTCAGTTCAGGCTTGCCCTGACGCGGTGGTCTCAGCTCCTGTTCTGTCCGGGCGGATGCCATGCGTCGGCAGACGCCGGGTGGGATGTCCGAGACGGACTGCTGGGCTGACTGGTTTTCCGGCTTCTGACGACTACCGCGTTAGGACGACCTTGCGCACAGCTTGCGGCTCGTGGCTTGCGGTCTGAGGTTCCTCGTCCACGAAGTACACGCCCGGCGCCAGCCCGCGCACATCGTTCGCGCCGGGTAGCAGGTCGAGTACCTTGCGACCGGAGATATCGAGCAGCTTGCCTCTCGTCATTTGCCCGGCGCCGTTCGCCATCCGCAGGATGCCGCTGATGACGGTCGGAGGCGGTTTGGAGTCCGGGGCCTGCACGCCCACCCCCTCCGCAATCGAGCCGCCCGAATCACGAAGTACGGAGATGCCCGACCCCTCGGAGTTAGCCACATACACCCGGTTCTGGGCTCGGTTGTAGGCAAGGGCCCTCGGCCAAATGCCCACCCCGATAGTGTTGGTTATGCTGTCCGTCGCGCCGTCCATCACGATTACAGTGTAGTCGTAGAAACTCGCGGAGTAGACCTTGTTGTTCCGGGCATCGTAGCAGAGGGCACACGGATGGGTCCCGGATCCAGCCGTGGTGAGGACCGAGTTTGTCACGCCGTCTAACACCGTCACGGTATGACCGTAAGTGTTCGCGCAGTAAACCTTGTTATTCTCAGAGTTGTGGCAGAGAGCGCTGGGGTAGTCTCCGACTGCCACCGTGGCGATGACCGAGTCCGTCGCGCCGTCGATAACCGTCACGTCGCCGCTGCCGCTGTTGGCACAGTAGACCTTGTTGTTCTGCGGGCTGTAACAAAGGGCACGGGGCGAACTCCCGACCGCGATGGTAGTGAGGACGGAATCCGTAGCGCCGGCTATCACAGTCACCGTGCGGCTTGCGCTGTTGGCACAGCAGACCTTGTTATTCTGTGGGTTGTAGCAGAGGACCTCGGGGTTGGACCCGACCGGGACGGTGGCGATGACCGAGTCCGTCGCGCCATCTATCACCGACACGTTGGCGTCGTACCAGTTCGCGCAGTACACCTTGTTGTCCCGCGTGTTGTAGCAGAGGGCAATAGGTCTCTGTCCGGTCGTGACCGTGGCAACAACCGAGTCCGTAGCGCCGTCTATCACTGATACACTGGCGCCGTCGTCGTTCCCGCAGTATACCTTGTTGTCTTGCGGATTGTAGCAGAGGACGCGAGGCTGGAGACCGACTGCCACCGTTGCACGGACCGAGTTTGTCGGGCCGTCTATCACGGAGACGGTATTGTTCAAGTCGCTCGTGCAGTAGACCTTGCTGTTCTCGGGTGCGTAGCACAGTGCCCAGGGGCTGCTTCCAATCGGTATCCAGGCGAGGATCGAATCGGTTGCGCCGTCTATGACGGCGACGCTCGCGGTTGCGATGTTGGCGCAGAATACCTTGTTGTTCTCAGGGTTGTAGCAGAGGGCTTCGGGGAACTCCCCGACCTCAACCGTGGCAACAACCGAGTCCGTCGTGCCGTCTATCACGGTGGCTATGGGGCTGTCGCTGTTCGCGCAGTAGACCTTGTTATTCTCAGAGTTGTGGCAGAGAGCGCTGGGGTGGTTTCCGACCGCCACCGTGGCGATGACCGAGTCCGTCGCGCCGTCGATAACCGTCACGTCGTCGCTGCCGCGGTTCGCGCAGTACACTTTGTTGTTCTGCGGGTTGTAGCAGAGGGCGTTGGGGTTGTTGCCAGCCGGGACCGTGGCAAGGACCGAGTCCGTTGCGCCGTCGATCACCGTCACATCATCGCTGGCGTGATTCGCGCAGTACACCTTGTTGTTCTGTGGATTGTAGCAGAGGGCGCTGGGGCGGTCTCCGACCGGGACCCTGGCGCGAACCGAGTCCGTCGCGCCGTCGATAACCGTCACGGTGTCGCTACCCTTGTTCGCGCAGCAGACCTTGTTGTCTTTCGGGTTGTAACAAAGGGCGATGGGAAAGACTCCCACCGCCACCGTGGCGATGACCGAGTCCGTCGTGCCGTCGATGACGCTCACGTTGTTGCTGCCGGCATTCGCGCTGTAGACCTTGTTGTTCTGCGGATTGTAGCAGAGGGCGGCAGGGGAGCTTCCGACCGCGACCGTAGCGAGGATGGAGTTCGACGCGCCGTCTATGATTGTCACGGTGCCGGTGCGGCCGTTGGCACAGTAGACTTTGTTGTTCTTCGGGTTGCAGCAGAGAGCCCCTACGCGGCCACCGGTCAGGATGCGGGCCAGGCGTTCGCACGTGGTACCGTCTGCCACAAGCACACCGGAATCGCATCCGACATACACCTTGTTGTTGCAGATGCTGTACTCAAGCGCCGATGGGTCGAACAAACTCCCCAGTGAATCCGGCAACAGGATTTCCGTCTCCAGCCACTGGGCCGGGCACAGGGCATACAGCAGGCAACAAACGGCAAACAGGACGAGCTTCGGCTTCATTTTACCTCCCGCAGCCTGACAGGCTGACTACGTCCATATTGCGGCAGCCGGAGCCGGAAGTCAAGTCCCGCGGCCGGGCGTGCTTCCCGCTGTTCGGCCCACGGGCCGATGGCGGCCGAGTCAGTCGGTTGGCAGAGGCAGAGCTGGTGTCCTGCAACTGACGGTTCCTTACACCCGGCAACACCGCATGGGTTTGTCTCTCTGATCTGTAAGGCGAAGAGTCTTCGGAGCCGAAGATACTTCGCTGTGCTCAGAATGACGGCAAGCGAAGGGTTCAGAATGACATGTTCGACACGCACCAGCCTGTCCTGTTGTGTTGTCAAGGTACTCACCACACTAGGAGACGTGGTACGAGCCCGACACTGCCAGCGGCGAACCAATGCGGCTGCGGACGCCCGCGAAACAGAACCGGGGACGCAATCGACGCGTCCCCGGTGTTCGTATGTCGGGCGGCTCTAGCGCAATATCGTAAACGGGTGGGTCTCGGGGCGTCCGTTGGCCCGGACCTGCAGGAAGTAGGTACCGGGTGCGACATCAGAGCCGACGTTCCATGTTGTCACAGCTTCTCCGGCCGGGAGCCGCCAGTTGGTCACGACCCTGCCGCTGACGTCGAGCACGGACAGCTCGCGCGCCGGGCCGGAAGTCTCGAGCCGCACGGCCCGGCCGACCCGGGCTACGCTCGGAACCACCGCTGCCGTCGCGACGATTCTCGGCTGTTCGTTCTGGCTGATACCGGTGCCGAGCACGAAGTACTCCATGTATGCCGCCATCAAGGCATCGCCGTCGGTTCCGCTCATCGCGCCAAAGATGGTTGAAGACAAGATGGTACGGTAGCCGGAAGCCTCGTTGCAGACTGCTCGCCCGATACTATCCTGGCTGCGCAGAATGACAGTGCCGCCGTCAGAGCCGAACTCGTCCACCCAGCTATCCGGTCCCTGCTGATACGGATACTCGAATAGCAGGCCCTCGACAAACGAGCCGGGTTCCCCGGTTAAAGACCGAACGTTGCCGGTGGAACTCCCATAGCCGTCGCCGAGATACGACGTGCCGAAAAAGGGCCAGAGCTCGCTGGTGCTGTTAGCGTACCCGAAGTCACCGCCCTCGGTATAGACCGGGCGACCTGAATTGAGGAAGGAAATCAACTGGGCCATTTCCGTCGAACCGACGGTGCAGTTGTCCCCTCAACACCGGTACCAGCCCATCAGGCAGAAGACGGCGTCGAACTCCTCCAGGCTGGCGGGCAGGGTGCTTTCCGAAACCGTGACCGTATGGCCGAGGTCGGTCAGCGCTTTCTCCACGTGGTAGGCGCAGTTGACCGAATCGCCGACCGCCGGGTCGTAGAACCGGTCGAGCGAATCGTAATTCCAGACGCAGACGTTCGCCGCCTGCAGAGCGGCCGGCACCGCCAGGCACAACGTCAGCGTCAACAGGACGCTTCTAGTTCGCATTGTTCCTCCTTTGACTGCGATAGAACTGGTAGAACATAACCTGCGGTTCGGCTCCAGTCAAGCCGAGTACTCCAACCCCGAACCCGACGTTGAATCACCAAGACACCAGGGCAGCAACTCCCAGCCGAAGGCAGAAGTCAGGATGCAGATATCAGAAGCCAGAAGTGGGACTACGATGACCGCGAACTGGGGACTGGAAACTCGCGCCGAGGGCGCGCGGTGTGTCAAATGGGCGGGCGGAATGGGGTCGTGTCTTCGAGACGAGCCTTGACATAGTTCGTGGTGGAAATTGGGGAGGTGTCCTTCTTTGCCCCCGTCGCGGCGGCCGGAGCAGGCAGTGGCCTACTATCTCTGGATAACCACCTTGGTGACCGTCGATGGCTCGGATCGCACGAAGTAGACGCCGGGAGCGAACCCTTGCACATCATTCGCGCCCGGCTGAAGCTCCAGCACCTTGCGGCCTGAAATATCGAGTAGGACGGTCCTGGGGACGGTGCCTGTGCGTGGGCAGTCCCCGTCCAGGAACAGCACGCCACGGATTATGGTGGGCAGCTTCGTGACCCTGACTTCGCGTTCTGGAGCGTCCTCCTGCCCGACATAGTGTGCTATCCGGTACACCGGGTACACCTCCAGGTTACCCGCGAACGGTGTCCCAAGTCCGAGGTTGTTGGTGGTCGCAGCCTGGTCTTCAAGCGGCACGCAGCAGACGAAGTTCTCGCCCAGAATCAGCGAGTCCGTGCCCCAGTTGTAGGTCCACGTGACGGAATCGGTTCCGGCACCGGAGATTACCGCTGCCCAGCCCCACCCAGCCTGGCTGGTATTCACCCGGTTGCCGACTCCCATCATCGCTGTCCGCTCCGGCGTCGAACGGTTCACGCCCTTGCCGGTCAGGGTCGGTCGCGCAGGCGCAGTCGTGTCGCCCGGCAGCCGGTCGAATGCGGCGTGCACCTTCGTGTCGCTGGCCGGCGCATCGGCTAGTATCGTTACGTTGTCGCTACCTTCGTTGGCGACACAAGTTCTGCTCGTGATCGGGTTCACCGCGACGGCACAGGGGCCGTCGCCTGCGGCCACCGTGGTCATGCCGTTGGTCGCGCCGTCGATTACTGTGACATTGTCGCTACCCCGGTTCACGACGTAGATCTTGTTCGTGACCGGGTTCACCGCCACGGCATAAGGGCCGTCACCTGCGGCCACCAGGGTCGTGCCGTTGGTTGCGCCGTCGATGACCGTCACATTGTCGCTGCCGAAGTTCGCGACATAGACCTTGTTGGTGACCGGGTTCATCACTACGGCACAGGGGCCATTGCCTGCGGGCACCAGGGTCGTGTCGGTGGTTGCGCCGTCGATCACCGTTACGTTGTCGCTGCCTTCGTTCGTGACGTAGACCTTGTTCGTGACCGGGCTCACCGCCACGGCACGGGGGTAAGTACCTGCCGGTACCGTAGTCGTGCCGTTGGTTGCGCCGTCGATCACCGTCACATTGTCGCTGTTGTAGTTCGCGACGTAGATCTTGTTCGTGACCGGGTTCACCGCTACGGCACAGGGGTACGTACCTGCTGGAACCGTGGTCGTGTCGTTGGTTGCGCCGTCGATCACCGTCACGTTGTTGCTCATGCCGTTCGCGACGTAGATTTTGTTGGTGACCGGGTTCACCGCCGCGGCGCCGGGGTAGGTACCTGCTGGAACCGCAGTCGTGTCGTTGGTTGCGCCGTCGATGACCGTCACGTTGTCGCTGCCTCTGTTCGCGACGTAGATTTTGTTGGTGACCGGGTTCACCGCTGCGGCACAGGGGCCATTGCCGGCGGGCACCAGCGTCGTATCGTTGGTTGCGCCGTCGATCACCGTCACGTTGCTGCTGCCTTCGTTCGCGACGTAGGTCTTGTTGGTGACCGGGTTCACCGCTACGGCGCAGGGGCTGTTGCCTGCGGCCACCAGGGTCGTGCCGTTGGTTGCGCCGTCGATGACCGTCACATTGTCGCTGCCGAAGTTCGCGACATAGACCTTGTTGGTGACCGGGTTCACCGCTACGGGACGAGGGTTCGCGCCAGCGGGTACCGTCGTCGTCTCGCTGGTGGCACCGTCGATGACCGTGACATTGCCTCCGTGCCAGTTGGCGACGTAGACCTTGTTGGTGACTGGATTGACCACGACAGTCCTGGGTCCCGAGTCTACTGGGACCAGGGTCGTATCGTTGGTGGCACCGTCGATGACCGTCACGTTGTTGCTGCCGCTGTTTACAACATAGATCCTGTTGGTGACCGGGTTCACCGCTACGGCACAGGGGTACGTACCTGCTGGAACCGTGGTCGTGTCGTTGGTGGCGCCGTCGATGACCGTCACGTTGCCGCTGACGCCGTTCGCGACGAAGATCTTGTTCGTGACCGGGTTCACCGCTATCGCATTGGGAAGCGTACCTGCGGGTACCAGGGTTGTATCGTTGGTGGCGCCGTCAATCACCGTCACGCTATTGCCGCCGTAGTTGGCGACGTAGATCTTGTTGGTGATGGGGTTCACCGCCACGGCGTAGGGGTCCGCGCCTGCGGCAACGAGAGTCGTATCGTTGGTTGCGCCGTCGATGACCGTCACGTTGTTGCTGCTGTTGTTCACAACATAGATCTTGTTGGTGACGGGGTTCACCGCCACGGACATGGGGGTCGAGCCGGCGGGCACCAGGGTCGTGTTGTTGGTGGCGCCGTCAACCACCGTCACGCTATTGCCGCCGTAGTTGGCGACGTAGATCTTGTTGGTGACGGGGTTCACCGCTACGGCGTAGGGGTTCGCGCCCGCGGCTACGAGGGTCGTGTCGTTGGTCGCGCCGTCGATGACCGTCACGTTGCCGCTGTTGTTGTTGGCGACGTAGATCTTGTTGGTGACCGGGTTCAGAGCCACGCCCCAGGGCCTCGAGCCTACGGGCACCGTGGTCGTGCCCCAATCTGCCGAAGCGGTCCCGATGGTCGCGGCGACCGCCAGCCAAACCATCAGCATACCGACTGCGGGATTCTTCTTCGTTGTCATCTGTCACTCCTTGCGGATGTACCAATCGCCCACGCTGACTCCGGGTGGATTCGCGGACATCCTGCCGTGACCCTTCCGCGTCAGCCCCGGACGGGATCCGGGTGCACCACTAACCGTATCTTACGCTTGCGGGTATGGATGTCAAGGCGGCCGGCCGGGGCTCAGGAGTTCGTCACAGCGGGCGCGGGGCCGAGGTCAGTAATTCTCTGTTGCGTCCCCGGAATTACAGGGGTTGAGTGTGCTGGGAACCGAGAACTACGAACCAAGGCCTTGAAACCAGGGACTCGAAACGGGACCGCGCTACTTCGCCAGCAGGCGGGGGTGATGCTCCTGCAGCCAGCGCACGACGAGGTCGCGCTCTACGATTGACAAAAGGTCAGCGACCTCCTGCGGACTGGTCGTGTGCCTTTGCAGCGATCCGCTACTTACCCAGACGTCTAAAGTCGTGCTCATCGCCGAACAAGAACAACTTCTCACGTTCCGTGACGCTCTTGACAAAGTGGTGACCGGCGGCGAGCTTCTTCCTGAACTCGGCCGGTGAATACACGGTCGGGTTCACCTCGCGCCCGAGCCGCTGCTGCACTGGCCCCAGCGCCTGTGACACCTCGGCAAACGACGCGTCTCCTACCACCATGATGTCAACGTCGCTCGCCCGGCGTTCATCGCCCCGTGCGATGGAGCCGTGCACGAACGCGACCGCAATACGTGCGGCCAACGGCGCCAGCGCCTCTCGGAGCACGTCAGCGACACCGGCCGTCTTCAGCAGAAGACCGCGCAGTTCCTTGTAGACAGGGTTGTCTGAGTTCGCCCGGAAATACACCTGCCGGCCATGCGCCCGCCGGAGCACGAGCCCGGACGCGACGAGGTTCTTCAGCTCCCTCTGCATTGAGCCCTGCCCGACGCCGGCTGCCCGGATTATCTGGCGCAGGTAGAACTCCTCGTCAACGTGGCCGTAAAGCAGCGCCAGCACGGCCCGCCGTGTCCGGCCGAACAGGACCTCGCCGATGCGGTCGGAAGGTTGCGTACCCATTTAGGGTACGATTGTACCCATTTAGGGTACACCGCGCAAGCCCTGTCTGCCAATCGGTAATCTACGATCCGTACGCGGTATGGCCTGGTTCATGATGCTCTGCCGCAGGCAGGTGCCATCCGATGGCTCAACCGCGTGACATCGGCGGCACTTTGGCTGTTTGGAATCAGGAGTCCGCCACTGCGAACTGGTAACTGGTCACAGGGAACTCGCGCCCGCAGGGCGCGTCACGGCCTACGGCTCACGGCTTGCGCTGCTCGCGGGGCAGACGTCGTCGCGCGTCGGCCTGGGACATCGCCCAATAGGGGACTGTCTCTGATTTCGTATCGGAATCATGTCCAGTGAAGCATCCCCGAAATCCCCCGGCTTGACAGGGTAGGGCTTCCTGCTATTCTACCCCTGATGCCTACGATTCTACTGATACTCGGGTGGCGGTTCTTCTTCGGGAAGCGCTTTCAGGAGCAGAAGAATGGATAAGGCACACACGGTCGAGAAGATTGGGCTGTCGGGGGTGACGCTGACGTTGACCGTGGACGGCAGGCAGTTCCGGATTGACATCACCGAGCAGTCGGAGAGGCTTGCCCGAGCCACGCAGCAGCAGCGGGAGAACTTCGAGGTCTCGCCGTCCGGCTACGGCATTCACTGGCCGGATGCAGACGAAGACCTCTCCATCGACGGCTTGATTGGCGTCGTCCACGCGCCCGCGGTCGAACCCGCTCCAACCGCAGCCGACCGCCCCCGGTCCTAGTCCGACAATATCTGTTTGCCATTCGTGGCCGAGGGTAGAGGTCTCCTGTTGCGTCACCGGAAGTTCGACTCCGGCTTCGGCTCGGGCTTGGTCGGGGCCGCGGCTGTGAGCCCGATTGTCAACACCCTGCCGGTCGCGTAGTACGAAACCGGCAGCATGTACGAAAGCTCGGCACGGAACTCGACCGGCCGCAGATTGTAACCGATGATCGCAAGCGGCCCGGCGCCATAATTGCTGACGCGGCCGCCGAGCGCGTAATTCAGTCCTCTTGCGCGATACCCGTTTCCCACCAGCAGCGACGCCTGCGTCCAGGGGGCCACAACCGCACCGGTTCCGCTCTCGTCATCGCTGTAGAAGTTGAGCAGATAGAGGCTCGGGCGGAACATGACGCTGATACTCGGGTCG
>CAZQZR010000123.1:0-9648 GCA_964597845.1 uncultured bacterium | reverse complement strand
TGTTCATCAGTGTCCATCTGTGGTTAGTAGGAATCCGGGAAAGGTCCTGATACTCGGCTCGGGCGCGCTGCGCATCGGGCAGGCGGGTGAGTTCGACTATTCCGGCAGCCAGGCCATCAAGGCGCTGAAGCAGGAAGGCATCCGCACCGTCCTCGTAAACCCGAACATCGCCACCATCCAGACGACGCCGGGCCTGGCCGACGAGATTTACCTGGTCCCGGTCGCCGCCGACTTCGTGGAGAAGGTCATCAAGAGGGAGCGGCCGGACGGGATTCTCCTGAATGTCGGCGGCCAGACTGCCTTGAATGTCGGAGTCGAACTCTGGCGCGCAGGTGTACTGGAGAAGTATGGCGTCCGCTGTCTCGGCACGCCGGTCGAGACCATTGAGGAGTCGGAGGACAGGGAGCGCTTCGCGGTGCGGATGCGGGCAATCGGCGTGGACGTGCCGCGCGGCAGCACCGCGAGCAGCGTGGAAGGCGCGCTGGAAGCCGCGGCGGCAATCGGCTACCCGCTGATGGTGCGCGCCGCCTACAGCCTGGGTGGGCTGGCATCGGGCGTGGTGACGTCCCCGGAGGAACTGAAGGAACGCGTGCGCGAGGCCCTGGCCCATTCGCCGCAGGTGCTGGTCGAAGAGTACCTGGGCGGGTGGAAAGAGGTAGAGTACGAAGTGGTGCGGGACCGGTTCGGCAACGGCATCACGGTCTGCAACATGGAGAACCTCGACCCGATGGGAGTCCACACCGGCGAGAGTATCGTCGTGGCGCCGTCCCAGACCCTGACCAACAGCGAATACCACCAACTGCGCTCGGTTTCGCTCCACGTGGCGGAGAAGTTGGGCATCGTCGGCGAGTGCAACGTCCAGTATGCCCTGCACCCGGCCGGCAGGGAGTATCGCGTCATCGAGGTGAACGCCCGGCTCTCCCGTTCGAGCGCGCTGGCGTCAAAGGCGACCGGGTACCCGCTGGCGTGGGTCGCCACCAAGCTCGCGCTCGGGTACGGACTCGCCGACCTGAAGAACGCGGTGACCGGGGTCACCGGCTGCTTCTTCGAACCGGCGCTGGACTACGTGACCGTGAAGATTCCGCGCTGGGACCTGAACAAGTTCAAGGCGGCATCGCGGCGCATCGGCACGGAGATGAAGAGCGTCGGCGAGGTGATGGCAATTGGCGTCACGTTTGAGGAGGCGCTGCAGAAGGCGGTGCGTTCGCTCGGTACCGGGCTCGACGGCCTGACCGACCCGAAGGCACGAGTGCCCGACCCGCGCGACGAGATTGCCCACCCGACCGACCGCCGGCTCTTCGCAATGGCGCAGGCACTGGCCGATGGAATGAGCGCGAGCGAGGTTCACGAACTGAGCCGGGTTGACCCGTGGTTCATCGCCCGGCTTCTGGAAATCGTGCAGGCAGCAGCGGAACTCGCCGGGCAGCGGCTCGACAGCTTCGACGGCGAAGGGCTGCGCGCGCTCAAGCGGCTCGGCTTTTCGGACCGGGCACTGGCCCGGCACCTTGGCTCAACCGAGGACGAAGTCCGCTCCCGCCGGATTCAACTCGGGGTCGTACCCCACGCGCGGCGGATTGACACGCTCGCCGGTGAGTTCCCGGCGGCGACCAACTACCTGTACATGACCTACGGTGGGGACCACGCCGAGGTCGAGCCCGAAGCGCGGGGCCGGCCCGTGGTGGTGCTCGGCAGCGGGCCCTACTGCATCGGCTCTTCGGTCGAATTCGACTGGTGCTCGGTGGGGATGTGCCGGACCGCGTCGGCGCTCGGTTACCGCACCGTACTAATCAACTGCAACCCGGAAACCGTCTCAACCGATTACGACGAGACCGACCGACTCTACTTTGAAGAACTGACGCTGGAACGAGTGCTGGACATCACCAGCTTCGAGCAGCCGCTTGGCGTGGTCGTGTCGGTCGGCGGGCAACTGCCGAACACCCTGGCCCCGAGTCTTGCCCGGGCCGGCGTGCACCTCATCGGCACGAGCCCGGACAGCATCGACCGGGCCGAAAACCGGCGCCGGTTCTCGGCCTTGCTCGACGAACTCGGTATCGCCCAGCCGCCCTGGAATGAACTGAGCACGCTGGACGAGGCGCGCCGGTTTGCCGCCGAAGTCGGCTACCCGGTGCTGGTCCGACCGTCATACGTCCTCTCCGGTTCGGCCATGAACATCGCCAAGACCGAGAGCTCGCTGGCCCAGTACCTGATGCAGGCGGCGCGGGTGTCGCCGGACAGCCCGGTCGTCATCTCCAAGTTCATCGAAGGCGCGAAGGAGATTGAAATCGACGGCGTTGCTCAGGACGGCGAACTGGTGCTCTACGCCATCACCGAGCACGTCGAACAATCGGGCGTGCATTCGGGCGACGCGACGGTCGTGCTGCCCCCGCAGAACACGTACCTTGAGACCGTGCGCCGCGCCAAGTGGATTGCCAAGTCTATCGCGCGGGCGCTGCGCATCAACGGGCCGTTCAACGTCCAGTTCCTGGCCCGGAACAACGAGGTCAGCGTGATTGAATGCAACCTGCGGGCGTCGCGGTCCTTCCCGTTCGTGTCCAAGGCTACCGGCTACAACTTCATCGAGATCGCGGCCCGGGCAATGCTCGGCGTAGACGTGAAGGGCGAGTACCGGACTTTGGACCTCGACCATGTCGCGGTCAAAGTGCCGCAGTTCTCCTTCTCACGGCTCAAGGGAGCAGACCCGGTGCTGTACGTCGAGATGACCTCGACCGGCGAGGCGGCGTGCCTCGGCGACTCGCTGGAGGAGGCATGGTACAAGGCGGCAATCTCAACCGGGTTCGCGCTCCCCAAGAAGTCCGTGCTGGTTTCAATCGGTTCGGATGCTCACAAGGTGAAACTGCTCGACAGCCTGCGGGCGCTCGCCGGGGCGGGCTTCGAACTCTATGCCACGGAAGGCACCCACCGTTTCCTTGAAACCAACGGTATCAAGTCGCAACTCGCGCACAAGGTATCGGAAGGCAAGAGTCCTTCGGTGGTCGACCTGGTACTGGGCAGGGTTGTCGGTTGCGTGCTCAATATCCCCAAACGGACCGCGGACGAGGCGACCCTGACTGACGGGTATCACATTCGGCGCAGCGCCGCGGACATCGGCGTGCCGCTGGTGAACGACGCCGAACTGGCGCGGCTGTTTGTCCGGACCTTGCTTGCGCACCCCCGCGAGGGGCTGGAAGTCAGACCGCTCTCCGAGTACATGCGCCGATAGTCAGAGTCACCAGCGGCAGGAGATGCTTGACAGGAAGTATATAGTAATTATCATATAATCGAGTCTTTTATGAACGACCAGTCCCAACCCGAAACCGGCAAGCAGGTTGCCGAGGACGTTGTCGTGACATTCACGCAGATGTTCGACCTTTCCCTGACCAAGGACAAGATGATGGACATGATGCCCGGGCTGCTCTTGTACCTCGCGCGGGAGCCGCAGATGGTCGGGCCGTGTCTCTCCGTCATGATGCCGATGATGAAGGGGATGAACATCGAGATTAACGATGACCTGCTGGTCGAGATGATGCCTTCGGTCGTGAAGGCCGTGGACCAGGTGCCGAGCCTGGGCGGCGTGGTCTTCGCCCGGATGGTGCCGATGATGAAGACGTTCGGCCTGAAGATGAACCTCTACATCATGGGTAAGGTGATGGGTATGATGATGGGCATGACGTTCCGCCACCCGCGGATAATACCGGGCATGATGGTGGCGATGCCGAAGATGCTATGAGGACAAAGGGGTCGAGGATTCCAGGATTCAAGGATTCGAGGGGAGAAGCGTGAGAGAGAGCCCGATAGACTGGCTGCCGGGGTTCGACAAGAAGTTCTCGGAACTTACCCACCGGATGGTGAAGGACCTCGAGAAGTGCATGCAGTGCGGGAAATGCACGGCCCAGTGTCCGGCGGCCAAGCTCTCTTCCTATAACCCCCGCCAGATTATCCGCGACCTGAGGATAGGCAACGTCGAGAAGGTCATCTCCTCGCAGGAGCTCTGGCTCTGCTTCTTCTGCTCGGGCTGCTACGCGGTCTGCCCCCAGGACATCAACTTCCCGTTCGCCATCGCCATGCTGCGCTATGCGGCGCTGGCCAAGGGCTATGGCTGGGAAGAGGTGAAGAAGATTAAGGACCCGTACGCGCAGGACTACTACGACACCGGTTTGTCGGTGAGCCCGGATGAGAAGAATCTCGGCATCCGCGCCGAGGTGGCGAAGAACTCGGGTACCGACGGCCGCATTGGCAGCGTGCGCCGGAAGATGGGCCTACCAGAGAAGCGGGTCGTGTCCGACAAGGCGCTGGCGGAAATCCGGTTTATCTCCGACGCTACCGGCATGACCGACCTTCTAAAGGGGATGGAGAAGAAGAAGGGCGTGCCCAAGAAGTGGAACTACGGTTCGCCCGCGGACCTGGTGCGCATCAAGCGGGGCCCGCACCAGAAGTTCCAGGACATCGATGACACGCGGGAGAGCAGGGACCCGGGCGAAGTCAGAAGTCAGAAGCTAGAAGCTAGAAGTCAGAAGTCCGGACCGGCAGGGAAGAAGGAGTAGGCGTGCCGAGAAAGAAACTGGTCGAAGACATCCGGGTTTCGGACCGGATGTTCCTGTTCCAGCCCTGCGTGGGCAACAACAAGTACCCGGGGATAATCTCGGCCGCGCAGGATGCAATGCCAAAGCTCGGCGTCGAGATGGTAACGAGCGACGAGCAAACGTGCTGCGGCGGGTTCCTCACCTTCACCAACGTGGCCCAGCCGACGTCGACGATGCCGGCCGTGGCGCGCAACCTCTGCCTGGCCGAGGAGCAGAATCTGGACGTGGTCGCGTTCTGCAACGGCTGCCACACTTTCCTCACCGAGTTTTCGCACTTCATGAACGACCGTCCGCCGGTCAAGGGCGTGGTGAACGTCATCCTGTCGATGATCGGGCGCGAGTACAAGGGCACCGCGCATATCTACCACATCATCGAGGTGCTGTACAAGCTTAAGGACCGGATTGCCGAACAAGTCCAGGTACCGCTGACCGGACTCCGGTTCGCGACCCACTACGGCTGTCACTACCTGAACGGATTCAAGAAGACCGCGATTGACGACGCGTTCATGCCGACGGTGATGGAAGAGATCATCCGTGCCTGCGGGGCCGAGGTAGTCGAGTATGGGGAGAATCGCGCCTGCTGCGGCACCGGGCTGACCCAGGTCATCCTGCACAAGGAAGAGCTTGCCCTGCCCCATACGAAGCGGAAGCTGGAGAGCATCAAACAGGCCGAGGCGGACGCGGTCGTGGTCCAGTGCCCGTACTGCCAGGCCCAGCTCGACCGGATGTCGCAGAAACTGAACTCGCGCAAAGCAGGAGATTTCCGTACCCCGACGATGCACATTATCCAACTCGTGGGGCTGGCCCTTGGGGTGGACCCGGTGAGGCTCGGGTTCGATGCCCATGCCATCCCGTTCGACAAGCTCCTTGCCAAGTACCGGAAGCTGCCGAAGCGGGACGGAGCGCACCACAAAGACACCAAGACACAGAGCCGGAAGCAGGAAGTCGAGGTCCCCGCCTGATGTCCGTTCTTCGCACTAGAATCCTCGAATCCTTGACCCCTCGACCCCTTTCCTGACATGGCTCGCGTCGGCGTCTTCATCTGTCACTGCGGCGTGAACATCGCCGGCAAGGTTGACGTCGCCCGGGTCGCGGAGATCATCGGCCGGATGCCCGAGGTGGCGTTCAGCACCGACTACAAGTTCATGTGCTCCTCACCCGGTCAGAAGCTCGTGGCCGACGCCGTGAAGGAGCACGGGCTCAACCGGATAGTGGTAGCGGCGTGCTCGCCTAAGATGCACCTGCCCACGTTCCAGAAGACAATCGCGAAGTCCGGTCTCAATCAGTACCTCATCTCGATGGCCAACATCCGAGAGCAGTGCTCGTGGGTGACGCTCGACAGCGACGAGGCGACCGAGAAGGCGATTGACCTTGTTCGACGCCAGGCAAAGCGGGTGGCGCACCAGGATCCGCTCGAAGACGTGGCAGTCGCGATCGAGAAGACCGCAGTCGTCATCGGCGGCGGCGTGTCCGGCATCCAGGCGGCGCTCGACATCGCGGACGGCGGGCGCAAGGTCATACTGGTTGAGAAGAGTCCCTCGCTCGGCGGCAAGATGGCCCAGCTCGATGAGACGTTCCCGACGTTGGATTGCTCCCAGTGCATCCTCACGCCCAAGATGGTCGAGGCGGCCCAGCATCCCAATATCGAAATCCGGGCCAACACGACGGTGAAGAAGGTCGGCGGCTACGTGGGTAACTTCGAGGTGACGCTCGAACGGCGGCCGACGTGCGTTGATGCGACACGCTGCATCGCCTGCGGCCTGTGCGTCACCAAGTGCCCGGTGAGAGACGTTCCCGACGAGTTCAACGCCGGGCTCGGTAAGCGCCGTGCAATCGCAACGCCCTTTCCGCAGGCGGTTCCGGCGATACCTGTGATCGACCGGCGCTACTGCCTGCGGCTCAAGGACAGCTTGGGACACGATCCCAAATCCCAGGAGGATTTGGGTCATGTCCCGCGCGCAAAGTGCGGCGCGTGCGAGAAGATATGCCCGGCCGGGGCAATCAACTACGATGATAAGGGCGCGGAAGAGACGGTGAAGGCGGGCGCCATCGTAGTCGCAACCGGGTACCAGGAGATGTCGCCGGCAGTCTACACCGAGTATGGCGGCGCCACCTACCCGGACGTGCTTACCGGGCTGCAGTTCGAACGACTTGTCTCGTCGACCGGGCCGACCGGCGGGCACCTGGTGCGGCCAAGCGATGGGAAGGAACCTCAAACGATAGTCTTTGTCCAGTGCGTTGGTTCGCGCGACCCGTCCAAGGGACACGAGTACTGCTCGGGCATCTGCTGCATGTACACCGCCAAGCACGCCCTGCTCTACAAGCACCACGTGCCCAGCGGCCAGGCCTACGTCTGCTACATCGACGTCCGCTCGCCGGGCAAGAACTACGAGCAGTTCATCCGCCGGGCGATTGAGGAAGAGGACGTCCGCTACATCCGGGGCCGGGTGGGCAAGGTGCAGCGGCGCGCCGACGGCCGTTACCGGGTATTCACCGAGGATACGCTGGTTGGTCGGCCGGTTTCGATTGACGCCGACATGGTCGTGCTGGCGAGCGCGGTCGAGCCGCAGTCCGACGCGGCAAGCCTTGCCCAGACCCTCGGCATTTCCTATGACGCGGACGGTTTCTACACCGAGGCCCATCCCAAGCTGAAGCCGGTCGAGACCGCGACCGCGGGCGTCTTCCTCGCGGGCGCGTGCCAGGGGCCCAAGGACATCCCGGCCAGCGTGCAGCAGGGGAGCGCGGCGGCGGCCAAGGTCCTGGCGCTCTTTGCGAACGAGACCCTGCGCAAGTCGCCGCAGGTAGCACAGGTGGATTCAAGCGCGTGCACCGGCTGCCTGACCTGCGCCTACGTCTGTCACTATTCGGCCATCGAAGAGAAGCAGGTCGCGGGCCGGCAGGTTGCGTTCGTCGTCGCCGGCAAGTGCCAGGGCTGTGGTGCGTGCGCCGCGGCGTGCAAGAACAAGGCGGTGACGCTCGCCCAGTTCTCGGACGACGAGGTCTTCGAGGAGATGATGCGGTGAGCGCGCCGGAGATGGCCAAGGACCCGAAGATACTCGCGTTCCTCTGCCGCTGGTGCAGCTATGCGGGCGCGGACCTTGCCGGAACGAGCCGGTTCTCCTACCCGTCCAACGTCCGGATTGTCCAGGTCCCGTGCTCGGGCCGCGTCGATCCGGTGATGATTTTCAAGGCGTTCGTCGAAGGCTACGACGGCGTGCTCGTCGCCGGCTGCCATCCGGGCGACTGTCACTACGGAACCGGCAACTACCATGCCCGGCGCAAGCTGGCGGTGGCGCGCCGGCTGCTCGAGACCGTCGGCGTGCACCCGGACCGGATGTTCTTCACCTGGGTGTCGGCCGCCGAAGGCCGCAAGTTCGCGGAAGTCTGTACCACGTTCGCCGAGAGCCTGAAGAAGTTCGCGGGCCGGCCCAAAACCCTGGCCCGGGAAGCGCTGGCGAAATGACGGACCTGCAACAGAAGGCGCGCGAGCTCCTCGACCAGGGCGAGATCGACGCCCTTCTCGCCTGGAAGGTGGACCCGGCTATCGACGACGTCCGGCCGACGCTCTTCAAGAAGGGCGACGACGCGGCTGAAATCGTCTTCGACGAGCGGTGCGTCCACAACCTTGCCAATTACCTGCCGACGCTCACGGTGCGCTACAACCGCGTCGGCGTCGTGCTCAAGGGCTGCGACGGCCGCTCCCTCACCACGCTTCTCATCGAGCACCGTATCAACAAGAACAGCATCGTGGCGCTCGCCCCGGCCTGCGAAGGCGTGAAGGTGAACGGCGCGCGCGCGCAGAAGTGCGATGACTGCCCGACCGCGACGTCGCCCGTGGCCGACTACGAATTCGGGACGCGCAAGGCAAAGGACGACGCCGAGTTCAAGCAGCTCGAACGCATCGAGAAGATGTCGTCCGAAGAACGCTGGCAGTTCTTCTCCGAACAGTTCGCGAAGTGCCGGCGCTGCTACGCCTGCCGCCAGGTCTGCCCGCTCTGCTACTGCGAACTCTGCATCGCGGACCAGCCCGAGCCGAGATGGATTGAGCCGTCGCGCAAGCTGTCGGCCAACGCCATGTGGCACCTCGTGCGCGCCTACCATCTTGCCGGCCGCTGTTCGGACTGCGGTGAGTGTTCGCGCGCCTGTCCGGAGGGGATTCCGATCCGGCTGCTGAACATCGCGGTGGAGAAACTGGTGCGCGAGCAGTTCGGCGCACGGCCGGGCACGAAGCCGGACGAACTGCCGCCGCTCGTGACATTGGCCAAAGACGATTCGGACGAGGTGATGGAGGAACACCTGTGAGCGCGGGCTGGAAGCTGTTGAGGCGAGAGGACCTCGGCGCGTTCCTCGACGAGCTCGCGGCCGGGTCCGAGCTCTGGGTCCCGCGCCGGAAGGGGACCCGCTGGGACTTCGACCGGTACGAGAAAGGGACAGACACCACCTTCCCGGGAAGCATCGTCGAGGTCTCGGCCAAGGCGCTCTTTTTCCCCCGACGCCGGCCCATTGCCCGGTTCAACCCGAAGGCCAAGTGGTCGGTCGAGCCGGTGGAACTACCGTCTGCGCCGCGCATCGTCATGGGCATGCACCCGTGCGATGTCGCGGGCGTGCGCTACATGGACCGCGTCTTCCTGGGTAACGATCACCCGGACCGGCTGTATGAAGCGGAACGGAACCGGACAACCATCATCGGGATGCGCTGCTCTGAAATGAAGCCGACCTGCCATTGCACCGACCGCAACCTGTCGCCCGACGAAACCGAGGGAATGGACGCGGTCTTCGCCGAGGCGGAGGGCGGCTATCTCTTCCGCGCCCTGACCAACAAGGGCGAGAAACTACTCGGCTCATCGCTGCTGGCGGCGACCGACGCGCAGCCCGCAACCAGAGAATGGCCGAAAGGCCGGCACCTCGTGCCCGGGCCGGACGAACTGATGGACCTGTACGATGACGACTTCTGGCTTGAGGCATCGGACATCTGCCTCACCTGCGGCGCGTGTACCTTTGCCTGCCCGACCTGCACCTGCTACCTCGTGGCCGACGAGAAGTTCGGGGACGAAGGCGAGCGGGTGAC
>CAZQZR010000122.1:0-9889 GCA_964597845.1 uncultured bacterium | reverse complement strand
AAGCGGAAAGCGGGCGGCAACGCTGCGCAGCGGCGATAGAGTGTCGGTCTTGCCGGTCACCGTCTGGAGGGTCGTCCGAGATTTCGCAGACAGCGTCTGCGGAATCGGCCAGAGCAGGTAGAAGAGCCGCATCTGCTCGACGTTGCGCTCGGAGAACCCCGCTCCATATCGTGCGGCAAGGTCGGAGGAGAGTCGCCTCAACACCGTCTCGCCGTACGCGGCCCTCTTCTCTCCGTGCTGCTCGAACTCCACAACGCGGCGGCCGATTTCTCAGTAAGTCCCCGTCATGAGCGCGTTGACGGCGCGGGCGGATTGTGCGACGGGCTTCGTCCAGCAGGCCGGTGATGCCTTCGACCAGCGCAGCGTAACCGCGGGCCGGAAGTGCCGGAAGCGACTGCGACTTCGGGTTGCTGGTCATTCAGGAAATCTCAGCTTGGGATTCATCCGTGTCTGGTGGGCGTGAGAAGCCCCGCCCGGTTCGGCTCCACATGATAAGGAAACACGGGCGCGGACGGCAGCGGCGAATCAGAGCATCCTGCCACACGGCATTGTGCGCGACCGGCCGAAAGGTCTTCGGCCTCAGGCTGGAGGATGCGCCTTGAGATAGGTTTCGACCTCCACAACGAACCGCCGGGCTTTGCTAATGTACTCCTTCGCCTCTTCGGATGTGGTGGGTCGAACGGGCTGATAGTCCGACACTTGACGGGAATCGAACGCCTTGTGCAGGTCACGCGAAAGCTCTCTTGAGAAAACGCCCTTGAGTACGAACTCGGTGTCGAACAGGCCGATAGCACCGGTGTGCTTGCCGGCAACCTTGCCGATACTTTGCAGGAGCGCCAGGACCGCGTAGAACATGGCGTAGTATGCACGGTTAATGATGCTCTTGGGAGTGCCGCCTCCTTCAGCCAGCACCACGGCATCATTCAAGGTAGACTGAGCTTGTTCGAGCCGCAGCCTCACGAGTTCGGCGGTTTGTTCCGGTATCACACAGTAATGCCTTCCTGCCTTACCGCAATCGCCAGGAGCGAGGACGAAAGCAGTCCTTCCTCCCAGTCGAGGCGCGATACCGTGACCGGCACAACGACGATGCCGTGTTCCAGGCCCGCCTCCCATGCGCAATCGTTGACGTAGTCCTCTACCTCGCGGCTCACCGGCGTGTTCAGGACAACCAGAACGTCGAGGTCAGAATCCAGGTCTGCGTCGCCACGGGCGCGCGAACCGAACAGCACCAGGCGACTCAATGGCAGTCGTTTCTGCAGCTTGGCCTTGAGCTTGGCCAGGATGTCGGCTTCTTGGGTAGTCATTGTCTTGTCAGAAGGAAGATAGCCGCCTCGGCTCCAATGTCAATGACGCAGGAACCCGACGCCACCCCCAGAACCGAGATAGGAGTTCACCACCAAGAAGAAGGTCCGGAAGGGGATTCCTCTGTACGCTTGGTGCTCTTGGTGTCTTTGTGGTTGAATATCGGATTCCGGGGCCGCCCTGCGATTTGACACCGCCGCAGCACGCTCCTACAATTTCAGGTCATCATATTGCGAAAGGAAATCTATCTTGAGAACCATTGACGTGTTTGCGTTCCTTGCTGCCGTGCTCGTTACGTCCCCGGCCCTGGCGACGGACTGGCCGCTTGTGCCGCTCGACTCTGTTCATCCGCTGGGTAACAACTGGGGCAACTACCAGGACTATAGCGGTGGCCAAAGCCCGTATTTCCACAACGGCATTGACGTCATCACACCGGACGTCCACGGCCGCCGCGTCACTGCGGTCCGGCACGGCTGGGTCAAAGCCTGGGGCACGATTCAGGCCGAGTATCATTACCGGCTCGCCATCTGCGACACCAATTCCGACTTCACCGGCCGGGCCGAAGGCTGGCTCTACGCCCACATTGACTCGGAACGCTGGCACCGCAACCTCGGCGACGAAGTACAGGAAGGCGACTCCATCGGCTACCTCGTACAGTGGCCGATGGACGCGACTTTCGACCACTGCCATTTCGCCCGCATCTCGGACACCGGCGCGACCTGGATGCGCTTCCCGGACGTGACTTGGTGGTTCATCCAGAACCCGCTGACGTTAATCCAACCCAACACCGACCGGCTCGCGCCGGTCATCGAGAACGCCCGCACGAACCAGAAGTTCGCCTTCTGCCGGAACAATTCAAACACCTACCTTCGATACGACAGCCTCGTCGGCGACGTTGACATCGTCGCCAAGGTCTACGACAAAACCGGCGCGACCACCGGCAACGAAACATGGGACAAGCTCGCGCCCTACGAAATCGATTACTCCATCAAGCGGCACGACGGTCTGGTCGTCGTGCCATGGACGATTGGAGTTCAGTTCTCGAACACGCTCGACGGCGCGCTCGTCAACGTCGTGTATAAGGCTGACAATACCTGCAGGTCGCAGGGCGACTACGATTACCGCGAGTACTACTTCATCGTCACCAACACCGACGGCGACTCGATCATCGAGTCCACCGATACGAGCGGTGAGTGGAATACCGGCCTGGTCGGCGATACGACCTACTGGGTTTACGTTCGCGCCAGCGATGTCTGCGGCAACACGACGCTGGACTCGATGATGGTCAGGACGCACAACAACGTGGCGGTAATGGAGCCGCCGTTTGCGGTGCTGTCACGACCGTTTCACGCGACGCAGACCGTGGGCCGCGGCGGATTGGTCGGCTTTGGTCTGGCCGGCACGGGCACGGTTCGGCTGCAGGTCTACGACCCGGCCGGGCGAGTCGTAGCGAAGCTAGCCGAAGGCAGGCTGGGCCCGGGCGAACACCGCTTCAGCTTCGCGCTGCCGGCTCCCGGCATCTACATCGCCAAGCTGACCCTGAACGGCAAGGATACCTACAGTACCAAGCTGGCAGCGCTCAGGTAGGGTGCGCGGGACATGACCCGACTCCGCAGGGCTGTCCCCAAGACCGGGACACGATCCGAAATCCTAGGAGGATTTCGGTCATGTCCCCTTGCGGCTCGCCGCGACTGCCTCCGCCGCCCTGATTCCGGTCGCCCAGGCAAAGTGCAGGTTGTACCCGCCGGTTTCGGCCCAGACGTCGAGTACCTCGCCCGCGAAGTAGAGCCCGGGAAAGCGCCGCGCCGCCATCGTCTTCAGGTCGACCTCATCAAGAGCCACGCCCCCGCCGGTCACCGTTGCCCGCTCAATCGCCTCGGTGCCTGTGATTGGGAACTCGGTCGCCCGGAGTTGGCCGATGATGCTCTCCTGTTCGGTCCGGCTCAGGTGGGCAAGCAACCGGTCGGCCGGGATCCCGGCCGTCGCGCATAGCCGCGCCGCCAGCCGGCGTGCCATGAAGGAGCCAAGGAACGTCCCGAGTTGCCGTGTCGGATGCCCGGCCCTCGCGGCCGCAAACTCCTCGGCCAGTTCCGTCGCGCTCCGGCCCGGCACCCAGTCAACCCGCAGCACGACCTGCTTCCGCTCGGCCAGGGCCCGCGCCGCATGTCCGCACAGGTTGAGCACGCTCGAACCTGAAACGTGCGTGTGGGCGAAGATGAAGTGGCCGGTGGCGGTTCGGGGCTCACTGCCTGCCACGAGCAACGTCATCTCTACCCTCGGCTGGGTGACGCCGGCCAGTCCGCTCAAGTCGTCCCGCGTCCGGAGTGAAGCCAGGGCCGGAAACCAGTCAACCGTCGCGAGCCCGAGGCCGCGGCACAGCGCCAGCCCGTCGCCGGTCGAGCCGGTGCGGGGATAGCTCGCCCCGCCGGTAGCAAGACAGACGTTCCGCGCGTCAACAGTGCTGCCGTCGGCCAGCCGAATCCGCCACCCGGGCTCAAGACCAGTGACCCGGCAGCCGGTCTTCACTAATCCACCGAGCACCACCGTCTCCCGCACCATTGCATCCCTGATTCCGGCGGCGTCGGCTCGCACCGGCCAGACGCACCCGTCCGCGTCGGTCCGGGCCTCAATGCCCAGGCCTGAAAAGAACTCCACTATACGCTGGAATGGGAACTTACGCAGCAAAGGCACCGTCAGACGGACATCGCAGTCGAACTTCTCCGCCATCGCCCGTGGCGGTTCGGCGTGGGTGAAATTGCCTTTTCCGCCGCCGGTCACGGCGAGCTTGCTGCCGCACCGGTCGGTTCGCTCCAGAATCACGGCCCCGAGCCCCAGCCTGACGGCCGTGACGGCGCAAGCCAAACCCGCGGCCCCGCCGCCGACTACGACCAGGTCTGCAACCTCGCCCATTATATGAACTTAGCTATATTCTCGCGCAGCCTGTGCTTCTGCCGAGATTGCTTCCGAACCCTGTCGGACCTTTCCGCGTCTAATATATTTGAGAGCACGACAGTTCGGTATCATAAACCGGCTCGGTCAACACATTGCCGCGACACTGGGCTGTTCGTGACTCTCTTTTTATTGGTTGAAATAGTTCGCCCAGTCAATATACCGGCGTTGAGCGTATTCATCCCCGCCTAACAAGATTTCCGGCCCGCCGACGTAAAGTGTATCGTCCGTCCATACGAGTCTTGCGGAGTACAATCGCTGTTCGAGGTCAGTGCCGACGTAGATGAGCGTCGAATCGGTCGGCGAACAGGCCATCGCCACCGGTACCACTGCCAGGGCGGTGACTTTCCGGCCGCCCATGTTTGCCGCGAGCACGGAGTCCGCCGTCTGCGCTGTCCCCACTCGAAACAAGACCCACTTGCCGTCGAACGTCCAGGTGAAACCCGAGAAGTAGGCGTCGTTCACGCCCGCAGTCAGGTTCACCGGATTGCTGCCGTTGCTGTTCATCATGAATACGTCTTCCCGAGTCTCGTTTTCATGCGGGTCGCCCGGCACCAGGCACCGGCTCTTACGGTAGTAGGCCAGCCTGGTCCCGTCCGGCGAGAAGACCGGGCTCGAATTCGCGACGCACGTAAACCGGCTCGAGTCGATGAGCACGAAGTCGCTGTCGTGCGTGAGTTGAACCCGGTGGCCGGAGCTGTCCTGGGTGAACAGGTGCCCGGTTCCGGCCGGGTACGCCTCGAAGGCAACCAGGTCCGAAACCGGCGACGCATCGCAGCTATAGATACCGTTATCGACCGAGGCGAGTAGCTTTGCCTGGCCGTACTGCACCGCAGTCTCGTAGAGCTTGTGGTCCGCGATGAACACGACTGAACCACAACCGGGCCTGAACCTGGGATATGAAGGCAAGACGTGCTCTAAGGGAACTAATGTGGCATCCAGTTCGCCATTAGGGAGATAGACAGAGAGGGTCTCATCACGTGCGTCCACGATCAGCCGGGACCGAAATCCGACCGTGGCGAGCAGTTCCGGCGACAGGTATTCGCGGCTGCCGGAGGTAGCCCTCGCCTGCACCGGATGTACGCTGCCCTCGGGCAACTGCCTTACATCCCACTGGAAGGTGTAATAGGTCGGGTCTGGAAACGTGTCCACGCCCGCAACCACGCTGTCAATCAGCAGTTCCACATAGTTGACGTTACGGGCAGGGTGACACGTCACCCAAATCGTATCCACTCCATACACCTCCCAGTCGGACGGCGCTTGAATGGTTACCTCGACCTTCTCGGTACAGGCCGCGAGCAGGAGCATCAAGAGGACAGGGCGCAGGTATCTCATGCCTAAAACCTAAGCCCGACCCGGCCATTTGTCAAGGAGAAAGAGACCCGGCCTATTCGCCGACCACCGTCGCCACGAGCCTCCGCCGGCGCGGCCGATTGTCGAAATCGAGCAGGACTATCTGCTGCCAGGTCCCGAGCGCAATTGCCCCTTCTCTTACCGGGAATGATTGCGATGCCCCGACCAGTGCGCTGCGCAGATGCGCGAAGCCGTTGCCGTCGTCCCACGTATCGTTGTGATGATAGCGCGCCTTCTCGGGCGCGAGGCGCTGAAGCGCCTCCTTCAGGTCCGCAACCGCGCCCGGCTCAAACTCGACGGTCGTTATGCCCGCGGTCGAACCCGGGTTCGCGATGCAGACGATGCCGTTGCTGATTCCGGACTGCTCGACGCCTGCGGCCACTAGCGCCGTGACGTCAATCACGTCGCCGAATCCCTGGGTCACAACCTCAAACACGGTGCTGTGAACCATCAGGCGAGTTGTCTCGGGAAGGGTATCACGGAGTCGGCAAAAGTAAGCACAAAAGAAAAGGGGTCACGGCTGGTCGCGAGTCTGGCTGCAATCTTGCTGAGTGACCGAGCCTATAACGATTACGCTTCCAGCGTGCCCCGCCACAATCTAGCGACCCCCAGCCCGCCTGTCAAGAAGTTCATTCGGGCCGTCAGTCGCCGATGTCCATCTGTTCGCGCCAGCGTCTCTCCATCCGCCGGCGCAGCTTGGCATCTTCAACTGCCGGCAGGGCCCGGCGCGATTCGTACATCAGTTCGTACCTCTGTCGGGTGAAGCTCGCAACGCTGTCCAGCGCCTGCCGGTCCACTGCCGAGTCCGGCGGCTGCTGGTAGTCCTGCCAGTTCAGTTCCGACGCCCAGCGGGACTGTCGCCGGTTGAGTTCTCGCATCTTCGGCTCGAGTTCCCTGACCAGTACTTGCTGGTTCCACTGCACGGCGCCCGATTGAACCCGCTTGAAGAACTTCTGCATCTCCCGGTGGCGGCGCCACTCGGCCCGCGCGTACACCCCCAGCTCGACCACGTTCCCGGCAAGCGAGACAACAAGCAGAACGAGGACCCACCTCGGTTTCACCTCTGCCCCCGCGGTTCTGCAACTGTGCTCGACTCGGCCCTGAGCACGGAATCGTGTTCGACCCTCATCCGGCCCCGCCAGAACTCCAGTTTCTCAGGACGGTACAGCCCGTGACACGCCCGCATGAACCCGCGCTGCAGCCTGGACTTCTCTCGCGTACTGCGGGCAATGCGGTCCAGCGCCGCGTTGACCAGCGCCGAATCAGGGCTTGGTTCCAAAGCCAGCAGGCCAAGTTCCCGGGTCGCCGTGCGCAGCGTATCGAAGTTCGGCGCCCGGCTCTTCACCAAGTCTGCAAGCATCCGGTCGAGCTGGCTCCGCGTTGTCCCGGGCTTGAACCACTGGCCTTTATAACGCCGGAACTGACGCCAAGCGGTATACTTCCCCATTCCGTAGAACCCGAGCGCCCCGGCGTTCACCGCCAGCGATAATACCAGCACAAGATAGAGCCATCGGTTCTTCATTGATCCTCCCCGTTCGGCAGTTCGAGGCCGACCTGTGCCAGCCGGTCAGTCAGGCTCTGCTGCGGACCGACCATGCCGCGGGCGAGCGCGGTCCCCAGCCAGACCCCGACCGCGACCAGCACCACGGCCGCGACCCGTGCCATGGCCCGGCTCAACCCGAACCACGGCCTGGCTCCGGCCTGCCTTCCCCTGATTCCGGCCATGATGCGCGTGCCGAGATAAGCAGGAACCTCCGGCTTCTCCTCCTTGCGCAGCAACTCGGCATCGGCCGCAAGCTGCGCCAGTTCCTCGCTGCATCGCGCGCACCCGGCCACGTGCTGGCGAACCGCCTCGGCCCGAGCACCGACCAGCGCGCCGTCGGCGAGACTCATTAGCAGCAACCTGACTTCATCGCATCTCATAGTCTTCACACTCATAGACACACATCCGTTGATTGCCTCTCGCCGCAACTCACACGAACCCCCGGCTTCTCGCGCCGGCAAGCGCTTGCCGCACGCTCATCCGTGCCCGGTACAAGAGCGAGTTTACCGAAGCCAGGCTCCGGCCCATTGCCTCGGCAATCTCCTCGTCGCTCAATTCCTCGTAAATGGAGAGAACCAGGGCCGACCGCTGGTCAGCGGGCAGCGACTCGAGCGCGGCGCCGACGCACTCCTTGAGTTGCCGCTGCCTGTACGTCTCCGCCGGCTCATCCCGGCGCGCGGCCGGGACGTCATCAGACAACGGGTCAACCGGCTTCCGGCGCGACAGCCGATTGATACAGAGATTGGTCGCAATCCGGAACAGCCACGTCCTGAAACTCGCCGCGCCCCGAAAACCGCGAAGCCCTTCCCACGCCTTAACAAACGACTCCTGCGTCATCTCCTCTGCGTCGGCTCCATTCCGGCACGTTCGGTAAAGGTAGCAGTAGAGCGGACCATGATGCCGGCGAACCAGCTCGTCAAACGCAGACGTGTCTCCGGCCTGCGCCCGCTCGCCCAGTTGCCGGTCGTCGTTCTGGCTCACAATACTATAGACACGCTGCCGCCCCGCATCTCTCGCGAGACCGCTGCGACGGCTATGTGTCGAGGTAGGGTCCGGGATTCTGAAGGAAGTCCCCGGCGAGTGTCAGCAGCACCCTCACGCCGATGGACAGGGCATCTTCGTCCATGTCAAACCGGTCCGAGTGGTTCATCGCCGTGATGCCGCGTTCAAGGTTGCCGCCGCCGAGGAACATGAACAGACCCGGCACCTGCTGAAGATAGGAGGCAAAGTCCTCTGCCCCGAGGTTCGGCTCCATGTCATCGTCGACGTCGGAGAAGTGCGCCTTCAGAACCTCAGCCGCCCGCCTGGTGAACGCAGGGCTGTTGACCAGCGGCGGATAGGCCGGCTCGGCGTCGAGCGCGTACTCGGGCAGGCCGGGAATATCCGGCTTGGCAAACGCCCGCATCAGACCTTCGAGGTTCGCCTTTATCGCCGAGACGATTGTCTCTGAGTCGCGCACGTCATAGGCACGAAAAGTCCCGACAACCCGCGCCTCGGCAGGCGTCTGGTTGTGCTGCATGCCCGAATGGACTTCGCCGAACCCGAGCACGTAGCGGGCGTTCGGGTTCAGCCGCTGCCGGATGTCGGCCTGGATGGTGTCGATGAACCGGGCCGCAATTGCGATCGGGTCGACGTTGTCCTGCGGGCACATGTGATGTCCGGGCTTGCCCTTGATGGTCACGGCAAACGTCCGGCTTGAGGCCATGAACGGCCCGGGGCGGAACCCAATCCTGCCAAGCGGCATGTTGCCGAAGACATGAACCGCAATAATGGCGTCTACGCCGTCAAGACAACCGTCGGCAATCATCGCGCCCGCCCCGCCCGGTGGCACCTCTTCAGCCGGTTGGAAAGCGAACCGGACATTGCCGGCAAGCGAGTCGCGATGCTCCTGCAACCAGCGGGCTGCGCCGAGCACCATCGCCATGTGCCCGTCGTGCCCGCAGGCGTGCATCACACCCGGGTTCTGCGACCGGTACTCGCGGTTCAAGTCGGTCTCGGCCTCCTGAATCCGCAAGGCGTCCATATCGGTTCGGAGCGCAATGGTCGGCCCTTTGCCTTCGCCACAGATGGTCGCGATGACGCCGGTTCCACCCGCCGGCCGGTTCTCGATACCCAGTCCGTTCAATACCTCAATAACCTTCTCCTGCGTCCTGCGCTCCTCGAAGCTGGGCTCTGGGTGCTGGTGGAACCAGCGCCTCAACTCAGTTGTCCAGGAAACAAGATTCTCGTTCAGCTCAATCATCGTGGCACCTCCAGTTTCCGTCTGTCACGACGGAATCGCCAAAGCTCGAAATCCGAAACACGAATGACGATTGAATACCGAAACCCGAATTCCCGCTTGGCCATTGCCCACTCGGACTTCAATCGGTATTCGAACTTCGAGCTTCGTCATTCCCGTCTTGCTACACCTGGCACTTCGGGCAGAAGTAGCATGCTCCTCCAAGATAGGCCGTCTTCTCAATCTTTGTGCCGCATTTCGGACACGGCTTGCCTGCCGTCCTGGCGGACAGAATCCGCTCGTACCCGCCCGGTTCACCGAACAGGTCAAGTTCGTCCGAACGGCCGCCCTTCGCAGGGCAAAGGTAAAGGCTGAGGCTCAGGTTCAGGTTCAGGCTGAGTCCTCCTCAACCTTAGCCTCTACCTTTACCTCTTCGCACTCGGCCGGCTTGCCGTTGTACCACACGAATTTGTGCGGCGAATTGCCCAGCCGGCCGCGCTGCACGGTCTTGCCGCGCAGAGTCC
>CAZQZR010000121.1:0-10111 GCA_964597845.1 uncultured bacterium | reverse complement strand
ACCGGCGCTGGCCTTCGGCGTAGATGGTGTCGAACGCGAGCGACGACTTGCCCGAACCGGACAGGCCGGTGATGACCACCAGCTTATTGCGCGGGATATCGAGGCTGATGTTCTTGAGATTGTGTTCTCGCGCCCCGCGGATTCGGATGACGTCACTGGGGACTGTCCCTGATTGCGGCGCGTCGAGCGCCGGGGACTGTCCCCCGCGGACGCCGTCCGGCGTTCGGACTTCGGCGTTCGTCGTTCGCACTTTGTGGTCTGGCATGGGATGGTAAGACTATCCGACCGATTCCGCAGGGTCAAGCGGCAGGACGGCCGCATCGCACACATGACTTGGCACGTGACTTGGCAGGTTGACACGAACCGAATCGTGCTTAGACTGGTTGCAGGAGGACACATGCGCCTTACTCGTCTTGTCGTCGGTCTGGTCCTGCTCGCCGTTTCGCTCGCCTCCGGCCAGATGCTTGATTCACTCAACTTCCGGACCGCAGGCTGCTGGCCGTACGGCAAGCCAGCTAAGGGTGGCTCTCCGGCGTTCCCGCCCTACTGCCCGGTTTCGGAAAGCATCCTGTACGTTGCCGTAGGAAGCGGCATGTATGTCCTCGACGTTCGGGATCCGGCCGCGGTCACGAAGTTGGACTCCTTTGCTACGCCGGGCTGCATGCGCACGTGGTTTTCGGTCTCAGGCGACTACTGCCTTACGGGTCAGTACAAGTCAGGCGTGGCGCTGTACGACATCCGAGACCGGCGGCATCCGGCGCTGGTGAGCACCTATCTTACTCCATGGCCCGCGCTCGGCGGCCAGTTCATCGGACGGTATGGCTTCATCGTCGGGGACGAATTGAGGATTCTGGACTACGCTGACCCGCATAACCCGGTTGAAGTGGGCGCGTGCATCACGCCTGAGCAGACCGACGGGGTGTTCGTCAGCGGCGACTACGCGTATCTTGCGGCCAACTACGAAGGATTCGTCATCATTGACATCCACGACCTGACGAATCCGTTTGAGGTTTTCCGCCACAAGATTCCGCCCCCACCCCATGTGGCAGCTCGCGATGTTCAGGTTAGGGACACATTGGCGTACGTTGCTTGGGAGGATGCGGGGTTGAGAATCTGGAACGTGAAGGATCCGACCGTGCCTTTTGAGGTCGGCGTCTACTCTGGCCAGATCTTAGGTGTCAAGGTAGTGGATACAGTCGCCTACGTTACCCGCGACCGGAACTACCAATACGACTCGCTGAACATCATCAGCGTCGCCAACCCAACCCAGCCTCGGGCGTTGGGCAGGTGCCGCGGGACCAGCGCGGCTGTCCTGGGCAATCGCTGCTTTCTCCTCAACCCTTGGAGCAACTCCCGCCTGCGGGATGACACCCTTACCATCCTTGACGTGTCTGACCCGCGGAATCCCGCGGTGCTCGGCACCTACTCGCAGTTTCATGCGGCCACCGACGGCCTCTTCGTTCAAGGAAACTATGCCTATGCTGGGACTCGGGGACAGGGAATGAAGGTCTATGATGTGTCTGAACCCAGTGCTCCCCGACTCCTGAGCCGGCTCGGCTCTTACCTGGTAAACCAGGTGTGGGTTTCGCCTGAGGACATTGCCTATCTTGCATGCTGGCTAGGTCCGGTCTTTAGAATTGCGGACGTTGCCGACCCTCAGAACCCAGTGCTTCTCGGGACAATTGACACTACCCTCGCCGGCCATGCCATAACGGTTCGTGATACGCTTGCGTTCCTCTCCTGCGAGAACAACGTGTGGATCATAAACGTGGCTGACCCAGGAGCGCCACGGCGGATTGGGATGATCCCGGGCGGTAGCAATGATACGCCCTGGCACTGTGGTGTTTCGGGCAATCTGCTATTCGTACCTTACACATACGGCAACACGTTCTTGAAGATATTCGATACTTGGGACCCGACCCAACCGGAATCGCTATGTTTCTATGATGTCCAAGTTGCTGCATCGGACGTGGCAGTCCGATTCCCTTACGCATACATTGTCGGCTCACAGTTCATCGTCCTCGATATCTCCAATCCCAGTGAGCCTCACGAGGTGGCGCGTCGGTCTGTCACCGGCTACGGCTGGCGCGTTGCCCTTGACGGCAACCTTGCCTATGTTGCCCAGAGCGACTGGGGCGTCTGGGCGTATGATGTGTCAAACCCGGCCGAGCCGGTTGAGGCGGGATTCTATGTCACGCCGTCGTTCGCCAACGAGGTTCAGGTGAAGGATGGATTGGTCTATGTTGCGGATTATGATGGCTGGCTGGTCCTGGAACACTATGGAGGGGGTGTTGCCGAGAGAAGCGGCGGTGCTTCCGCCGACGGCCGCCTGTTTGTCAACTATCTCCCTGCTTCTGCCACCTTGAAGGTGAGGCTGCCCCAGACAGGCGAACGTCTGCAAAACCTGGAGATATTCAATGTGGCCGGGGAGCGAGTTTACGCGACGACGGGAGAGTCGCTGTCAGGCAAGACTGAAATGGCTATCGGCCATGTTACCCTTGCCGCCGGCGTCCACATCCTGGTCGTCCGCACAGCACGAACCAGCTACACGGCCAAGTTCGTCGTGGTGAAATAGACAGGCCCGGCGGTCAGTCTCGGATGCCCGGTTTCACGGCTTTCCGGGCGCGAAATCTGGCAGGACTGGCAACCAGCCGCGATTGGCCCATTTAGGCGAGCCCGAAATGAGCTAACTAGCTGCCAGATGTTACCTTAGGCGCGGTCGAGTTCGTCAGAACCGACATCTTGGGAACCACGGTCGGAACCGTTCCCGGAACGGTTCCCGGGGCGATTCGGAACGTGGTTTTGAGACCGATATCCGGCGCGAATCTGGTCGCGACATCCAGAGCGTCTCGGTCTGAGGTTGGCGGTCCGAATGCCAAGGCGACTGGGAAGCCGACTTGCGGGTCGTTTGGTGGAGCCTCTGTCGAGGCGACTCGGAAGGCCTGTCGCAGGGCCTTTCGCGGTTTGACTTGCGGGTCGGTTTCCGACGTGGTTTGCGCGGTGACTCGTGCCGCGATTTGCGCGTCGAGTCGCGGAGGGACAATTGGCTATCGCGCGCGAGCGACCGGTGAGCTCCCGGCTAGTTGTAGATGTCCCGACGGTGCCCGACGTGAACTACGAGGACGCTCCGAGCCGGGTCGTCTATCTGGTAGATGATGCGGTAGTCACCGACCCGAATCCGCCAGCCGTCGCGGCCGACAAGTTTGCGGCAGCCCTGTGGCCGCGGGTTACCGGCCAGCGACCGAATTGCGTCGCAGACCCGCTCGAACGATGGAGATGAGAGTTGACCGAGTTCCTTCTGCGCTCGACGCAGGATCGCGACCGCGTAGTTCATGCGCGGTCGCGCTTGAGTTCCTCTACCGCCTTGTCGAACGGAATAGCGTCTTCGCGCACGGCGACCGCCGTGTCGTAGGCGCGGATTGACTCCAGTTCTTCCAGCGCATCCAGCAGGCGCCGGTACTCTTCGACCTCGAGCAGGACGGCGACGCGGTTGCCCTGGCTATCGGTGACATACTTCTCTTTTGCGTTGACCATGTGCGTTCTTCTATCGAGAGTCTAGACCGGCACGCAGGCTGAGTCAAGCACGGGACGCAGTCCCTGGAACCGAGATAGGAATTCACCGCAAAGGCACGAAGAGCACAAAGCAGAATAGGGCATCTCTCCGGTTCCCACCTTCGTGTCTTTGTGGTAAGCTCCTGTTCGGTCTTGGGCCGCGCTGCCCGTGCTTGACTGGCGCGGTCTTCCTGCTAAACTGCGCTGAGTCGCGATACATGAAGATCAGCCTCAAGAACAACGGCGCCGTGCTTGTCATCATGGAATTGTTGTTCCTGTTGTTCGTAATCACCCTGCTCAGGAACACGTTCGTGAAGGACTCGGTAGCCGTGACCACGGTCGTGGCTCTCTGGATTATCCTCGTGGCCGCGAGCTACGTGGCCGGCGAGTTCGAATCGACCGCCCGTGCCAACTTCGGTCTGACGCTCAGGACCCAGGCCGCGTTTGGAATGACCTACGCGGGTTACAGCATCCTGCACGGGTTCTGGCCCTGGTGCGAAAACGTGTACATCCGGTTCTGGCTGGCGCTCTGGCTTTATCTCACCGCGTTTGCCCCGCTCATCGGTGTCTGCCTGCGATATCTGACTCGCCAGCCGGTGCTGCTGGTCACTGACCTGCACTTGGACAAGACCCGGCTGCTGCGTTGGTGGGGGTTCGAGTGCATGGAGGTGATTAGCCTGGAGGACCTGCCGGTCTGGCTGAAGCAGCACTCCGACGACCGGGGGCACGTCGCGACGTACGATACAATCATTGTCGACAGCGCGGAGCCGAAGACCGACTACGTTGTCGCCGGGTTGTCGGGCGACTATTTCGTAGACTTCATCGGTGTGCCGTCTTTCAAGATGTCCGGGTATCTGCTCGGGCCTCACCCGCGGCCGATTGCATCGTATTCGCTGAGCGGGGTAGGGCGCAGGCTGAAGCGCGTCGTCGACCTGGTTCTGTCCGGCCTGGCCATCATCGTCCTGAGCCCGGTATTCGTCGTCACGAGCATCGCCATCAAGCTCGACAGCCGGGGCCCGGTTTTCTACCGGCACCGGCGGCTGGGACGGAACATGCGCGAGCTCCGGATTTTCAAGTTCCGCACGATGCGCAAGGATGCGGACAAGCATCTGAAAGAACTGCTTGAATCGGACCCGGCGCTCGCGAAGGAGTTCGAGGAGAAGTTCAAGTTGACGAACGACCCGCGGGTCACGAGAATCGGCGGGTTCCTGCGCAAGTTCAGCATCGACGAGCTGCCCCAGTTCTTCAACATCGTCGCCGGCGAGATGAGCTTTGTCGGGCCGCGGCCGATTGTCGACGACGAGGTGAAGTACTACAAGGAGCATTCGCTCCTGATGTTCCGGGTTCCGCCCGGGGCGACCGGGCGCTGGCAGGTCTCCGGCCGCAACGACACAAGCTACCAGTCGCGGGTGGACATGGACACGCGCTACGTGCAGGAGTGGACCTTCTGGGAGGACCTGAAGATTATCCTCAAGACGATTCCGGCAGTGCTTTCTCGTAAAGGGTCGTATTAGAGGAAATGACGAAGGACGAAGTCCGAATGACGAATGGGCGGACCGAAGATGTGATGAAGTGCGAAGGACGAATGGCGGACACGGACGGGAGGCAGAATGATACTCGAAAGAAATGACGTTGCCGCGCTGAGGCTGGCCGAGGCACGCGGGTGGTTTCCGACCGACGGCGAAGTGGCGGCAGTCGGACTTAAGTCGGACGAATACGGGGAGCGGCTGCGGCGGCTCTGCTCGCTCGGCATCATCCGCGGGTTCAAGACGACGCTCGTGGTGCCGCCGCTCTTGGGCGGGGACTGGGTCTGGGCCGCGGTATTGGCCAGCGCGAAGCGCGACCTCGGCCTCGCCAATGCGCTCGCGGCGAAGCTCCCGTTTGTCAGCGAGATTGTGCTCAACACGAGCCTGCCCGAGAAGGTCGGGCCGAACCTGGCCCTGCTATTCTACTCGCGCGACTTTGAGAAGGAGGCCGAGTTCATCCGCAACACTCCGGGCATCGAGTACCACGAGGTGTACCGGATTGCCGAGTATTCGTTTCCGGTAGCGCTACCGCTGTCCCAGGATGAGAAGGAACTGGTCCGTCACTTGGTGGAGCACCCGGATTCCGTGATTGCCGAGGTCGGGTCGGAGATGGGCCGGAACCCGACGTGGGTGCGCGCCAAGCTGGACCGGTTGCTGTGGGGCGAGAACAACCGCACCGGCGTGCTGCGGGTTCTGCCCGAAATCAACTGGACCCCGGTCGAGAACTTCGGCCACTTCCATTTCCTGCTCGAGACCGGGCACCGCCCGGACCAGCTTGGACGGCTGATGGGCGAAGCAGGACTTGCCGTGGTGTTCGGGGGCAAGGTCTATCAGAATCGGTACGTGCAGGTTGAGGCCGACGTCTGGGGAATCGGGAACCTGCTTGACAAGGTGACGTACCTGGACCAGATTGCGGGCGTGCGGGTGGCCGCGGTTCTCTGGAACCGCGAAGTGGTCATCAACACCAAGTGGGTGCCCGGGCTGGTTTGAGGCGCAGACGTCCGACAGGTCGGACTCGTCGGACCGGTCAGACTCCGGTCAACGGCAGATGACGAGCTTGCCGGTGATGGGTTGCGCGCTGCCGGACGCGAGACGGTAGAAGTAGACGCCGGTCTCAAGACCGAGTTCTGGGGACAGTCCCCGTTGGCCTCGGCGACCCCCGTCTGACGGTGCGGGGACGGTCCCCTCGAACACCTGCCTGCCATCAATTGTGAAAACCGCCAGGTGCCAGCCGGGTCGCAGGGGTAGTCCCCACCTGGTTTTGGGGACAGTCCCCATGCGGGGACAGTCCCCTTCGGCAACGCCCGGCACCATGCCGGCAATGCCGCCCCGGACCGCGACGGCAAACGGCTGGCGCGGTGAGTACACGTTGCGTCCGAGAATGCGCGCGGTCCAGCGACCGGGCAGAGGAAGGTTGACCAGGCAGACTTCCTCGACGTTGCGCTCGTCCCAGTTCGGCGGGTTCACGGCCGACCAGCCGTTGTAGAACTGGTTGCCGTGATACCGGTTGCCATCCGGGCTGGTCAGTTCCAGGTCCAGGTCATTGACTATAGCGATCGCGGCCTCGGGCGCGGCCGCAGTGTCGGTCCACGCAAGCACGACGTGGAGCGGTGCGCGGCCGGAGAGTTCGAACTGGAAGGTCTGGGCCTCGCCGGTTGAGACTCCGAACGCGTCGTCGAGAAAGGCCAGCCCGCTGCTGTCGTCGGCAAAGTGCATGATGGTCGAGACGTCGAGCCGGCCCCAACCGGCCGAGGCGTTGGGCGGGTATTCGGAGCCGACGTTCGAGTCGGCGGCCGCAATGGCCATGGCGCGCATCAGGGCCGAACTTAGGTGCGTGAGACGACGGCCCGAGTCGGGCAGGCCGGACGGGTACCGGCCTTCGGCAAAGTACTGGCGCAGGAGCATCAACGCGCCGCTGGCCGCGGGAGCGGCGATGCTTGTGCCGCTGGCCGCGACGTAGGAGTGGGGCGCGCGGCCGTCGGCAGTGGCGACGTCCTGCCCGGGTGCGAGCAGGTTCGGCTTGATGCGCTCGTCCCGGCACGGGCCGCGCGATGAGGAAGTCCAGACCGTATTGCTCTGCGTGCCGTTGCCGCAGGCACCGACGGTCAGGGCATTCTTGGCCCCGGACGGGTGGCCGATGTTGTAGGCGCTCCCGCCGGAGTTGCCCGCGGCCCAGACTACGAGAAACTGCTTGTCGCCCCAGCAGACCGCGTCGAGCGAAGCTTCTTCAAGGCGGTAGTAGCTGAGTTCATCGGAACTGCCGAACGAGCCTGACACCTGCCGGACCGGTTCTGCCACGCCGCGGCTGAGGCGGACTGAGTCGAGCAGCGCGGTGAAGTCGGCGTCAAACATGTCGACTCCGAAGGCGTCCCCTTCATCAACGAAGTAGACTCGGCAGTCCGGCGCGACTCCATCGAGTTTGGAGGCGTTGCCAACGATGGAATCATTCCCGCACAGGGTCCCGGCGACCGCGGTGCCGTGAAAGCTGCCGGCGTCGCCGAAGGCGGCTCCTTCATAGAGCTTGTAGGCCACGAGCTTGCGGTGCTCAGGGAAAACCCCGGGCCCGGTCACGGGGACGGCCGGGTCGATGAACATGTCGTGCTCGGTTTCGATTCCCGTGTCGAACAAGCCGACAACCATGTTCTGTCCGCGGATGCCGTGCTCCCAGATTCGATGGCCGGTAAGCTCGTCCGGCCGCTCCGGACGCCACCCGATCTGCATCACCCATTGCACGTCGCTGTTGAACCTTCGGGCCGGAGAGCATTTCTGAATCCAGGCGACGGGTTCGAGTGCCGCGACTTCAGCCAGTCGGGCCGCATCAAACCGGAACCGGACCGAGCGGCCGGTCACTTCCGCTACATCCGCACCGATGCCGGCAATCGCGGCGGCAACCGAGCTGGGATCCTCGCCGGGCCAGACGGAGAGGACGAGGAGTGACGAGTTACGAGTGACGAGTGACGAGTTCGGAGAATAAGAGGAGCGCGGAGGCGGCAGAAGAGAGAGGAGTTCGGGGGCCAGTTTGGCCGAGGGCGGATGCGGGCCGAGCCAGTCAACGAACGACAGCGTCCCGAAGTCGCTCACCGGCACGTCGCGCCAGAGGCGGCAGACAACCGTCTGGTACGCGAGGTAGCAGACCGGGTTCGCGCCAAGGTTCCGAAGCTCTGCCAGCCACTCCTGCTGTACCGGTCCGGTCAGGTGCACGAGCCAGACGGTCCCTGTTCTCATCCGGGCGGTCGGTTCGGGCAGGGGGGCGATGCGGGTGTCGATGCTCGTGCCGTTGGCGAAGCGGATAACCCGCGCGTCAGCATACGGCTCGGGTGCGTACCGTCCGACGGGGACCGCCGGGGCCAATGAACCGGCAGTTCCGGCTCGGGCCAGCAGGCACGAGAAGACCAAGAACAGTAGCAGGCGGTTCATCGCTGGCCCCGCCCAGGGTCTCCAAAGGCTTGACGCCCCACGTCCGACACCCGGCAGTGAGGCGTCAAGCGCAATGCGTTCAGCGTATTACTACAACTTGAGCACGTCCACGATGGCGGTGGTCACTTCCTTCATGTCCGCCATTGTGAGGTCGCCCATGTGCGCGATGCGGAAGGTCTTTTCCTTCAGGTCGCCGTAGCCGTTGGAAATCTGCATCCCGCGTTTGCCCAGTTCGCCGTTCAGGTCTTTGACCACGACGTTGCGCGTGTTGGCAACCGTGGTCAGCGTGACCGATTCGTAGCCGGGTTCCGGGAAGACCTTGAAGTACTTCGCCGCCCAGTCGCGGGTGAACTTCGCCATTTCGAGGTGGCGCTGGTAGCGGTTCTGCATTCCCTCTTTCAGGATGTGGTCGAGTTCGAGGTCGAGGGCCCAGAAGAGCGATACCGCGGGCGTGGTCGGGGTCTGGAAGTCTTTCTCGTAGCGCTTGAGCATCGCGTCGTAGTCGAAGTAGTAGCCGCGGTCGGTCACGGTGCGGCACTTGTCCAGCGCGCGCTGGGACACGATAGATACGGCGAGACCGGGCGGCAGCGCGACCGCCTTCTGGCTCGATGCGACCACGACGTCGAGGCCGAGTGAGTCAATCTCAAACCAGTCGCCCATCAGTCCCGAAACAGCGTCGACCAGGATGAGCACGTCCGGGTACTTGGTGCGCACCAACTTGGCGATGTCCTCAATCGGGTTGCGCACGCCGGTCGATGTCTCGTTCTGGGTAATGGCGATGGCCTGGTAACCGCCCTTGGCCAACTCGGCGTCGACCATCTCCGGCTTGATTGCCTTGCCCCACTCGACGGCGATGGAGCTCGCCTGCTTGCCGCAGGCCTTGGATATCTTGAACCAGCGGTCCGAGAAAGCGCCGTTGACCGTGTGGAGAATCTTGCCAGTGACGACGTTGCGCAGCGCGCCCTCCATGCAGCCGGTGCCGGAAGACGTGAACCAGAACAGGTAGTTCTTGGTGCCGAGTATCTGCTTCGTCTTCTCGACGCAGCGCTTGTTCAGCTCGCCGAAATCCTTGGAGCGGTGGCCGATCATCCACTGCCCCTGCGCCTTCAGAATCTCTTCCCGTACCTCGGTCGGGCCGGGAATAAACAGCTTCTTATGCATTTAGCCTCCTGATTTGCTGACTACTTGAACCTGGCACCGCCTTGTGCGCGGGCCGTCGAATTCACAAAGGAAAACTCCCTGCCATTGGCCGAGAACCGGCTGGCCGTCCTCGACTGGAATCGGTTGGCAGCAACCGATCAGCACCGCCTTGATGTGCGCGTCCGCATTGCCCTCGGAATGGACGTAGCCGGCGCGATGGGGGACGAGTTTCGAGAGCGTCGCCGTGATGTCGCGGGCAACATCGGGGTCGTACGACTCGTTCACGGTTACGCCGGCGGTCGTGTGCGGCACGTAAACGAAGCACATGCCGGAACTGACCATCGACTGCGCGACCGCGTCCCTCACGTTGTCGGTGATATCAACAAGCTCGGTGCGGACATGCGTTGTAACGTCGAAGCTCGTCATGCGACCGATGCAATCATACCTTTGGGTACAGCCGGTGTCAACCAAGCTGG
>CAZQZR010000120.1:0-10274 GCA_964597845.1 uncultured bacterium | reverse complement strand
AAGGCCAAGTCCGAGCCCCTGTTCCCGGAATTCAACAAAGCCCGATACGGTGAGAACCGCCAGCGCCGTTCCATCTTCATACCGAAGCATGTCGACGACGCGGCTCGCGATGGAGTCACTGAGGACGACGACTTCAGAGAGGCCCATGAAATTGTCACGCGCTGGGCTGACCTGGAGTCCAAAGGGATGCTGGAGGCGCGTTCCGAGTCGGAAGTCGAAGCAGAGTTCATCACCCAGGTACTCGGTCAGGCCTTAGGGTACGTGTTGTTCTCTTCAGGCGCCAGTCAGTGGAACCTACAGCCTAAGTACTCCGTCGAGGACGGCGTTGCCGACGCGGCCATCGGCCTGTTTGGTGGCTACGATGCTCCGCCGCCAAGAGTGCTCGTCGAACTCAAGGGTCCAACTGCGAATGTGGACCGAGACCGTTCCAACGGGCGGACTCCGGTACAGCAGTGCTGGGATTACCTCAACGCCGTACCCGCGTGCCCTTGGGGCATAGTATGCAACTATGTCAGCTTCCGACTCTTCCATCGAAGCCTGACTCCTGGCGCGTACGAACTCTTCGTGCTGCAGGAACTACGTGAGAAGACGAAGTTCAGGCAGTTCTACTACCTCCTAGGGCGCTACGGACTTCTACCCGGACTATACGGCAGGCCTCCCCACGCTGATGCACTTCTTGAGAGCGCGGGCAAACTGCAGCGCGAGGTTGGAGATGAACTCTACAAGGACTACCACCGGAACCGCGTGGAGTTGGTCCAGCACCTGATGGGAGAGCCGCACCACAAGTCGCTCGAAACGGCCATTGCGATAGCGCAGAAGCTGCTGGACCGCATCATATTCGTGGCCTTCTGCGAGGACCGCGCTTTACTGCCGAGCGAGACCATCCACACGGCATTCGCGAACACCGCCCCATTCCATAAGGTCACTAACCCCCGCTGGCAGAACTTCCGCGAGCTGTTCCGTAGCATAGACAAGGGCAACGAAGCGGCCAACATCTCAGCCTTCAACGGCGGCCTGTTCAGAGACGACCCGGAAGTGGATAACCTTGAGCTCGACGATACGTGGACGTATTTCTTCAATAGCATCGGCTCGTACGACTTCCGCCACGAGGTCAATGTCGACGTCCTCGGCCGCATCTTCGAGAAGTCCGTTGGCGATATAGGGAAACTCCGCCTCGGAGGTATCTTCCAAGCCAAGCCTGCCGATGAGCCCAAGCCAAAGATGGAGAAGTCGGCAGAGCGCAAACGCGGCGGCATCTACTATACCCCGCCGGAGTTCACGGCGTTCATCGTCGACCACACAGTGACGAGGGTCGCAACGGAGCGACTCTCCGCTATCAGCAAGCAGTACGGCATCGACACTGGCGGGCTGAAGGTACACGAGAAAGACCCGCAGGTGCTGGCGTACTGTCGCAGCCGAGTCGAGGCTCTTCGCAATATCAAAGTCATTGACCCAGCCTGCGGCAGCGGCGCGTTCCTCATCAAAGCCTACGATGCACTCGAAGACGCATACTTGAGCGTTGTCGATGACTTGTCCTATCAGTACGAAGAGGATGCTCGCGCTCTCAAGGAAACGGTGCCTGGATACATCCTTCGCGACAACCTGTTTGGCGTAGACCTCTCTCCGCAGGGCGTGGAAATTACGCAATTGGCCCTTTGGATTCGATCTGCAGAAGAAGGCAAGACACTCGCCGACCTATCATCGAACATCGTCTGCGGTAACAGCCTCGTGACTGACCCGGACGTTGACCCTAACGCGATGAATTGGAGCACGACGTTCCCCGCGGTGTTCGACCGCAAGGAATCGGGATTCGACTGCGTCATCGGGAATCCGCCCTGGGAGCGAATGAAGATGCAGGAGCGAGAGTTCTTCGATGTCGCCGCGCCCGAAATCGCCACAGCCGAGGATGCTGCAACCAGAGCGAAGCTGATAAGAGCGCTGGTCAAGTCAAACCCCGGCCTTACGGAGCGCTGCGTCGCGGCTCACGAGGCGGCAGACAAGACCCTCCGTCACGTCAGGCGCTCCGGGCGCTTCCCCCTCACCGGCAAGGGCGACATCAACACATACGCACTCTTTGCTGAGTTGGCACACACCATTGTCGCACGTTGCGGCAGGGTAGGCATACTGGTCCCGTCCGGCATAGCCACGGAACACACAACGAAGGACTTCTTCGGGGAACTCACGCGCACGGCCGCACTTGCCGGGCTCTATGACTTCGAGAACCATGCGCCCATCTTTCAGGACGTGCACAGGTCCTTCAAGTTCTGCGTGCTGCTGTTCGGCGGCGCTTCGGCATCCCGCGCAGACGCTGACTTCGTGTTCTTCGCGCACGACATGCTAGAACTAAGGGACAAGAACCGCCATATCTCACTGGAACCTGCAGACTTCGCCCTTCTGAACCCGAATACGCGAACATGTCCCGTGTTCCGGTCCGTGCGTGATGCTGAGATTACTAAGGGGATATACCGGCGGGTGCCAGTCCTGTGGGCCAAGCGAGAAGACGGCGACGTGAACGCTTGGCGAGTGCGGTTCCAGAGGCTCTTCGACCAGACGAACGATGCTGGCGAGTTCCTCACTGCGACCGAACTCAAGGCGAGAGGTTGTACTGTTAAAGGGAACGTCTGGCATCGCCGAAAGGATGCCTTCTTGCCGCTTTATGAGGCCAAAATGTTCAGACCCTACGACCACCGCTTCGGGAGCGTCTATGTCAAGAAAGAGAACTGGATGAACCAGGGGCAGACGACCGAGACAACGCTGGTGCAGCACCAGGACCCGGTTTTCGTGGTCCAGCCTCGATGGTGGGCAAGCCAAAAGACAATCTTGGAGCGTCTTGGTCGCTCAGATGCACCCGCCCTCATTGGCTTCCGCGACGTGACGCGGGCGACCGACTCGCGCACGATGCTTGCATCCTTCATCCCGTTGTCGGGAATGATTAACACGGCGCCCGTCATATCTTTCGATGAAGCGCCTCCCGCGCGGCTACAGTGTTGCCTTGTCGCGAACTTGAACTCGTTCGTCCTTGACTACGTGACCAGACAAAAGATAGGCCACATCCACCTCAACTTCTTCATCGTCGAGCAACTCCCAGTGCTCCCGCCCGATACGTATTCTGACAGATGTCCTTGGGAGAAGTCCAAGACGTTGGAGCGGTGGATATCGGAGCGAGTCCTGAAGCTCTCCTGCACGAGCAACGACATGGTTCCGCTGGCCAAGGCTGCTGGATTCAAGGAACTGGTGCACAAATGGAAGCCGGACGAGCGAGCGCAGCTTCTGGCCGAATTAGACGCCGCTTACTTGCTGTTGTACGGCATCAAACGCGATGATGCCGAGTACATGCTCTCTACCTTCAGCGGCTCTGCCGACAGCCTTCCCGAACTGTTCGGCAACACCAGCACCAAGGACCTCGTTCTCACGCACTACGACCGCCTGAAGTTGCAGGCCTCGCGAGTCCCGCCGCCCCTGCCCTAGCACCTAAACAGCCAGACCAGAAGTCCGACGGCCAGAGCCACAGCCAGCAACAGCCAGTTATTCCACGGCAGGTAGTATCTGCCCATACCCTGACATTATCCGCCTCGACCCTGGTCGCTGTCAAGAACTTGCTTGACTCCGCGCCTCGATACACCATAATGTCGACGTGGAACACAAGTCTCGCCCGGCCTTGTCGGTGGTAAGGCGAGTCATGCGTCCCCGAATTCCGGAGGTTGATTATGGAATATGAAGTTGACTTTCTGCCAGTGGGTAACGGCGGTCGTAGCGGTGATGCGATTGCCATGCGCTTTGGGGATCTGATGAGCGGCGTCCGTTCACGCCAGACTGTCATCGTGATTGACGGTGGCTTCAAGGAGTCTGGAGAGCAACTGGTGAAGCACATAGGCCAGTACTACGGCACAGACAGCGTTGATGTTGTGTTGTCCACGCATCCTGACCAGGACCACGTCTCTGGGTTGACTGTTGTGTTGGAAAACTTAAGGGTCGGCGAACTATGGATGCACCAACCATGGAAGCACACGTCGAGCATATCAGACATGTTCAAGAGCGGCCGCGTCACCGACGGCAGCGTCCGTGAGGCGTTGCGGAAGTCGCTCGACATGGCATACGACCTCGAACAGCTTGCGTCCTCCAAGGGCATTCGGGTGCGAGAACCGTTCGCCGGATACACGGACCAAGCTGGTGCCCTCCGAATAGTAGGACCCTCCGTGGAGTTCTACGAGGGGCTGCTACCTGAATTCAGAGGCACACCGGAGCCCAAGGCCGAATCCGGCTTCCTGCGCAAAACCATAGCCAAACTGGGCGAGGCAATCGGAACTGCCCTTGAGGATCGGAACATAGAGACCCTCACGGACTCCGGGACAACTAGTGCGGAGAACGAGACCAGCGTGGTCTTGTTGGTGCAATCCGACGAAGCGAAGCTGTTGTTTACTGGGGATGCAGGGCGGCGGTCGCTAGCAGCTGCGGCAGACTTCATGGACAATGCCGGTATCGGAGCGAGCACATCATCATTCGTCCAAGTGCCCCATCACGGCAGTCACAAGAACGTGGGACCTACGATTCTGAACCGACTTCTGGGACCAAAGCGTACCGACGACACCAAGATCAAGACTGCGTACGTGTCGGTCGCCGAGGGAGATGAGAAGAAGCACCCTGCCAAGCAGGTCACCAACGCCTTCATGCGCCGCGGCGCGCCCGTCATCGCCACCATGGGAGAGACAAAGTGCTCTTACCGCGGAGTCCCGGCCCGCCAAGGCTGGAGTACGGCCAAGCCGCTTCCGCTCCACCCCATGGTCGATGTCTACGATGACTGAGCGCGGCCAGTTGACAGAGATCGGCAAGACTGAGGTCGAAGACCAGACCAACAAGTGGCTGCTCTTGGAGTTCCAGGAGAACTTCATCCAGCTTCGCGACCGCGACGAGCACATCCTGGGCATGACCAAGTTCTTCGCCACGTTGATCCTATCGGTGGCCACGGTCATTGTGTCCTTGTTGGGACTCAAGAACTTCGTCGTTTCACCAAGGTGGATCGGACTGCTGATGATCACCACGGCTGTGGTAGGGGAAATACTGTTCCTTTGGATGGTGACGTTCAGGAGCTACTTCGTCGTCAGTGCACAACAGCTGAACGCAATTCGGCAGCACTTCGTAAGGCGCATGCCGGAGGAGCTGCGTTGGGTCGCCGTCCAGCCCACTAGTCCTCTATATCCCAGCGTGTTCCGGTGGGGCAGTTCGGTGACGGCCATTTGGACGCTGATCGTCTTCCTAGTCATGTCACTCCTCGGCGCGGGGTGGTTCGCCTTCTTCCATGGCGTGGGTACGCCTGAACCGAATGCGGCCGCGAGCTCAATCAGCATCGCACTCGCAGCGCTCCTGTCGAACGCCGCGCTTGTGGTCCACCGGGCTCAACCACGAGCAGTGCTCGTCGTCGATATCGACAACACGGTTGTGTCGGACATTCCCCGCAAACTGGTATTGCTGAAAGAGCTCTTCGGCAAAGAGGTAACTGCAGAGAACCTGGCTGGCAATTACGATCTGACAGGCATCCTCGGCAAGGAAGAGCACGCCCAACTGGCAAGGGCATTCCAGTCCCCTGACTTAGCTGCGCTAGATTCACCCGTGGAAGGCAGCATCGCGGCCTTGCGTCGACTCGCGAGGCGATTCACCATTGTCTACCTGACTAGCCGCCCGGAGCCTATGCGCGCAGCCACTGTGCTACAGCTACGCAAGCTCGGATTCCCCCTCGACAAACCGTCCAAGAGCCACCTTATCATGAAGGAGCACGAAGGCGGAGAGAGCACTTCGTGGAAACAGCGAAAGCTGGTTACCCTCACCGCACGGAACAACGTAGTGGCCGGCATAGGCGATGCGCCGTCAGACTGCATCGCCTACACCAAGGCTGGTCTGTTGGCGATATGCAAACAGAGCTACTGGACCCCGGAGCAGATTCGGTCCAAAATGGGCGACTTGGCAAGCAACGTGCAGTTTGCCAGCACGTGGGAAGAGATCGAGAAGATTCTGACTTCGATGGTGAGTTAGGAGGAAACAATGCTAGAGACCGTTTTCTGGGACGTGCAGCACGGCAGCGCTGCGTACATCAAGACACCGGGAGATCAACACATAGCGTTCGACCTCGGAATTGGCTCCTTTGGGGAGTCTGACCAGACCTTTAGTCCATTGATGCACCTCAAACGGAGGTGGGGGGTCTCAAGGCTGAATGCGGTTATTGTCACGCACCCGCATGCTGACCACATGGGCGATATTGAGAACTTCACCGAAATGAACCCGATTGCATTCTACCGACCTCGACATCTGACTGACGAAGAAGTACTATCTGATATCCGCGAGTCGGACCGGAAAGTGGTGGAGAAGTACATCGAGATCAACGGACTTTACACCGACAAACTGCCGGTGGACCACCCGCTCTCGTCGGAGGTGAACCGCGGTGCAGAATTCCAGCTATTCCAGCCACGCGAATGCGGAAGGTCCAACATCAACAACCACAGCATTGTGACGGTCGTGACGTACGAAGGCATAAAGATACTCCTTACGGGAGACAATGAACCGCCTTCCTGGAATGAACTCCTCAAAGACGCGTCGTTCGTGAAAGCGATCTCAGGCACTCACCTCCTGTTGGCTCCTCACCACGGTCGACTCTCCGCGTTTTCGCCTGAGTTATTCGAGCACATCTCACCCTACCTAGTCGTCATATCTGACGGCGAGTACACCGACAAGAGTGCGAGTTCTCAGTATTCGGGGAAGGCTCTCGGCTGGAGCGTGCATCGGAGGAATGGAGAGGATGCGGTCAGGAAGTGCGTGACGACGCGCAACGATGGCGTGGTTCGTGTCCAGGCGGGACGCAATCCGGACGGCAAGAACTTCCTGTCGGTGACGATCGATTAGGAGGCGCCGACGAGAACGTCACAGGGACGACCGGGGTCATGGGATATATCCGGAGCAAAGGACTCCTTCGCGCGGGCGGCGTTTCCCCGCTCCGCTAGCTTGACTCCTCGGCCTGATTCCGCATAATGGCCTCATGCCCAAGACCATCCGCTGGCATCCCGTCATTTTGCCGGACGACTACGTGCGGAAGATGAGGCAGGACCTCAGCGAGGTCGAGGCTCAGGTCGAGGCTGAGACCCGTTACGAACCCGTCCCGGACGACCCTCCGCCGCCCGACGACGACCCGCATGCTTGACATGTCATATTCGACCGACGGCGAACCCCGAACCCCGCCCAGCCTTGACTGACACAGGTAAAACTGTTAGTGTCCCCGATTAGACCCGGGCTTGACAGCCAGCTAGACTTGGTCTATCATAACACACATGAGTCGTAGTATTCACGTCGTCGGCGCGCAAGCGTCGCGGGGTAACGAACGACCTACAACCGTCGGATGGATGCCGCGGATTGGAACGAGCAGAGTGTCGGCTGTCCAACAGAGCCTTCTTGCCAAGGCCAGGAGGGACTTTGGCTCTATGGCTCAGGGGCTGTACCAGCTGTCGCATGACCCCGACATCGAGGCTGGGCGTGAGAGTGTCCACCCTGACTGGGTTTCACTCTACAATAACGCCAAGTCAAGTGAGAGGACTGCTGACTACCTGCCAGAATCCGTATGGACAGATGTCGCCAGCTTCTTCAACCGACTGCAAGCTGTGCCGGTAGAACTACAGTCAATTGACCCTGCGACCACAAAGATTGCCTTCCTACTCGGAGCAGGGGCCTCAAAGCCCGCCCCCTCGGGCATCCCCACCGTCAAAGAGCTACTTGCAGACCTGCTGTCTCGCGCCCGCAGGCTCGACCGCGACGACCTCACGAAGCTTGCAGACTTCTGCGATAAGACAAAGATCACGAACATCGAGGACCTCCTGACCGCCGCGCAACTGGCTACGTTCTGCAGTAGGAACCCGAACGTATTCGGGCTGATCAACATGCTGCTGTACCGCGGGAGTCCAGAGGAACAACAGGAATTCAAGCGCGCATACACGCGTGCAGTCGACCTCTCTTCCGTGGCATTCCTCCAAGATACCCTTCAGGTGCTATTCGGACTCCTGTCGAGTACTATGCTGCCTGCGAAACCGAACCACGCACACAAGGCTATAGCCGACTATGTTACGAAGCACCCTGCGACCGGCATCGTGACCACAAACTACGATTGCTGCGTAGACCTTGCGTTAGGAAAGGAAAACGAGAATTTCACGTACGGTGTTGAGTTCCGCAATGTGGGCACGACGGCCACGAAAGTACACACCCGTTTGGTTAAACTCCACGGCAGCCTAAACTGGTTCTACTGCGACACGTGCCAAGAAGTGCAGCTATACGACATCAAAAGGACCATAAGCGGCTTCATGCGGGATCTCGCGCCGTATCCGGTCATCGGGATATGCAAGACGTGTGGGGGACAGCTGCGCGGTCTGCTGGTTCCTCCTTTAGCGATGAAGTTCGATGCCGCACCGCCACTGACGCCGTTGATTAGAGTCGCATCGGACATCTTCAGGGCGGCTGATGTCATCGTCGTTGTGGGTTTCTCGTTTGCCGATGCCGATCTGTACATATCGAGAATGCTGACCAAGTCTATGCAGACGACGCGCTCTCAGAAGATCCTAATCATCGACCCGGACGAGTACCTAGTCGACAGAGTCCGCAGAAAGTTCGAGGCCAGCGTCCCTAAGTTCGATCCCAGGCGCGTCTTGACACTCCGTGGAGACTGTGCCACACAACTGCCTGACTTCCTCTACGGCCGCCTCATGTCCGGTCTCGATGGCAGCCGTAAGACGAAAGTCCACAGGTAGCGTTGGAGCTATCGGAGACGGTAACCGTTTTCGTTTCACCGGAAGCCCGCGGCCGATGACCGTCTTCCGCCCGCCGGTTTGACATCCCCGCCCGCTGTAGTAGTATTCGCCCGATGATGAGCCCCGAATCGGGACTAGCCTTGACGGGGGTAGAATTGCTTATTATATCCCTGGAAGTACACGGGATCTTACACCGGGCCCATGCTGAGTTCCTCTCACCGCGTCAATGAAAGGCCTCGACACGCGTAGCAAGCTTCTGGCCGTCGCCGGCATCGTCATCTTCGTGCTTTCCTTCATGTCATCTCTTGAGAACCGGCCTGGCGTTCCCGCCATGCCCTTTGCTCTGATCCTCTTGTCGAGAACGGCCATGCTGGCGTTTGTGGTAACTGCCACGATCTGTCTTTGGAGGAGAGCCAGAACGTTGGCACTGGTGTTTGCCGGCATAAACTGGCTTCGGGTTCTGGCATTTGCGATGGCTCTCACCGAGGGCACTCTCACTCTGAAGAAAATTCCACTGATTCTCGTTCACGCACCTCTGATGTGGCCCGAGATGGAAGCTCCGTATGGATTTCCAATCATCATTGTGGATCTCATAACGCGGATGGCGAGTCTGGTACTCTACATATGGGTGATTGTGAAGTTATTCAGGACGAGGGCGCCGCGTCCGGCCTTGCTTGCCATCGACGCTCTGCGCGAGGAGCCGCGGTCTCGCGGCCGGGCGCGGACAGGCGTCGTGCTGGGCGGGCTCCTCACTGCCCTGTCAATCGCGCTGGTGGTTTTGTTCAGTGTCATCACGAGGCCGGGCAGACTTTCACGCATGAACTACGGCATCACGCACCCGACATTCGTGACCATGCTCGCGGTTAAGAGCTCGTTAGAGAGCTGGGCGAAGGAGAATGGCGGAGCGTATCCGTATCCGGCTGAGTTCGATTCGGACTCGAGTCGGTTCGTGAAGTTCCTAGCACGCGACCGCGTCGGCTGAAGCGGCGACACCATTGCCGGCAGTCTGCCGGTCAACCCATTCACGAAGTCCGCCTACCGTTTTGGCGTGGACCTGTTCTACTTCCCGGACAGTCTGGCGGCGGGTGCGGGGCGGCTCCGGTCGCCGAATGACAGCGGTTGTCCGTACACCGGCCTGTCCGCGCCGCAGGCCCAGCCCGGCACCATCGTCATCCTGGGTCACACCGACCGTTCGGGCACGTGGCCGCGCGTCACCGAGTACGGCATCGCCGGGTTCGACGAGGAGACGTCGCGCCCGATGAAAGACTCGGGGGCGTCGATTGACCGGTACGTTGTGCTGTACCGCTGGCGAAGGAGTGACATCTTTCGGCGGCCGTAGTAGCCCCTGTCGGGCAGTGCCGGTAACGATGAACGTCGAACGGTATCGCCGAACCAACGAGGCCCTGCCTTGACATCCCCGCCCGCGAGTCCTAGAATGTAGCCGATGGCCGTATCCGAAACAGCGTGCCAGGACGCCGACTCAGCCAAACGGAGTAA
>CAZQZR010000119.1:0-10409 GCA_964597845.1 uncultured bacterium | reverse complement strand
CGACCGAGACCCGCGCCGGTTTCTTCCAGACCGCCGAGGGCGGCACGGTCTTCCTCGACGAAATCAGCGAGACCAGTGCCTCGATGCAGGTCAAACTGCTCCGCGTTCTGCAGGACAGGGAAGTCTGCATGGTCGGCGACACCCGCGTGCGCAAGGTCGACGTGCGCGTCATCGCGGCGACCAACAAGGACCTGCTCGGCCTGGTCCAGAAGAACGTCTTCCGCGAGGACCTGTTCTTCCGTCTCAACGTCATCACGATAACCATCCCGCCGCTACGCGAGCGGGCCGACGATGCTCTGCGTCTCGCCAACCACTTCGCGGCCAGGTACGCCCGCGAGTTCGCCCGGCCCGTACCGCGCTTCACCGAAGCGGCGCTGCGGATTATCGCCGGCTACTACTGGCCGGGCAACGTCCGCGAACTTGAGAACTTCGTCCAGCGCGTCGTCTTGATGAGCGAGCGCGAGTCCGTCGACGTAACCGACCTGCCGGCGCACATGCGCTTCTCGGCTGCGCGTGAGTCCGGGCTGAACCGCACTCTGGCCGAGGTCGAGACTGAGCACATCAGAAATGTGCTTGCCGGTGTTGGCGGGAACAAGACCCGCGCCGCTGAGATCCTCGGTGTCGACCGGAAGACTCTGCGCGACAAACTGAAGAAACTGGAAGAGTCGCCACCCAAAGATACCGCCGAGTAGTTTCGCCCCATCCGGGGAGAATCTCCCCACAATTGTGGATGACCTCTTCTTGGCCGTCCACCCTTCCTTGCGTTCGAGACGTATGAGTAACCCCAGCTAGCAGAGTAGCTTAGCTGTACTGAGACTGCCTTCACTTGGGCGCGTCTGTGACTGGCACGGTCCGTGCTCTTAGACAGGCGATGTCAGTCAGAATCAGAGCCAAAGCTAACCCGGCCGGGACCTTCCTCCCGCCGGACGACATGGAGGTCGATATGTCAGTTACTACTGCCACAATGCGCCGGACAAACCGGAAGCCAGTGCTGACCAAGCCGGTCAGGCGTCAACCGGAGAAGCAGGCACCCCAGGGTCTCTGCCAGACCTGCGACCACGCGTCTGCCTGCGGATACGTCAAGAACCCCGAACAGCCGGTCGTGTTCTGCGAGGAATTCGACAGCTCCGCGTTGCCGATGGTCGCCGATGCCCAGCTCGAGGCCCCGGCGCCGACGGCCGCGGACATGCGGCTCTGGGACGAGTACAAGGGTCTTTGCGTGAACTGCGACATGCGCGAGACCTGTGCCATCCGTAAGCCCGAGACCGGCATCTGGCATTGCGAGGAGTACAAGTAGCCGGCCGGCCCAGCCGACTGGAGGAATCATGAGCATAAGCACAGTCACCCGCGTCCGCCGGATCGCCGAACCCAGACCGGCAATGAAGACGCGGCGCAACGTGTACGACGATGTCACGTCCCAGTTCAACAAGGCGGCCGACCTGATGAAACTTGACCCCAATATCCGCAAGATACTGGCGACGACGATGAACGAGGTCATGGTTCACTTCCCGGTGAAGATGGACGACGGCCGCACCGAGGTTTTCACCGGCTACCGGATCCAGCACAACAATGCGCTGGGGCCGTTCAAGGGTGGGCTTCGGTTCCACCCCGCGGTCAACACCGACGAGGTCAGGGCACTCGCGACCTGGATGACCTGGAAATGCGCCATCGCCGGCATCCCGTTCGGCGGCGGCAAGGGCGGAATCCAGATGGACCCGTCCGATTATTCACCCGGGGAACTCGAACGCATCACCCGCCGGTTCACCTTCGCCCTCGGCAACACCATCGGCCCGGAGTACGACATCCCGGCGCCGGACGTCAACACCAACGGCCAGATTATGGCTTGGATCCTCGACACCTACCAGTCGATGATGCCGGCGAACGAGCGGCAGCGGATGCTGCACGTCGTGACCGGGAAGCCTATCGAAGCCGGCGGCAGCCTCGGCCGCGACAAGGCAACCGGCCAGGGCGTCGTCTACCTCATTCGGGAGTGGGCCAAGGACCGCAAGTTTGAGCTGAACGGTGCGAGCTACATCGTCCAGGGGTTCGGCAACGTCGGTTCCTGGGCCGCCCGGCTGCTGACGCCGCTCGGGCCCAAGCTCATCGCCGCGGAAGACGTGACCGGCTCGATTGCGGACGAGAACGGCATGGACCCTGAGGTACTGGCGAAGTACGTCCGCGCCAGGGGCGGCGTCGCCGGCTTTGCCGGGGCCAAGCCGATCACCCACCTCGCTTTCCTGCGCACCAAGGCCGACATCTTCATCCCGGCTGCGCTTGAGAACCAGATTACCGGCGAGACCGCCCCGCTCCTGAACGTCCGGCTCGTGGCCGAGGGCGCCAACGGCCCGACCAACCCGGATGGTGACCGAGTGCTCGTCGAGCGCAACATCGACCTGATTCCCGACGTCCTCTGCAACTCGGGAGGAGTCATCGTCAGCTACTTCGAATGGCTGCAGAACAAGCGCAGCGAATCCTGGGAACTGCAGGAAGTCGACTGCAAGCTCTACCGCCGCATTGTCGATGCGTACGCGCGCGTGCGCGAAACCGCACGTCAGTACAAGGTCGACTGGCGCACCGCGGCCTACATGGTGGCGCTCGCCCGACTGGAGAAGGTCTACCGAGAGCGAGGCATATTCCCGTAAGACCCTGAGCCCGAGACGTTCGTTCTCCTGCGGTCTGCGCCCGCGCTCAGCGGGCGCGGACCGGCTTGCCGTCCGCGACCGGCAGGGTTGACGTGCCCGAGGCCGGCGGTATAATTGGCCGCCGGTGAGAGCCGGTACACAGAGCGGATATCAGTTTCGCCCGACAATTACCGTACGCGACAGTTTTAACAGGAGGACAGAATGTCTGATGCAGTCAATGCCTTCATGCAAGGCATCATCGCAAAGAACCCCGGTGAGAAGGAATTCCACCAGGCGGTACGCGAGGTCGTCGAATCGCTCATGCCGTATCTGGACAAGAACCCGAAGTACCAGAAGGCGAAGATCCTCGAGCGTATCTGCGAGCCCGAGCGCCTCATGATGTTCCGCGTCCCGTGGGTCAACGACAAGGGCGAAGTCCAGGTCAACCGCGGCTATCGCATCGAGATGAACTCGGCCATCGGCCCGTACAAAGGCGGGCTCCGTTTCCACCCGAGCGTGAACCTCGGCATCCTCAAGTTCCTCGCCTTCGAGCAAGTGTTCAAGAATGCGCTCACTACCCTGCCCATGGGCGGCGGCAAGGGCGGCAGTGATTTCGATCCCAAGGGCAAGACGGACAACGAGGTGATGCACTTCTGCCAGAGCTTCATGACCGAGCTGTTCCGTCACATCGGGCCGGACACCGACGTGCCGGCCGGCGACATCGGCGTCGGCGGACGGGAAATCGGCTTCCTGTTCGGCCAGTACAAGCGGCTGAAGAACGAGTTCACCGGCGTGCTCACCGGCAAGGGCCGCAACTGGGGCGGTTCCCTGATTCGCCCCGAGGCTACCGGCTACGGCTCCACCTACTTCGCCCAGGAAATGCTCGCCACCCGCGGCGATAGCCTGAAGGGCAAGGTCTGCCTCGTGTCCGGCTCGGGCAACGTGGCCCAGTACACGGTCGAGAAGATCACCCAGCTCGGCGGCAAGGCTGTCACGCTCTCCGATTCCGGTGGCTACATCTACGACGAGGCCGGCATCACCGCCGAGAAGCTCGCGTTCGTGATGGAGCTCAAGAATGTGAAGCGCGGCCGCATCAGCGAGTACGCGGACAAGTTTAAGGACGCGACCTACAAGCCGGCCGACCCGAAGGCCGACTTTAGCCCGCTGTGGAACCACAAGGCCCATTGCGCGTTCCCGAGCGCGACCCAGAACGAGATCAACGGCAAGGACGCCGCGAACCTCATCAAGAACGGCATATTCGTCGTCTCCGAGGGCGCGAACATGCCGTCGACTCCGGATGCAATGAAAGCCTACGTGGACGCGAAGATCCTCTACGGGCCGGCCAAGGCCGCGAACGCAGGCGGCGTCGCCACCTCCGGCCTCGAAATGTCCCAGAACAGCCTGCGTCTCTCCTGGACCCGCGAAGAGGTCGACCAGCGACTCCAGGGCATCATGAAGGCCATCCATGCCCAGTGCGTCCAGTACGGCACCGAAGACAAGTTCGTCAACTACATCAACGGTGCGAACATCGCCGGCTTCGTCAAAGTCGCCGACTCGATGCTCGACCAGGGCGTAGTCTAAGCTACAGCCCACGTTCGACTATCCAGCGGGAGTCCTTCGGGACTCCCGCTGAGCGTTCTGGCCCGAGGACCGATGTGGAACCGCCAAGTACTCCAAGTGGGAGAATAGTGAACAGAGAATTGAGAGTTGTGAAACTCGAATCCGCCTTTCACTATTCACCATTCTCGATTCACTATTTCGCCGTGTCTTGCCTTCGCGGTGAGCTCCTATCCCGGTTCCTGGGTTCTGGGTCGGCGGTTGACTGGCGCTGATTTCCCGGCTAGATTCAAGGTGATGAACCATGTGTCTTCCTGTCGCCCCGACCCCGACAACCGCGGCTCGGGCGTTCTCGTCGTCTACACCGGCGGCACCATCGGTTCGGTCCCGCGCGACCCCGGCGACCCCGAGAGCCCGCTCGTCGTCGTGGACTGGGTCGAATTCCGCCGCCGCACGTCGTCGCTTTCCGAGCGCCTCATCGACGGCAGCATCAACACCCGCTTCATCGGATTCAACGTCGATGCCTGCGAGCTTGAGCCGGTCGACTCCTGCAACATCGGGCCGGACTACTGGGTTGACGTTGCCAGCGTCATCGCCAAGAACTACGACCGCTACGAAGGCTTTGTCGTCCTTCACGGCACCGACACGATGGTCTATACCGCGTCGGCGCTCAGTTTCATGCTCGAGGGCCTGGCCAAACCGGTCGTGCTGACCGGCGCACAGCTTTCACACCTCGGGAACGTCCGCAACGACGCTCTCCAGAACCTGCTGACCGCGTTGATGATTGCCAACCCGGCGCGGTCCGGCCTGCCGGTTGTGCCGGAAGTGAGCATATTCTTCCACGACGCTCTGCTGCGCGGCAACCGAAGCCGCAAGGTGACTTCCTCCGGGTTCGAAGCCTTCAAGTCTCCCAACTACCCGCGGCTCGCGGCCGTGGGCGAGAGCATCGTAGTGGACCGCCGGGTCCTGCGTCCGGTGCCGGCCGGCGGCCTGCGCCTGCACAGCCACATCGAGCCGAACGTCGCCTCGGTAATCTTCTTCCCCGGCATCCAGGAAGCGTCAATACTGGAGGACGTGCTGTCCGACCCCCGGCTCAAGGGCGTCGTGCTGATGACGTACGGCGCCGGAACCGTGCCGTCCGACCCGCGTGTGCTCGCGCCGATTTCGGCAGCCGTGCGGCGCGGGGTCGTGGCGATTGCCGTCAGTCAATGCGGCGGCGGCCGGGTCGAATTGGAGCGCTATGAAGCCAGCGTCCGGCTGCTCGAAGCCGGCGTGGTATCAGGCAACGACATCACTCCCGAAGCCGCGCTGGTCAAACTGATGGTACTGCTCGGCGACCCGGCCCTCGACCCGGCCGGGGTCCGGCGACTACTCAACCAGGATATCGCCGGCGAACAGACAATCGCCGAGCGGGCCGACCGAAGCCCGTCGGTGCCGGGTCAAACCGCCTGACCAGACACCCGAGCTCAACCGGCTTCATTTTCGGGAGACATTAGCCCCAAATCCCTCAACGCCGCGTGGGGTTCGGCGTTCACTATCAGCCGAAGCGCACCAATTCGGGTCTGAATGTCAACGCGGCGGGGCGGGGCTCAGGAGTTCGTCACAGCGGACGGAGAGGGCTGACGGGCTACGGTTTACGGCTCACGGCTTACCCTGATGGCAGGGGAGACGCCGCCCGTGCGTCAGGAATCTCTCGACGCGTCAGCGGAACCATCGGTCATTACCCAGAGTTGTCTCCAAGCCCACTGTCTTTCCACGGCATCTACTCTCTGTTCGATAGTCAATGCGGGAAGCTTGAAAGTTCCGGTTTCGACGACGTGCGACACGTTTGTGCCGCCTAGCGCTGCTAGCTTGCGCAGACAGGACACGGCTGGCTCCTTACAGGCCTGAAGCCCGACCGCGTAAGCATCGGCCGCCATCTCCCTCTGAGCGAGTAGCTGCGCGTCGACTGTAACGCGCCTATTGGCTACTACCCATGCCGCCTGTAACAGGCCCAGGACAATCTCGGCCTTCTCTTTCGTGCATTCCAGCACGTCCGCCACCATGTTCGCCAGCACGCCTTTTCCGAGAGCTACGACGGCCGACGCCACCACGTGATTCAATTCGATATGCCCGACTTCGTGAGCGAGTGCGAACTCTAATTCATCTTCAGTCAGGTTATTATAGAAGCAAGGCGATACGAAGATGACACCCATTGGGAAGCTACCGAGATTCACTCCCAAGACGAAGGCCGCTGGAGCCTCTACTTCGGTAGAGAGCATACTGCCGATGACGGCATGGCGCGCGAAACCCCTCTTCGCAAGGACGGAGGCGATGACGGAGTCCAGCCGTGAATCGCGCGTCGCGGAAAAGATGGCTTTCTCGACGGGCGTCACGGTGACTCCGCACCGTCGTTACACAGGCGGGACCGGGAGAGACGCATCAGTGTACGAATCTCGTATTCCAGGGAGGCGTGTAGTACCATTGCAGGTCTGACTCCATTTTGCCTGCTCCCGCGTCGTTGATAGACTTGTGAGCCGTGACCTGATGGATGTACCGCCGCCTAAACTGCTCGAAGCCCCGATACCTCTGCTTGATTTCAGTCCGCAGATTGCGGGACTTCCCAACATACAGGACATAGCCGTTCCTGGCCAAGAAGACGTACACTCCACATACGTCCCCCACGTCGTCGATGCCGAATAGGCCATCACTATCGTCACCTATCGGTCTTGGGCGCCATTGATACAGCCCCCGCTCGGTAGGGTGCCTGCGAATCCACGCCTTGGAGAATCCTTCCCACCTTGTGGCATACATGCCACTCCATGCGCGTGACGTCGGTAGCGTCGGAATTAACCTCCTCATCATGCTCTTCCTTCCTTCAGTCTGCCTCTGGGTGACATCTGGAGCATTCTACTCAGTTCCGTCTCGCGTCAAGGAGATGTCAGCTTGGTCAGCACCGTCACGATCTTGGGTGTCACCACGCTGTATGTGTTGTCCAAAACGATGTAGTACCTGCACGTCTTTGGTATGGTGGCAGAGTATGAAGCCCCGGTTGACCGCGAAATCACGACAATGCCGGTGCTGTTCTGGTTGTTCACCCACTTGTAGTAGTTGGTTGAGTCGAAGACATAGAAGTTTATGTCCAGGTCGAATCTCGGCGCGTCTTGCGAGACAGAAAAGTTGCCCCAGATATTGTAGCCAACTTTCATCGTTCCCTGCCACGCCTTATAGCTGGCTGCCGGTACAGAGACCATCGTGTCGAGCGCCGTGGTGGTGACCTTCGTCACATTGATCGTCTTCGTGCGTTGGTCAGTGGCAGCGTGTGGGTCTCGGACAGTCGCAGTGATGATTACGTTGCCAGATGTGTCAGGCGCATACCATGTAACGGTGCGACCAGTTGCGGGAGACACCCGTCCGCGTTCACATGTCCATGTATAAGTGAGGGTGTCGTCGTCCGGGTCGTGGGCGAAGCACGTTAGCGACGTGCTGCCGTTTGCCGGCAACGATGACGGTCCGTGGATGGAGTCGATTACTGGAGGTTGGTTGGGAGGCGGCCTAACCCCAATGCTCTTCGTCGCCGTATCCGCGAGCAGTCCGTCGGAGGCTATGACGGTAATTGTCGCATACGCTGCGGTGTCAGGGGCGTGCCAAGTGGCTGACGCACCTGTCTGACCAGATAGTCCGCCTGCGTTGCAGGACCAAGTGTAGCTCAGAGTGTCGCCATCTGGGTCCGAAGCATTACAGGTCAGGAGAGCATCGCCACCAGCGTCTACAGAATCTGGCCCTGAGATGCTAGCTATGGTCGGGGGGTGGTTTTCGCCCTGTGCACTCACGCCAATGCTTTTCGTGGCCGTGTCAGCGGAGTTGCTGTCTGCTACGATGACGGTGATCACTGCGGACGCGGCGCTATCCGGCGCATACCAAGTCACGGTCGCGCCCGTTTGACCAGACAGTCCTCCGACGTTGCACGTCCACGTGTAGCTTAGGGTGTCTCCGTCCGGGTCTGACGCGCTGCACGTGAGAACGCAGTTTCCTCCGGCGGCAATGCTGTCGGGGCCGGATATGCCAGCAATCTCCGGTGGACGGTTTACAGCCCCGGAGACCACGATCGTATGTTCCTGTTTGGTTTCGCCGTTGTGTGTGTCCATCGCGCGGACGGTGATAACCGGACTGCACTCCGATGCGGGAGCCTGCCAATTCACTGATGTGCCGGTCGGAGCCGACAACGTACCCAGGCTGCAGAACCAACTCACGGTGACCGAATCGCCTTCTGGGTCTGATACTGCACAAGAAAGCGTAACGCTAGCTCCGAGGTATACCGAGTCGGGCCAAGAAACCGAGTCGAGAACCGGTTTCTGGTTCTGTTTAGCACACCTGACTACAAGCGTTGCCGTCACGGCCAGCAGCAGGACTAGAACGAGCACCTTTTTCTGCATCTGTATCCTCCTTTGCCGCCATGGGCGGCAATCGTCAAATTAGACTGTGTTTAGGATACGCTCCGGTCTGCCGAAGTCAAGCGCCGGGTGGGAGTCAAGGTGGCGGGGCGGGGCTCAGGAGTTCGGCACACCGGACGCGGGATTCGGGTGAAGCGGAAACGGGTGCCGGACTCGATGGCTCCCATGCGTGATCGGTCACTGCGCGCTGCGTTCTTGCAGCCACCGGAGCGCCCAAGCGGCAGCGCCTATCGTATGTCGCCAACCTGCACCTATGTACGAGTTTGCAGACTCGGCATACGGCACGCTGGACGCGGCCACGGCTGGCGGGCCGTCGTCATCGGGTTCATCATTGTAGGCAATGGCATCAAGCACATGCGGGTTCTGTTTGTATGCTTTGTCTAGCGCGGCTCGGGCCGCAGCGTAGTCACCGAGGCGAAAGTACAGCAGTGTTTCGGTGTACGTACGTTTCGGGTCGGGGTCCTCTCTTGAAACGGGCCATTCCCGCACGAGTTGTCCGAGTTGCGCGTCGTCGTCGAGTTGAGGCAGCCAGCCCGCGAGAATACCGCGAACCCCGTTGTAGTCCCAAGGGTTCAGCCGCAGCGTCTCCCATAGGGTACTCACGGCCTCCGTCTTCCTGCCCTCGTCCCACAGACACAAAGCCAGCCCAGTCCTCGCCCTGAGGTATTGACGGTCATCGCACGACAGGACTTCTTCGGTGAGTGAGTCGAGGTCAAGCAATTGCTCGTAGGCCTCCAGGGTGCGAACATACCTGGCTCGTTTCTCCGACAGTGTCAACGAGGGTTCTTCCACGAGAAGGAACCATGCGAGAGCGCAGTCCGGCGAGATGGCCAGAGCGATTCTCGCATCGCCAGCGACGTCCTTGGGGTCGCCGTAGTCCAGCGCCTCCAGGACAGACAGGTTAGCGAGGCTGAGTGACGGATAGCGGTCGGCTCTCGGTAGATGGTGGTAGTCAAGCACGTGCGTGATGTGCTCCTCGGCCGTATCTCGGTTAGGGATGACGTTACTAGTGACCAGACGGTCGACCAACTCCGACAGTGTGAGCATTGTGTCCAGTGGATTGTCTTCCGCTCGGACGATGAACGCCGGCTCCGAGTCGGAATCCGCTGACCTGTGAATCACTGTGCTAGCCGTGGCACGATCGGGTCGCTGACCCTTTTCACCTTATCCGTCAAAGTAGATGGTTCGGATTCCATCGCGGACATGGTAGCATACTGGCCTGGTTTGTCAAACGCGCGGGCAAATGGTTCATTGCTGGCGTCGGGGCAGTAGAATGCTCGTTGACCAATCAGGTAAACCGTGTTATACTCATGCCGTGCACAAAATCCCAAAGCAATCCAGGACGACAATTACACGTGAGTCGGCGTTCGGTAAGATGCTGCGCCGGGAGAGGGAAGCGGCGGGCGTCACGCTGTCGGCTCTTGCCTCTCGGCTGAAGGTATCTAAGGGCTACTTGTCGAGATTGGAGACCGGCAAGACTCTGCCGAGCGCGGACATGGTTGTCCGAATTGCGAAGATTCTCGGTACAAGTCCCACCGTGCTTTCAGTATTGGCCGGTCAGTTGCCCGCCGACGTGCAGGAGATACTACAGAACCATCCGGTCGATGCGCTTGACCTTCTGCGTGAAAGCTACTCTGCGCGTGACGAAGCCGCGCCAATCTGCCGCGACGCCTCGGGCACAGTCAGTCTTGCTGAGGCTGCGGGAGAGCTTGGGACACGATCCGAATTGTCGGACAATTCGGCCATGTCCCTTCGCCAGTATGAGACCGTGCTGGGGGACTGCTTGGAGTGGCTGGCC
>CAZQZR010000118.1:462-10422 GCA_964597845.1 uncultured bacterium | reverse complement strand
GGACTCTGCGCGGCAAGACCGTGCAGCGCGGCCGGCTGGGCAATTCGCCGCACAAGTTCGTGTGGTACAACCGCAAGCCGGCCGAGTTCGAGCGCCTGACCAAGGGGAAGACCGTCGGCACCGCCACAGCCAGGGGACGATGGATGTTTGTCTCGCTGGAGCCCGGCTACGTGTTCGTGGTCGGCGAGTGCGGAGGCCGGCTGCTGTACCACGAACCCGGCGCCGAACTTCCGGCGAAGTACCACCTGCTGCTTCAGTTCGAGGACGAGTCGGCCCTGTCGGTCACAACCCAGATGTGGGGTGCGATGGAACTCTTTGAGCAAGGTAGAGAGCAGGAACGGAAGTACATCAAGGGGATGCGGCCGACGCCGGTAGACAAGGAGTTCATGTTCGGCTACTTCTCTGGGCTGGTAGACGAACTGACAAAGGGCGAGAAGCGGAGCGTGAAGGGACTGCTTACGCAGGAGCAGTTGGTTCCGGGACTGGGTAACTCGGTCGCGCAGGACATCATGTTCCGGGCCGGCCTGCACCCGCGCCACGCGATTACCGAGCTGTCGCGGGCACAGCGGCGCGGGCTGCACAGCGCCATCGTCAAGACCGTGCGCGACGTCATTGCGAAGGGCGGCCGTTCGGACGAACTTGACCTGTTCGGTGAACCGGGCGGGTACGAGCGGATTCTGTCCGCCAGGACGGCAGGCAAGCCGTGTCCGAAATGCGGCACAAAGATTGAGAAGACGGCCTATCTTGGAGGAGCATGCTACTTCTGCCCGAAGTGCCAGGTGTAGCAAGACGGGAATGACGAAGCTCGAAGTTCGAATACCGATTGAAGTCCGAGTGGGCAATGGCCAAGCGGGAATTCGGGTTTCGGTATTCAATCGTCATTCGTGTTTCGGATTTCGAGCTTTGGCGATTCCGTCGTGACAGACGGAAACTGGAGGTGCCACGATGATTGAGCTGAACGAGAATCTTGTTTCCTGGACAACTGAGTTGAGGCGCTGGTTCCACCAGCACCCAGAGCCCAGCTTCGAGGAGCGCAGGACGCAGGAGAAGGTTATTGAGGTATTGAACGGACTGGGTATCGAGAACCGGCCGGCGGGTGGAACCGGCGTCATCGCGACCATCTGTGGCGAAGGCAAAGGGCCGACCATTGCGCTCCGAACCGATATGGACGCCTTGCGGATTCAGGAGGCCGAGACCGACTTGAACCGCGAGTACCGGTCGCAGAACCCGGGTGTGATGCACGCCTGCGGGCACGACGGGCACATGGCGATGGTGCTCGGCGCAGCCCGCTGGTTGCAGGAGCATCGCGACTCGCTTGCCGGCAATGTCCGGTTCGCTTTCCAACCGGCTGAAGAGGTGCCACCGGGCGGGGCGGGCGCGATGATTGCCGACGGTTGTCTTGACGGCGTAGACGCCATTATTGCGGTTCATGTCTTCGGCAACATGCCGCTTGGCAGGATTGGGTTCCGCCCCGGGCCGTTCATGGCCTCAAGCCGGACGTTTGCCGTGACCATCAAGGGCAAGCCCGGACATCACATGTGCCCGCAGGACAACGTCGACCCGATCGCAATTGCGGCCCGGTTCATCGACACCATCCAGGCCGACATCCGGCAGCGGCTGAACCCGAACGCCCGCTACGTGCTCGGGTTCGGCGAAGTCCATTCGGGCATGCAGCACAACCAGACGCCTGCCGAGGCGCGGGTTGTCGGGACTTTTCGTGCCTATGACGTGCGCGACTCAGAGACAATCGTCTCGGCGATAAAGGCGAACCTCGAAGGTCTGATGCGGGCGTTTGCCAAGCCGGATATTCCCGGCCTGCCCGAGTACGCGCTCGACGCCGAGCCGGCCTATCCGCCGCTGGTCAACAGCCCTGCGTTCACCAGGCGGGCGGCTGAGGTTCTGAAGGCGCACTTCTCCGACGTCGACGATGACATGGAGCCGAACCTCGGGGCAGAGGACTTTGCCTCCTATCTTCAGCAGGTGCCGGGTCTGTTCATGTTCCTCGGCGGCGGCAACCTTGAACGCGGCATCACGGCGATGAACCACTCGGACCGGTTTGACATGGACGAAGATGCCCTGTCCATCGGCGTGAGGGTGCTGCTGACACTCGCCGGGGACTTCCTTCAGAATCCCGGACCCTACCTCGACACATAGCCGTCGCAGCGGTCTCGCGAGAGATGCGGGGCGGCAGCGTGTCTATAGTATTGTGAGCCAGAACGACGACCGGCAACTGGGCGAGCGGGCGCAGGCCGGAGACACGTCTGCGTTTGACGAGCTGGTTCGCCGGCATCATGGTCCGCTCTACTGCTACCTTTACCGAACGTGCCGGAATGGAGCCGACGCAGAGGAGATGACGCAGGAGTCGTTTGTTAAGGCGTGGGAAGGGCTTCGCGGTTTTCGGGGCGCGGCGAGTTTCAGGACGTGGCTGTTCCGGATTGCGACCAATCTCTGTATCAATCGGCTGTCGCGCCGGAAGCCGGTTGACCCGTTGTCTGATGACGTCCCGGCCGCGCGCCGGGATGAGCCGGCGGAGACGTACAGGCAGCGGCAACTCAAGGAGTGCGTCGGCGCCGCGCTCGAGTCGCTGCCCGCTGACCAGCGGTCGGCCCTGGTTCTCTCCATTTACGAGGAATTGAGCGACGAGGAGATTGCCGAGGCAATGGGCCGGAGCCTGGCTTCGGTAAACTCGCTCTTGTACCGGGCACGGATGAGCGTGCGGCAAGCGCTTGCCGGCGCGAGAAGCCGGGGGTTCGTGTGAGTTGCGGCGAGAGGCAATCAACGGATGTGTGTCTATGAGTGTGAAGACTATGAGATGCGATGAAGTCAGGTTGCTGCTAATGAGTCTCGCCGACGGCGCGCTGGTCGGTGCTCGGGCCGAGGCGGTTCGCCAGCACGTGGCCGGGTGCGCGCGATGCAGCGAGGAACTGGCGCAGCTTGCGGCCGATGCCGAGTTGCTGCGCAAGGAGGAGAAGCCGGAGGTTCCTGCTTATCTCGGCACGCGCATCATGGCCGGAATCAGGGGAAGGCAGGCCGGAGCCAGGCCGTGGTTCGGGTTGAGCCGGGCCATGGCACGGGTCGCGGCCGTGGTGCTGGTCGCGGTCGGGGTCTGGCTGGGGACCGCGCTCGCCCGCGGCATGGTCGGTCCGCAGCAGAGCCTGACTGACCGGCTGGCACAGGTCGGCCTCGAACTGCCGAACGGGGAGGATCAATGAAGAACCGATGGCTCTATCTTGTGCTGGTATTATCGCTGGCGGTGAACGCCGGGGCGCTCGGGTTCTACGGAATGGGGAAGTATACCGCTTGGCGTCAGTTCCGGCGTTATAAAGGCCAGTGGTTCAAGCCCGGGACAACGCGGAGCCAGCTCGACCGGATGCTTGCAGACTTGGTGAAGAGCCGGGCGCCGAACTTCGATACGCTGCGCACGGCGACCCGGGAACTTGGCCTGCTGGCTTTGGAACCAAGCCCTGATTCGGCGCTGGTCAACGCGGCGCTGGACCGCATTGCCCGCAGTACGCGAGAGAAGTCCAGGCTGCAGCGCGGGTTCATGCGGGCGTGTCACGGGCTGTACCGTCCTGAGAAACTGGAGTTCTGGCGGGGCCGGATGAGGGTCGAACACGATTCCGTGCTCAGGGCCGAGTCGAGCACAGTTGCAGAACCGCGGGGGCAGAGGTGAAACCGAGGTGGGTCCTCGTTCTGCTTGTTGTCTCGCTTGCCGGGAACGTGGTCGAGCTGGGGGTGTACGCGCGGGCCGAGTGGCGCCGCCACCGGGAGATGCAGAAGTTCTTCAAGCGGGTTCAATCGGGCGCCGTGCAGTGGAACCAGCAAGTACTGGTCAGGGAACTCGAGCCGAAGATGCGAGAACTCAACCGGCGACAGTCCCGCTGGGCGTCGGAACTGAACTGGCAGGACTACCAGCAGCCGCCGGACTCGGCAGTGGACCGGCAGGCGCTGGACAGCGTTGCGAGCTTCACCCGACAGAGGTACGAACTGATGTACGAATCGCGCCGGGCCCTGCCGGCAGTTGAAGATGCCAAGCTGCGCCGGCGGATGGAGAGACGCTGGCGCGAACAGATGGACATCGGCGACTGACGGCCCGAATGAACTTCTTGACAGGCGGGCTGGGGGTCGCTAGATTGTGGCGGGGCACGCTGGAAGCGTAATCGTTATAGGCTCGGTCACTCAGCAAGATTGCAGCCAGACTCGCGACCAGCCGTGACCCCTTTTCTTTTGTGCTTACTTTTGCCGACTCCGTGATACCCTTCCCGAGACAACTCGCCTGATGGTTCACAGCACCGTGTTTGAGGTTGTGACCCAGGGATTCGGCGACGTGATTGACGTCACGGCGCTAGTGGCCGCAGGCGTCGAGCAGTCCGGAATCAGCAACGGCATCGTCTGCATCGCGAACCCGGGTTCGACCGCGGGCATAACGACCGTCGAGTTTGAGCCGGGCGCGGTTGCGGACCTGAAGGAGGCGCTTCAGCGCCTCGCGCCCGAGAAGGCGCGCTATCATCACAACGATACGTGGGACGACGGCAACGGCTTCGCGCATCTGCGCAGCGCACTGGTCGGGGCATCGCAATCATTCCCGGTAAGAGAAGGGGCAATTGCGCTCGGGACCTGGCAGCAGATAGTCCTGCTCGATTTCGACAATCGGCCGCGCCGGCGGAGGCTCGTGGCGACGGTGGTCGGCGAATAGGCCGGGTCTCTTTCTCCTTGACAAATGGCCGGGTCGGGCTTAGGTTTTAGGCATGAGATACCTGCGCCCTGTCCTCTTGATGCTCCTGCTCGCGGCCTGTACCGAGAAGGTCGAGGTAACCATTCAAGCGCCGTCCGACTGGGAGGTGTATGGAGTGGATACGATTTGGGTGACGTGTCACCCTGCCCGTAACGTCAACTATGTGGAACTGCTGATTGACAGCGTGGTTGCGGGCGTGGACACGTTTCCAGACCCGACCTATTACACCTTCCAGTGGGATGTAAGGCAGTTGCCCGAGGGCAGCGTACATCCGGTGCAGGCGAGGGCTACCTCCGGCAGCCGCGAATACCTGTCGCCGGAACTGCTCGCCACGGTCGGATTTCGGTCCCGGCTGATCGTGGACGCACGTGATGAGACCCTCTCTGTCTATCTCCCTAATGGCGAACTGGATGCCACATTAGTTCCCTTAGAGCACGTCTTGCCTTCATATCCCAGGTTCAGGCCCGGTTGTGGTTCAGTCGTGTTCATCGCGGACCACAAGCTCTACGAGACTGCGGTGCAGTACGGCCAGGCAAAGCTACTCGCCTCGGTCGATAACGGTATCTATAGCTGCGATGCGTCGCCGGTTTCGGACCTGGTTGCCTTCGAGGCGTACCCGGCCGGAACCGGGCACCTGTTCACCCAGGACAGCTCCGGCCACCGGGTTCAACTCACGCACGACAGCGACTTCGTGCTCATCGACTCGAGCCGGTTTACGTGCGTCGCGAATTCGAGCCCGGTCTTCTCGCCGGACGGGACCAGGCTGGCCTACTACCGTAAGAGCCGGTGCCTGGTGCCGGGCGACCCGCATGAAAACGAGACTCGGGAAGACGTATTCATGATGAACAGCAACGGCAGCAATCCGGTGAACCTGACTGCGGGCGTGAACGACGCCTACTTCTCGGGTTTCACCTGGACGTTCGACGGCAAGTGGGTCTTGTTTCGAGTGGGGACAGCGCAGACGGCGGACTCCGTGCTCGCGGCAAACATGGGCGGCCGGAAAGTCACCGCCCTGGCAGTGGTACCGGTGGCGATGGCCTGTTCGCCGACCGATTCGACGCTCATCTACGTCGGCACTGACCTCGAACAGCGATTGTACTCCGCAAGACTCGTATGGACGGACGATACACTTTACGTCGGCGGGCCGGAAATCTTGTTAGGCGGGGATGAATACGCTCAACGCCGGTATATTGACTGGGCGAACTATTTCAACCAATAAAAAGAGAGTCACGAACAGCCCAGTGTCGCGGCAATGTGTTGACCGAGCCGGTTTATGATACCGAACTGTCGTGCTCTCAAATATATTAGACGCGGAAAGGTCCGACAGGGTTCGGAAGCAATCTCGGCAGAAGCACAGGCTGCGCGAGAATATAGCTAAGTTCATATAATGGGCGAGGTTGCAGACCTGGTCGTAGTCGGCGGCGGGGCCGCGGGTTTGGCTTGCGCCGTCACGGCCGTCAGGCTGGGGCTCGGGGCCGTGATTCTGGAGCGAACCGACCGGTGCGGCAGCAAGCTCGCCGTGACCGGCGGCGGAAAAGGCAATTTCACCCACGCCGAACCGCCACGGGCGATGGCGGAGAAGTTCGACTGCGATGTCCGTCTGACGGTGCCTTTGCTGCGTAAGTTCCCATTCCAGCGTATAGTGGAGTTCTTTTCAGGCCTGGGCATTGAGGCCCGGACCGACGCGGACGGGTGCGTCTGGCCGGTGCGAGCCGACGCCGCCGGAATCAGGGATGCAATGGTGCGGGAGACGGTGGTGCTCGGTGGATTAGTGAAGACCGGCTGCCGGGTCACTGGTCTTGAGCCCGGGTGGCGGATTCGGCTGGCCGACGGCAGCACTGTTGACGCGCGGAACGTCTGTCTTGCTACCGGCGGGGCGAGCTATCCCCGCACCGGCTCGACCGGCGACGGGCTGGCGCTGTGCCGCGGCCTCGGGCTCGCGACGGTTGACTGGTTTCCGGCCCTGGCTTCACTCCGGACGCGGGACGACTTGAGCGGACTGGCCGGCGTCACCCAGCCGAGGGTAGAGATGACGTTGCTCGTGGCAGGCAGTGAGCCCCGAACCGCCACCGGCCACTTCATCTTCGCCCACACGCACGTTTCAGGTTCGAGCGTGCTCAACCTGTGCGGACATGCGGCGCGGGCCCTGGCCGAGCGGAAGCAGGTCGTGCTGCGGGTTGACTGGGTGCCGGGCCGGAGCGCGACGGAACTGGCCGAGGAGTTTGCGGCCGCGAGGGCCGGGCATCCGACACGGCAACTCGGGACGTTCCTTGGCTCCTTCATGGCACGCCGGCTGGCGGCGCGGCTATGCGCGACGGCCGGGATCCCGGCCGACCGGTTGCTTGCCCACCTGAGCCGGACCGAACAGGAGAGCATCATCGGCCAACTCCGGGCGACCGAGTTCCCAATCACAGGCACCGAGGCGATTGAGCGGGCAACGGTGACCGGCGGGGGCGTGGCTCTTGATGAGGTCGACCTGAAGACGATGGCGGCGCGGCGCTTTCCCGGGCTCTACTTCGCGGGCGAGGTACTCGACGTCTGGGCCGAAACCGGCGGGTACAACCTGCACTTTGCCTGGGCGACCGGAATCAGGGCGGCGGAGGCAGTCGCGGCGAGCCGCAAGGGGACATGACCGAAATCCTCCTAGGATTTCGGATCGTGTCCCGGTCTTGGGGACAGCCCTGCGGAGTCGGGTCATGTCCCGCGCACCCTACCTGAGCGCTGCCAGCTTGGTACTGTAGGTATCCTTGCCGTTCAGGGTCAGCTTGGCGATGTAGATGCCGGGAGCCGGCAGCGCGAAGCTGAAGCGGTGTTCGCCCGGGCCCAGCCTGCCTTCGGCTAGCTTCGCTACGACTCGCCCGGCCGGGTCGTAGACCTGCAGCCGAACCGTGCCCGTGCCGGCCAGACCAAAGCCGACCAATCCGCCGCGGCCCACGGTCTGCGTCGCGTGAAACGGTCGTGACAGCACCGCAAACGGCGGCTCCATTACCGCCACGTTGTTGTGCGTCCTGACCATCATCGAGTCCAGCGTCGTGTTGCCGCAGACATCGCTGGCGCGAACGTAAACCCAGTAGGTCGTATCGCCGACCAGGCCGGTATTCCACTCACCGCTCGTATCGGTGGACTCGATGATCGAGTCGCCGTCGGTGTTGGTGACGATGAAGTAGTACTCGCGGTAATCGTAGTCGCCCTGCGACCTGCAGGTATTGTCAGCCTTATACACGACGTTGACGAGCGCGCCGTCGAGCGTGTTCGAGAACTGAACTCCAATCGTCCATGGCACGACGACCAGACCGTCGTGCCGCTTGATGGAGTAATCGATTTCGTAGGGCGCGAGCTTGTCCCATGTTTCGTTGCCGGTGGTCGCGCCGGTTTTGTCGTAGACCTTGGCGACGATGTCAACGTCGCCGACGAGGCTGTCGTATCGAAGGTAGGTGTTTGAATTGTTCCGGCAGAAGGCGAACTTCTGGTTCGTGCGGGCGTTCTCGATGACCGGCGCGAGCCGGTCGGTGTTGGGTTGGATTAACGTCAGCGGGTTCTGGATGAACCACCAAGTCACGTCCGGGAAGCGCATCCAGGTCGCGCCGGTGTCCGAGATGCGGGCGAAATGGCAGTGGTCGAAAGTCGCGTCCATCGGCCACTGTACGAGGTAGCCGATGGAGTCGCCTTCCTGTACTTCGTCGCCGAGGTTGCGGTGCCAGCGTTCCGAGTCAATGTGGGCGTAGAGCCAGCCTTCGGCCCGGCCGGTGAAGTCGGAATTGGTGTCGCAGATGGCGAGCCGGTAATGATACTCGGCCTGAATCGTGCCCCAGGCTTTGACCCAGCCGTGCCGGACCGCAGTGACGCGGCGGCCGTGGACGTCCGGTGTGATGACGTCAATGCCGTTGTGGAAATACGGGCTTTGGCCACCGCTATAGTCCTGGTAGTTGCCCCAGTTGTTACCCAGCGGATGAACAGAGTCGAGCGGCACAAGCGGCCAGTCCGTCGCCAGGGCCGGGGACGTAACGAGCACGGCAGCAAGGAACGCAAACACGTCAATGGTTCTCAAGATAGATTTCCTTTCGCAATATGATGACCTGAAATTGTAGGAGCGTGCTGCGGCGGTGTCAAATCGCAGGGCGGCCCCGGAATCCGATATTCAACCACAAAGACACCAAGAGCACCAAGCGTACAGAGGAATCCCCTTCCGGACCTTCTTCTTGGTGGTGAACTCCTATCTCGGTTCTGGGGGTGGCGTCGGGTTCCTGCGTCATTGACATTGGAGCCGAGGCGGCTATCTTCCTTCTGACAAGACAATGACTACCCAAGAAGCCGACATCCTGGCCAAGCTCAAGGCCAAGCTGCAGAAACGACTGCCATTGAGTCGCCTGGTGCTGTTCGGTTCGCGCGCCCGTGGCGACGCAGACCTGGATTCTGACCTCGACGTTCTGGTTGTCCTGAACACGCCGGTGAGCCGCGAGGTAGAGGACTACGTCAACGATTGCGCATGGGAGGCGGGCCTGGAACACGGCATCGTCGTTGTGCCGGTCACGGTATCGCGCCTCGACTGGGAGGAAGGACTGCTTTCGTCCTCGCTCCTGGCGATTGCGGTAAGGCAGGAAGGCATTACTGTGTGATACCGGAACAAACCGCCGAACTCGTGAGGCTGCGGCTCGAACAAGCTCAGTCTACCTTGAATGATGCCGTGGTGCTGGCTGAAGGAGGCGGCACTCCCAAGAGCATCATTAACCGTGCATACTACGCCATGTTCTACGCGGTCCTGGCGCTCCTGCAAAGTATCGGCAAGGTTGCCGGCAAGCACACCGGTGCTATCGGCCTGTTCGACACCGAGTTCGTACTCAAGGGCGTTTTCTCAAGAGAGCTTTCGCGTGACCTGCACAAGGCGTTCGATTCCCGTCAAGTGTCGGACTATCAGCCCGTTCGACCCACCACATCCGAAGAGGCGAAGGAGTACATTAGCAAAGCCCGGCGGTTCGTTGTGGAGGTCGAAACCTATCTCAAGGCGCATCCTCCAGCCTGAGGCCGAAGACCTTTCGGCCGGTCGCGCACAATGCCGTGTGGCAGGATGCTCTGATTCGCCGCTGCCGTCCGCGCCCGTGTTTCCTTATCATGTGGAGCCGAACCGGGCGGGGCTTCTCACGCCCACCAGACACGGATGAATCCCAAGCTGAGATTTCCTGAATGACCAGCAACCCGAAGTCGCAGTCGCTTCCGGCACTTCCGGC
>CAZQZR010000118.1:0-362 GCA_964597845.1 uncultured bacterium | reverse complement strand
CGGCAAGACCGACACTCTATCGCCGCTGCGCAGCGTTGCCGCCCGCTTTCCGCTTACTCGGAACCGGCCACCCGCGACTCGTGACCCGCAACTTGCGGATTCCTTCCGCCACTGCCATCTGCAAACTGGGAACTGGTCACTCGCGCACTCCGTGCGCGTCTTGACTTCGCCCGGATTTGGAGGCACAATGCCGTGTGGCAGGATGCTCTGATTCGCCGCTGCCGCCCGCGCCCATGTTTCCTTATCATGTGGAGCCGAACCGGGCGCGGCTTCTCACGCCCACCAGACACGGATGAATCCCAAGCTCAGATTTCCTGAATGACCAGCAACCCGAAGTCGCAGTCGCTTCCGGCACTTCCGGC
>CAZQZR010000117.1:3035-10590 GCA_964597845.1 uncultured bacterium | reverse complement strand
GGGAACGGATTCAGGGGAATCAGGTTGACCTTGCAGGGAATGCCTTTGAGCAGGACAGCGAGCTGCTTGACGTCCTTGTCCCGGTTGTTCACGCCGTCCACAAGCACATACTCGAATGTTACGCGCTTGCCTTTGGCATCGGTGTAGGTGCGGATTGCGGCCATGACTTCCTTCAACGGATGAATCTTGTTGACCGGCATGAGCTTGGACCGGGTCTCGTCGTCCGAGGCATTGAGGGAGAGGGCGAGTCGGAACTGCTGCGGTACTTGAGTGAAGGCCTTGATGCCCTCGGGGATTCCGGATGTGGAAATTGTGATTCTTCGCGCGCCGATGCCGAGGCCGCTCTCCGCGTTGATGGTCCTTGCGGCTTCAATCGTGGCGTCGAAGTTGAGGAACGGTTCGCCCATGCCCATGAAGACCACATTCGTGATAAGTGGAAAGGGGGAAGGGGAAATGGCAAAGTCAGGAGCGGAACCGGGCTTGGAATTCTCCACTTGTGACTTATGACTTCCCAGGCTTTGGGTGATAAGTGGAAAGGGGGAAGGGGAAATGGCAAGGTCAGGGGCGGAATCGGACTTTGGACTTTCCCCTTGTGACTTGAAACTTACCATGTATTGGCGTACGGCCAATACCTGGGCAGCGATTTCGTGCCAGGCGAGGTCGCGTTTGAACCCAAGCGTGCCGGTGTAGCAGAAGGCGCAGCCGAGTTTGCAGCCGACCTGGGTTGAGACGCAGACTGTCCGGCGGCCGGGGTCAGGGGCCGGGGAACGGGGGTCGGGGGGCGGGGGTCGGGGGGCAGGGGTCGGACGAGGACTTTCCGGAATGAAGACGGACTCGATTACGTTGCCGTCTTCGAGTTTGAAGGTGAACTTGGTCGTGCCGTCTTCGTCGCCCATGGTGCGCAGCAGTTCCGGCAGCTTGACGCTGTAGCGCTCGGCAAGGAGCGCCCGCCGTTCCTTGCTCAGGTTGGTCATCGCGGCGATGTCATCTACGCCTTTCTGCCAGAGCCATGTGAAGATTTGCTGCGCGGCATAGCGCGGCCAGCCTAGTTCGGCGCAGAGCGCTTCGAGTTGGGCGAGCGTGAGGGAGCGGAGGTCAGTCATAGGAAATAGTGAATAGAGAATAGTGAATAGTGAAAGGGGCGGCCGGGTTTCAACATTCTCAATTTGCTATTCACAATTGCCGCTATTCCGGCCGGGAGACGACGTTGAGGACCAGCCCGACCATGATGAAGTTCAGGAGCAGCGAGGAGCCGCCGTAGCTGAGGAACGGCAGGGCGATGCCGGTGATGGGAAGGAGCCCGAGCAGCATTCCGATGTTGACGAACATCTGGTACCCGATGATAGCCGCGAATCCGACGCAGAGCAGCGAGCCGGTCGAGTCATCGGACTGGCGTGCGGCGAGTAGCATGCGGCGCAGAAGCCAGAGGAAGAGACCGAGCACCACGAGGCAGCCGAGTAGTCCGAACTCTTCACCGATTGAGGAGAAGACGAAGTCGGTGTGGCGGTTGGGCAGGAACCCGAGCCGTTTCTGGGTGCCGAGGAGGAGACCTTTGCCGATGAGCCGGCCGGAGCCGATGGCAATCTGGGACTGGATTGCGTTCCAACTGATGCCGTGCGGGTCGAACCAGGGCGCGAAGAAGCTCATGATGCGGGCGCGCTGGTAGCCTTTGAGCGACGCGAGCACGACCGGCGAGAGCAGGCCGAACCCGGCGCTGATACCGAGGCCGATGAGCGCCCGGCTCACGCTGGACCGGGCAAAGAGCAGGATTGCCAGCAGCACGAAGAACGGGATCCACGTGTAGAGGGAGAACCCGGCGGCGAATGAGAGGGCAGGCATGAAGAGCAGCAGGATGTGCATGGGTCTCATGCCCTGCCAGTATAGCATGGCGGCAAGCAGGGCCGCGAAGATGAGCGCGGTGGAGAGGTCGGGTTCAACCATCACGAGCAGGGCCGGGACAACCGCGATAAGCAGCGGAATGCCGAGGTCGCGGAACTCAAGCCGGATGCTGCGTTTGACGCTTAGGTGTTTCGCGAGCATGAGGACGGTGGCGAGCTTGGCGAACTCGGAGGGCTGGACGTTGACCGGGCCGAGCACAAACCAGCGGTGAGAGCCGGGGCCAGTGCCGGCGAAGAGAACGGCGAGAAGCATCAGCGCGGCCAGCCCGTAGAGCGGTTCGGCCAGACCGTACAGGATGCGCCGGGGCAGGAAGAACACGGCGACCGCGGCGCCGATGGCCACCGGCACGAAGGTGAGCTGCCGGAAGAAGTAGTGCGTTCCGCCCGAGGAGTAGATGGCAAGCAGGCCGACGCACGCGAGCAGCAGCGCGGCGAGTGCGAGCCAGGGGTCGAAGCGCTTCATCTCGGAAATAGTGAGTAGTGAATTGAGAATTGTGAAACCCGAATCTGCCTTTCACTATTCAACATTCTCTATTCACCATTCCTGGTGTCCGGCTTTGCTGCGGAAGTGCCGGGCGTGGCCGGCTTTTCCGGTTCTGGTTCGTCGGGTGCGAAGTATGCCTGGATTAGCTGGCCGGCGATGGGCGCTGAAACGACGCCGCCGTGGCCGGCGTTCTCGACCAGCACGGCAAAGACGACCTCGGGAGCGTTGTACGGGGCGTAACCGACAAACCAGGCATGGTCGGGTTTGGGCGGGTTCTGGGCAGTGCCGGTCTTCCCGGCGATGTTTATCTCCCGGATTCTGGCCATGGTCCCGGTTCCTTGCTCGACCACGCGCTCAAGCCCGAGCTTCACTACGTCAAGGTCTTGCTGCCGCATCGGCAGTTGATGGACTTCCGGCACGGTCGTGTGGATTGTGCGCCCGGCCGAGTCAATCCGCGCGACGAGGTAGGGTCGAACCGCCCTGCCGTCGCTGGCGATTGCCGCGTAGAGAACCGCCATCTGTAGCGGGGTCGCGGAGACCTCACCCTGGCCGATGGCGAAGTTAAGAACCGAGCCGGCACCCCACTTGTCCTTGCCGTAGCGCGCGTCGAGCCATTCACGCGAGGGGATGTTGCCGGGTTTCTCGCCGGGCATGTCGATGCCGGTGACGCTGCCCATGCCGACTTCCTTCGAGTATGCGGTCAGGCTGTCGAGCCCGAGCCTGAGGCCGACCTGGTAGAAGTAGACGTTGCAGGACAGGGCGATGGCGTCGGTGAGGTTGAGGCTGCCGTGGACGCCCGAGCACCTGAAGATGCGATTGCCGTACTTGAACGAGCCGGTACAGGGCTGGAACCGGGTCCCGCGAGAGATCGCGCCCTGCCGGAGCGCGGCTAGTGCGACGACCGGTTTCATGGTGCTGCCGGGCGGGTAGCCGGACGTTACCGCCCGGTTGAAGAAGGGCTTCGAGGGGTTGGAGATGAGCGAATCCCACGTCGCGGGGCCGATCGGCGCCATGAAGATGTTGGGGTCGAAGTCGGGCTGGGAGATGAGGCAGACGATGGCACCGGTCCTCGTTTCCATCCCGACGACAGCGGAGCGCGGGTAGGGGGCGAGCAGGCGGCACGCGAGCTTCTGGATCCGGTCGTCGATCGTCAGCACGAGGTCGCGGCCCGGCGTTTCGGGTTCCGGGCGCTTCTCCCGCAGGGGACCGATCTCCTGGCCCCGGGCGTCAATCTCGGCGTATTCGAACCCGTCGTGGCCGCGCAGGGACGACTCGTACCACGCCTCGATGCCGGCCCGGCCGACGAAGTCCAGGGGCCGCAGGGCGGTATCGCGGCGGACCTCATCCTCGCTTACTTCGCCGATGTGGCCGAGTACGTGGCAGTAGCGGTTGGCAGCCGGGTAGTTGCGCACCGGGTCAACGCGGACGTGGACGCCCGGCAGGCGGAAGTTGTTCTCTTCGACGCGGGCGACTTCTTCAATCGTCACGTCACGCTTGACGTTGACCGGCGAGGTGAACATCGCCACGGGTTTGATCTGCCGTCTCAAGTCCGGTTCCGAGACGTCGAGCAGGCGGGCGAGCAGGGGCAGGGTCGAATCGGCAAGTTCGGTCGGGATTACTGAGACAGTGAACGAGGGCCGCGTATCGGCTATCAGCACGCCATTGCGGTCGAAGATGCGGCCGCGCGGGGCAGGTAGAACGAGTTTGCGGATGCGGTTGCGGTCGCTTAAGCGCGAGTTGCGCGGGCCTTGCACGACCTGGAGATGAACGAGGCGGACAGCGAGGATGCCAAGCAGGACCAGCAGGACCTGCGTCAGCCGGGTCAGGCGGGCTGCCATCCGGGGTAGAGGAAGCGGGCCAGACCCAGTTCGACAAGTGGGGCCAGGGTCATGGTCAGTACGGATGAGACCAGCAGCGGCGCGAGGCCGGGGAGGCCCGGGCCGAAGAGCGCGAGTGCGGTCCATTTGAGAGTGAGCGCCATCAGTACGAAGAGGAGCGTGGCCCAGCGCGCCCGGTAGAACAGGGTCCGCAGCGCGGCTACGCCGTAGCCGGTTACAGCGAGTGCGAACAGGCTGGTACCGGCGAAGGCCGGGTTGGTCATGTCGAGGCAGAGTCCGGCAAAGGCCCCGGCCAGGGCGGACGTGAGCCGGGTCTCGTGCAGCGAGATGGCGATCAGTCCGAGCAGGACGAGGTCAGGCCACCACGGGTTGACGCTGGCCTGGACCAGGAAGAGCAGGTACAGCAGCAGGAAAGCGACGAAGGTTCTCATTGGCCGGGCGGCTGGTCCGGGATGCTTACTTCGGGTGGGCCCGTATTCTCAAGCCAGCCGGGTCCGTTCTCGGAGCCGCCGGCCTCGGGCAGGTGGATGACGAATACCTGCTCGACGCGGCTGATATCGGCGAACGGGCGGATTGTTACCGGCTTGAACAGGGCCTCGGGTCGGTCCGGGACCGCAATGACCTCGCCGATCCTGAGTCCCTTGGGAAAGACGGTGCCGAGGCCCGCGGTCACAACCGTGTCGCCAACCTTGAAGTCCGATTCCTTGGGCGCGTAGTCGAGAACGAGCCGGCCGGAGTGGTCGGCCCGGGCAAGCGCCGGGACCCGGGACCGGAGGTTGAGCACGGCGACCCGGGACTCGGGCGCGAGCAGGGTCTGGACCAGGGACTGGTGCGGGCCGCAGACGATGACCTTGCCGCAGACTCCGTCCGCGGTGATTACCGGCGCGCCGGGCCCGATGCCGTGGCGCGTGCCGCGGCTGATGACGAGCCAGCGTTCAAACGTGGCAAGGTCGCGGCTGATGACCGGCGCCCGGGTCAGCGCCAGGCCGACAAGCGGTTCCGGTCCCGCGGTCTGGGACGCGGACTCAAGACGCGCGTTATCGACCGAGAGTTCGGCGGCAAGCAGTGAGAGTCGTTCGTTCTCCGTCCTTGAGTCGCGGAGCGACTGGCTGACCGCGGTGCCGAGGCGGAGTGGCGCGAGGAGCAAGGACTGAAATGGCTGAGTAGCCGCGAGGCGCAGGCGGTGGGGGAGCAGCAGCAGGGCAAAGCCGAGGAGGATGACCAGCCAGGCGATGCGGTCCTGCCCGGCGGTGACGAGTCGCTTGGCCACGTCGGAATCAGCCGCGCGACGCGGCTGCCATTGTCCGGGAATGAAGCGCGGTCATCGGGTCTTCAGGGAGTCTGTTACTTGGCGCGGAGTACGAGCTTGTCGTTGACACTGATGTTTTCCAGGATGCGGCCGGCGCCGCGCACCACGCTTTCCAGCGGGTTCTCAGCCACGAACACCGGCAGGCTTGTTTCCTCCTTGATGAGCAGGTCGAGACCGCGCAGCAGCGCACCGCCGCCGCACATGTAGATGCCCCGGTCGACGATGTCGGCGGCCAGCTCGGGCGGGGTCTTTTCCAGGGCAAGACGGACCGCGTCGACGATGAGCGTAATCGGTTCCTCCAGCGACTCGCGCACCTTGGTGCTGGTAATCTTGATGATCTTCGGTATCCCGGAAACGAGGTCCCGGCCCTTGACCTCCATGGTTTCCTCTTTGCCGGTCGCGTAGGCCGAGCCGACGGCGATTTTGACGGACTCGGATGTCTGCTCGCCGACGATGAGGTTGTAGTTCTTCTTGATGTAGTTGACTATCGACTCGTCCATCTCGTCGCCCGCGACGCGGACCGAGGCGGCATTGACCACTCCGGAGAGCGCGACGACGGCGATTTCGGTCGTGCCGCCGCCGATGTCGATGATCATGTTGCCGGTCGGCGCCTCGACCGGCAGGCCGACGCCGATGGCCGCGGCGATGGGTTCGGACACGAGGTAGATTTCCCGAGCGCCGGACGCCTCGACCGAGTCGCGCACGGCGCGCTTCTCGACCTCGGTGATGCATGATGGCACGCAGACGATGATCCGGGGCCGGACAAAGAGCTTCTTGCGCTGGACCATGCCAATGTAGGTCTTGAGCATGATCTCGACGATGCCGAAGTCGGCGATGACGCCGTCCTTCATCGGCCGGATGACGCGGATTCCCTCCGGGGTCCGGCCGAGCATCCGCTTGGCCTCGGTGCCGACCGCGACGACCTCGTGGGTCACCTCGTCGATCGTCACGATTGAAGGCTCGCGCAGCTCGATGCCTTTGCCTTTGACGTAAATCAGGGTTGAGGAGGTGCCGAGATCGATCGCTATGTCGTTGGTGAAGCGCTCGGTGATGCCTCTGAAAAGAGAATTCACTGTCACGCCCATAGCGTAGCGTAAGGCGTCCGGCTGTCAAGCGCAGCCGGTCGGCCCAGGTCATACAAAGGAAAGGTTAAGGTTAAGGCTAAGGCTAAGGCCGAGCCGGTCTCAACCTCGACCTTTACCTCAACCTTTCCTCGTCGGGCCCGGTTGCTTGACTTGGCGCGCGCCCAATCTAGAATGGGGGCGATGATCAAACCCGGCGACCAGGTTATTCTCTATCATTCCGAACGCATGAACTATCTCGTAACGGTCCAGCCGAAGGGCAGCTTCTCGACCCATCGGGGCCAGCTTCCGTTCGACCAGATCGCCGGCAAGGAATTCGGCGACGAGATGCGCACCCACCTTGGGTTCCTATTTTACCTGCTCAAGCCCGGCCTTGCGGACCTGGCAATGAAGGTCAAACGCTCCACCACCATCGTCTATCCCAAGGACGTCGGGACGATGCTACTGGCGGCCGCCGTGTTTCCCGGGGCGCGGGTGATTGAGACCGGGTCCGGCTCCGGCGCGCTCACCACCATTCTTGCGAACTTCGTGCGGCCGGACGGCCGGGTGTATTCCTACGAGCGTCGGCCTGAGTTCAGCGCCAACGCCCGGGCCAATGTCACAAAGTACGGGCTCGATGCATTCTGCGAGTTCTTCGTGCGGGACCCGGAGCACGAGGGGTTTGCGCAGTCGGACGTTGATGCGGTGCTGCTGGACGTGCCCGAGCCGTGGACGTTGATAGCGCCGGCCCACAAGGCCCTCAAGGGCGGATACACCCTCGTGTCGATAAGCCCGACCGTGGAACAGGTGCGTAAGACCGTGTCGGCCATGGAGATGCAGGGGTTCGCCAGAATCCACGTCAAGGAAGTGCTGGAGCGGGAGATACTGGTGCGCGCGACCGGCATCAGGCCGGCAGATCGGATGGTCGCGCACACCGTCTACCTGATACACGGCCACAAGGTGAA
>CAZQZR010000117.1:0-2935 GCA_964597845.1 uncultured bacterium | reverse complement strand
CGGCAGATCGGATGGTCGCGCACACCGTCTACCTGATACACGGCCACAAGGTGAACCAGCCCGGCCTGGCGAATGTGACAATGCCGGAGCCGGACGCCTCCGACGAACTCAGGGCAAGCCCTGACCGGTCGCGGGATGAGACTGACTAGGTTCGCCCTTACAATCGTCGTTCTCCTGGTTATGGCCTGCCCGAGGCAGCCGGGCGTGCAGTCCGGGTTGAGGGTCGTGTCGCTGGTGCCGAGCGTGACCGAGATTGTCTACGCGGTCGGGGCCGGGAAGGTGCTGGTCGGCAACACGAACCAGTGCGACTTCCCGGAGGCGGCGAAGGGCGTATACAAGGTCGGGGACTTCATGAGCCCGGACCTGGAGCGGATTATCGCGCTCCGGCCCGGGCTTGTCTTTCTCGCTCTGCCCATTCACCGGCAGTTGCTTGAGAAGCTGAACGAGATGAAGATACCGGTCTATGCCTCCCGGCCGGCCGATATCCGGGCGGTGTTCAATGAGATTGACACGGTGGCGCGACTGCTCGGCCGGCCGGCGTCGGGGGAGAGCCTTGTGGCAGCGATGCGGCAGCGACTCGACTCGGTTCCCGCATTTGCCGACACGCCGCGCGTGTACGTCGAGATTTCGGGGACTCCGCTGATGACCGCGGGCGGCGGCACGTTCATCAACGAACTGCTGGAGCGGGCCGGCGGGCGGAACGTCTTTGCGAAGTCGGTGCAGGAGTACCCGGTTGTCGATCCTGAGGCGTTGCTCGCGGCCGACCCGCAGGCAATCCTGCTGTTGCACCCGGACATGCGCGCGCCGGACGTTGCGCGTCGCATCGGCTGGGGAGGCATCGATGCGGTCAGGCAGGGCCGGGTGTACGACCAGCTTGACGAAGACCTGTTCTTCAGGCCCGGGCCCAGGATTGTCGAGGGCGTAGTCCTGCTGGCAAAGCTGCTCCATCCCGGGCAGACTGGGAATAGTGAAGAGTGAATGGTGAATAGTGAAAGGGGAACCAGAACTCCGGTTCACAGGAACGCCAGGGTCGTTCCGAGCTGGGTAGGACTGATCCTGCTGTTCATATCGGCGGCGGCCCTGTCGGTCGCGGTCGGGCCCGGCGGTCTCGCCGGGACCAGGCTTGGCGCGGTGATGAACCTGCGGCTGCTGCGGCTGGCGCTGGGAATCATCGCCGGGGGTGTGCTGGCGGTCGTGGGCGCGTCCCTTCAAGGCCTGCTGCAGAACCCGCTGGCTGACCCTTTCACCATGGGCGTGGCGAGTGGGGCAGCACTGGGTGCGAGCCTGACCGTGGTGCTGGGCCGTTCAGCCGGCGCGTTCGCGCCGCTCGGCGGTTTTGCCGGTGCTCTCGTGACGATGCTCGTAGTCTACGCGCTGGCGCGCGTGCGGGGCCGGGTTACGGTTACCGGGCTCGTGCTGGCCGGCGTCATCATGAGCTTCCTGCTTTCGAGCCTGGTGATGCTCGCGATGATCCTGGGCCGGCGCACGCTGGGTGAGGCCGTGTACATGATGATGGGGCATCTCGGGACGGTGTTCACCGGCACAACCGTGTGGCTGTTCGGGGCGGTTGTTGTGCTCTCGGTCATCGGTTGCGGTTGGCTGTTTTCGATGTCCCGGTCGCTCGACGTCATGTCATCGGGTGAGGAGGCGGCGGAAACGCTCGGCGTGGATACCCAGCACGTCACCCGGGCTGTGTTCGTTGTATCGTCGCTGCTCGTGGGCATGGTCGTCTCATTCACGGGCGCAATCAGTTTCATCGGGCTGGTGGTACCGCACCTTGTAAGGATGCTGTTCGGGCCCGCGCACCGCCGCGTTATACCCGGGTCGTTTGTGGCGGGCGCGGGAATCCTGCTGCTGTCGGACGTGCTGGCGCGCAACATCGTTCCCGGCGGGCTGCCGCTCTCCATCGTCACCGCGCTCGTCGGCGTGCCGTTCTTCATCTACCTGCTCAGGAGCCGGCTGTGAAGGCAATCGAGCTGTCCGGCCTCGCGTTCGGGTACGGCGAACGGCTGCTGTTCGACGGGTTCAACCTTGAGGTTGCGGCCGGCGAGTTCCTCGGCGTTATCGGGCCGAACGGGGCGGGCAAGTCAACGCTGCTGAAGCTCGCGGCCGGGCTGCTCCGGCCCGCGCGGGGTTCGGTCTGCATACTCGAACGGGAGCTGCGTGCCATTGGACGGGCCGAAGCGGCGCGGACCATCGGCGTCGTTCTCCAGGAGAACCCGTTCGCCTTCGACTACACCGTTGCCGACGTCGTGATGATGGGCCGGAATCCGTACCTGGGTAGGTTCCAGAGCCCGGGCAAACAGGACCGGAAGGTGGTGGAGGGCGCGCTCGAATTCGTCGATGCGCTCTTCCTGCGCGATGAGCGCATCAACGGCATCTCGGCCGGCGAGCGGCAGCGGGTCGTGCTGGCGCGTGCGCTTGCCCAGGAGCCGAAAATCCTGCTGCTGGACGAGGCGACGTCTCACCTCGACATCGCTCACCAGCAGATGATTGCCCGCATTCTCATCGAGTTGAATCGGCAGGGGAGGACCGTCGTCCTGCTTTCGCACGACCTGAACCTCGCCGCGCTCTACTGCTCGCGAATCCTGCTGCTGGACAAGGGCAGGGCGGCCGCCTGCGACGTGCCGGAGCGGGTGATTACCGGTGAGTTGATTCGTTCCGTCTACGGCATTGAGCCGATCGTGATTCGGCACCCGGAAACCGGCCGGCCCCAAGTCATGCAAAGTAAAGGTTAAGGCTAAGGTCGAGCCGGTCTCAACCTCGGCCTTTACCTCAACGTTTTCTCGTCGGGCCTGTCGCCCAGCAGCTCGCGGGCACGCAGCGACGCCGAGTCCGGGTTACTAAGCCAGTCCCGTCGCTGCTCCCGCTGTTCAATCCGCTGCTTGAACTCGGAGATGTCGGCCCGGAGTCTTCGCTCGCGGGCTTTGCGCCG
>CAZQZR010000116.1:0-10672 GCA_964597845.1 uncultured bacterium | reverse complement strand
GAGTATCAGGACCTTTCCCGGATTCCTACTAACCACAGATGGACACTGATGAACACAGATGGTCTTCTCGGAGACATCTGCCCGGCTATCCGTGTTCATCCGTGGTTTATCGTCCGGCCGGTTCACAGCGACTCCACGAACCGGTCGAAAAGGTCGCGGCTGTCCAGCGGGCCGGGCGACGCCTCGGGGTGGAACTGCACCCCGGCAAACGGCCGCCGCTTGTGCCGGATGCCCTCAACCGACCCGTCGTTGATGTTGGTGAACCAGACCTGCCAGTCGTCCGGCAGCGTGCGGGCGTCAACCGCGTACCCGTGGTTCTGGCTGGTCAGCCGGCAACGGTCGGTCCCGCTCTCGCGGCACGGCTGGTTCTGGCCGCGGTGGCCGTAGCGCAGCTTGTAGGTGCGGGCGCCGGCAGCGAGCGCCATGAGCTGCGTACCGAGGCAGATGCCCAGTATCGGCCGGCCGAGCGCCATCGCCCGGCGCAGTACTTCAATCGTGGTCGGGCACTGCTCGGGATTGCCCGGCCCGTTGGAAACCAGGATTCCGTCGAACGGCTCGCCGGTATAGTCCCAGTTACTCGGCACCTGCCGGACCTCGACCCCGCGCGCAAGCAACTCGCGCCGGATTGAATGCTTCACCCCGCAGTCAACCAGTATCACCCGCTTCCGCCCCCCGATCCCCGACCCCTGACCCCCGACCCCTATCCTAGGCTCCTTGACCGTGACGGTTGAGACCACGTCAATCCGGTTCGGGTCAAACATCGGGGCCAACTCCTCCGGCGGCACGTCGGCGGGCAGAATCCTGCCGAGCATTGTGCCATGCTCGCGCAACCTCAGGGTCAGGTAGCGCGTATCAATGCCCTCCACACCGGGAATCTCCTCCGACGCCAGCCAATCGGTCAGGGACCGCGCCGCGCCCGCATGGCTTGAGTCATCGTGGGCGCGCGCCACTACCAAACCCGAGACCTGGATTCGGTCCGACTCAAACCGGTCGGCGTCGGCCTTGTCCGGCACTCCGTAGTTGCCAATCAAGGGATAGGTCATGACGAGAATCTGGCCGCGGTAGCTCGGGTCGGTCAGGCTCTCGACATAGCCCGTCATCCCGGTCGAGAACACCACCTCGCCCGACGCCTGCCCGAAGTGCCCGAACGAAGAACCAGCCAGCCTTGTTCCGTCCTCCAACTCGAGGAATACGCGTCTAGTGGTTCTCATGTTCGGGCCGTCGCATTGTATCAGCAACCGTCTGTCAATCAACAGGAACCTCGCGCGTGCAGCCCAAGCTCAAGCGCAAGCCCAGGCCCCGGTCCGCCAACTCGTAACTCGCAACTCACGTCCGCTTTCTGCCGTCTGCTGTCCGCCATTGCCGACTGCAAACTGAGACCTCGGGCGCTCCCCGCCCAGCTTGACAGCCGTGCCGGACGCGCAATAATCTCCGTCCCGTCGCGCACCCGGGCGCGGCGGAATCGATCACCCCAAAGGCGCGCCAGCCGGGAATCGGAACGGTTGCAGTCGGAAACTAATAGGAGGCAATTGATGTCATTCGATACCGGTAATACCGGTTTCATGCTCCTTGCCACCAGCCTTGTGATGTTGATGACACCCGGGTTGGCGTTTTTCTACGGTGGGCTCGTCGGCCGCAAGAACGTGCTCGCCATCATGATTCAGAGCTTCGTGTCCATGGGCTGGACCACGGTTCTCTGGTTCGTCTGTGGCTACTCGCTCTGCTTCTCCGGTGACGTCGGCGGCGTTATCGGCAACCTCGACCAGGCCTTCTTCCACGGCATAAACGCGTCCACGCCATTCTTCGGCAACCCCAACCTGCCGCTCGTCGTCTTCATCGCCTACCAGATGATGTTCGCCATTATCACGCCCGCGCTCATCACCGGCGCCTTCACCAATCGCGTGCGGTTCGGCGCCTACATGGTCTTTCTCACGGCATGGCTGCTCTTCGTTTACTTCCCGTTCGCCCACATGGTCTGGGGCGGCGGCCTGCTGGCCCAGTGGGGCGTCAAGGACTTCGCGGGCGGCATCGTCGTCCACGCCGTCGCCGGGTTTGCCGCGCTCGCCTCGGTCCTGTTCGTCGGACGGCGCAAAGCCGTCGACCGTGGCATGCACTCCATCCCGCTGGTCGCTCTCGGCACCGGCCTGCTCTGGTTCGGCTGGTACGGGTTCAACGCCGGCAGCGAGCTCCAGGTCGACGCCATCACCGGCCTCGCGTTTCTGAACACCGACTGCGCGGCGTCGTTTGCGGCCATCACCTGGCTGGCCATCGCCTGGAGCATCGAGAAGAAGCCGAAGTTCGTCGGTCTCCTCACCGGCGCGGTCGCGGGCCTCGCCACGGTCACGCCCTGCGCCGGCTACGTATCGACGCCCATGGCCATCATCATCGGCATCGCCTCGGGCATCGTCTGCTACCTCGCGGTAAGCCTGAAGAACAAGCTCCACTGGGACGACGCGCTTGACGTCTGGGGCGTGCACGGCGTCGGCGGCGTGCTCGGCACTATCTGTCTCGGCCTCTTCGGCTCCACGCTCGTCAACCGGGCGGGGTCGAACGGCCTCTTCTTCGGCGGCAGTTCGTTCTTCCTGAAGCAGACCGCGGCTGCACTCGGAGCAGCCGCCTATGGCTTCCTGTTCACTTATGCGATGCTCTGGATTATCAGCAAGTTCATGAAAGTCAGGATCACCGCGGAAGAGGAAGAAAAAGGGCTCGACGAGACCCTGCACGGCGAGACCGCCTACATCTAAGCGCCTGCGGACCACATGAAACCGGCGGCCGCGGAATCCCCGCGGCCGCCTCACTCTCGGCAGCTCCCGCTGGTTCCGGGCTACCTCGGGACACGGCCTTCACGTCCGTCAGGGCCGGGCGGGGTGAGGCCTTTGGCGGTCGAATCTCAGGTGAACGGCAGCGGTCGTCAGGCGCGCTAGCCGACTAACTCCATGACCTTGTCGTACACTTGGTCAGGGGTGGCCCAGTGAATCGTCGCGCCACCCTCCCCGAGCACCTCCTTGGCGCGGGCCATGACGTTCGCGGGGCAGATTACGACCGCCGGTATCTTGTGGATTCTCGCCCTGTCCAGGAAACTGGCTGGAGGGGTTTGCGCCTCGGGCGGGGCGACCAGCTTGTGGAAATAGCCGACGATGGCACCAAGGTTGTCGGATACGGTCACCATGCCGAGGTACTTGCCGTGATTGTCCCAGCCGTTGCTCAGCGGAACAGTGTTGATTCCCGAGGCCGCGAGTTGACTCAGCGTCGCCGAGTCAGTGCCGGAGAGATAGCCTACGTTCGGCTTCATGGTTCCTCCTCTTGTATGTTATGCTATCTCATCTTAGCACACATGGCCTGACTTGTCAAGTCGTCGTCGGCTTCCCGAAACCGGAATGGAACCGCCAAGGGCGCCAAGAACGCCAAGGGCCAAAGAGGATGAACCGCAGATGACGCAGACGTGGCGCGGCACATTCAACGTCGAGGTGCAGTGGTACGGCGGCGGAGGTCGAACTGAAGGCTGCAAAGGGGCGACAATACTCCGGATGGGTCTGCGGGCAGTTCGGGGACATGAAGGAGGACCTTCGGCGCGGATAGCGACCCCGCCGCCGGTGAGTCTTCGCTGCCGATGCGCAGAGGCCCGGCGACAGCCGAACCTGTTTCAGCCCGTAGCTGTTACGCTTCACGCCAACGCTATGAGGTCGCGCCGACCCATTCCTGCCGGCTCAGCCCGTCCAGCAGCCGTTCGATGCTGCCGACGGCGTCTTCCTCACGGCGTTTGAGCTCGCCGACGATACGCACCTTCTCGGTCGCGTCCATCTCCTTGCTTGATATCTGCTCCAGCAGGCCGCCGATCTCGGCGTACGCCGCGCTCAGGGGTACTGCTTGAGCTGCGACCTCACCGGACCTCGCGGCGATTTCGGCGAACCATGCCGCGGCCAGTGGATCACGGACTAGGGCTTGCCGGACTTCAGCCAGTCAGCGAGTGACGGAGCGTCGTCCCGCTCGCGAACGCGCATCATTCGAAGCCCCTGCCCCAGAGTGGCGCTGCCATAAGTCCGCAGCAGGTCCAGAGACCGCAGGATGTAGTACGACCAGAGATGCTGGGAGTCGCGGGCCCTTGGGTAGCGCAACGCCATCTCGTTCCGTGAGAGAAAGACCACGTCCCGGAGAGCTTTCACCTTCTCCCATGCCGACTTGTCACCCCACCGATTCGAGAAAGGCAGGACCGCCCAGCCGGAGTACGGTTCCCCGTCCAGCACGCATTCCCTCGCCTTCCCGAGCAACCTCAGGTCCAGGCCTCCGGGAACCAGACGCTCAAGGACATCGTCAGGCACTTCTGCGGCCAGCGTGCTTCGAGCAAGATGAACGGCCAGGCCCACGTACCGCGCAGCGCCCCACTCGCGGGCCAATTGTGCGACCCGCGTCCAGTCCATCTCGCCACGGAAGCGATGAACGGTCTCGGCGATGTCGCACAGGCCGCGCGGCCCCACGCAACCGTGTTGATAGCAGAAATGGAGACACAGGTGCAACAACAGGTCTTCCGGGGAGAGCGAAAGTACCTCGACGCCGGCTATCGTGGCCGGGCGCGCCCGGTCCCAGAGACCGGCGGCATCGACTCTGACCGGTCCGGCCGGGTTGGCGATGGTCCAGTGAAGCTCGACGACAAGGTCACGAAAGAAGACTGGCAGGGCGTGCTTTGTCTTTCCGCGGTCGGGCTCGGTCTCCGCGCCGCGCTGCTTTCGATGAACGCCGCCCATGTCGAGCAGGACTGCCTCGGCTCTTGCCAGCTCCGCTCGCTGGACCAGCAGGTCGTTGTCGCACATCGGCCGGAGCGCGACGTCGCCGTAGACCGCCTCCGCAAGAAACGCGCCCTTCAGCACGATGACCCTGACGCCGGAACTGCCGAGGCTTCGCAGCACGGCCCCGAGCTCTCGATAAAGGCGTGTGCTCCTGTCGCCGCTGGTGAAGTAAGCCCGGCGCAGCCGCTTCCACGCATCGGCCGGGACGCAAGCCCGCGCGTCGCTCTCCTTGAGGCGCTTGAAGAGCAGCGGGGCGACGTGCTCGCGGACCGCCACGTCAACGACCTCGTTCCAGACGGCTGACGGCTCACGGCTAGCGGCTAACGGCTCACGACCGGACGCCGACGGCGGACGGCTGGAGGATAGGCAACCGAGGAGCAGGTCGGCCGCGGAGCGGGGACTCGTCATTGGGATTGGGGACTTTCGACTTTGGACTTTGGGCTTCGGACTTTGGACTTGCGATTACGGACGGCTTGTCCCTTCACGACCCGGCGGGACGGACGCCGGACGTACCACTCTCTCAGCACGTCATTGGCGCTCCCGACGACTCGCCGGCCCTTTACGAGCTTCAGGAAAATCCGGTGTCGGGGTTCGAAACGGACCAGCCGGGATTCCGGGTTCCCTGACAGCAGGCGACGCGGCGGTTCAGGTACGCTTCGCCGCTCTCGTGTTTGCGTTGCAGATTCCGAGGGTTTTGGCTTCTGAGATTTGGCTTTTGCCTTTTGACTTGCGGCTGAAGCTGTCTGTCCATCCCTGTAGTCTGCGGTTGTTCCTTCCTCCCTCAATTCTGCATTCTGCATTCTGCATTCTGAATTCTGCCTTGTCCGATATCCGCTTCTATGTCCATCCGTGTTTATCCGTGGTTCCGTCGGCACCGCCCGCTCAATCTCATTCCAGAACTGCCCGGTCAGACTGACGTGGAACCGGAAAGCCGGAACCGCAGCGGCAAGGACCCAGGCCGCCCGCAGGTACTTGGCGCAGATTGCCCGGTTGGCGTCGCCCTCCGGCGTTGCTACAACAGTTCTTGCGAGCTGAAACGCTGATTCCATGATAAGAGCAGTAGCGGGTGTTATCGAGACCGGCTCGGCCCGGTCGAACGGTGACTGCTTGAGAAACAGCAGGGCCTTCAAAAGCACGGCCTGCCCGACCGGCCACGATGCGACCGGGCCGTTGTCGCGCAAGAGACTCCAGGTCGGCCAGGGATGGGCCCAGTAACGGCCATTTGCGTCTCGCACCACGAGGACGCAGTCATCAGAAAGCGAACGCCAGGGCGAGGGCAGACGCCGGCTGGCGGTGCTCTTGCCGACTCCGCTGGGCCCGGCCAGAATGAAACCGACTCCGTCGCGGACGGCCAGGGCGCCGTGAATCAGCAGCCCGTTCCGAGCGAGCGATTGCTCCGCGAGGATTGTGGCGATCTGCTCCATCCTGAGGACCTCTGTGAGCCGGTTCCGGGCCGGCCCCAGCCGGCAAACGAGTCGCCCTTTGGCGGCCCCGCGCCCGCCGCGCGCGGCCTTCTGTCCTGACACCGCGCATACTTTGCCTCTACCTCTGCCTTCGACTGGCATCAGTTGCATCACCCTGCCCAGTTCCCGCACCGTTGCCTCGGCCTCAGGGTCCAACCCGCGAATCACCCATCTCTGCCCGTCGGCAAGGACAAGGCCGAGACTTGGCTCTGTCATGGCGGGATTCTATGATTCGCGGGCCGTGAAGTCAAGGCGGCGGGGTGGATAGTCGACGGCTGACGGCTTGCGGCTAACGGTTCGCGCAGGGCTGTCCGCGCCGCGCCTTGCCATCGCTCAGGAATGTCGAAAGCGCCCTCGCCACCCGGACTCTAATAGGTGACTGTCCCTCATTCCCACTCATTTCCCTCATTTCCCTCACTTCCTTTGCGCGGGGCCTGCCCGACGTCCGGGCTTGTGGAGTCGACGTACACAATCCCGTCCAAGGTTATGGAGTAGATGAACCTTCGGACATTGCCCTTTCTTATGGCCAGGCGTCTGCGGACCAGGAAATCGCACGCGTCACGCGTGCGGCTGCAGGACAGCCCGATGGCCCGAGAAATGATGCGAAGACTGGCCGGAGTGTCCGGGTCACCGGACGGGGTAAATTGGGAATCGAATAGGAACCTGAGGACCTGGTGGGCGTGATACTCCGACGCGTTGTCGGCCAGCCGTCCAAGTGGAGTCCGGAAGTGGCGGGGCATTACTGCGACACTGCGCTGGCGAGTCTATGCACCAACTCGGCCGGCAGTGACTCCCGGCTCGGAGACCATCCGAGCCGCGCCAACGGCGAGCGGGATTCCGGGTATTCCGTCAGCCGAAGCATATCCATTCGGGTCGTGATGTCAAGGAGGCGGGGTGGATGGCCGGCAGCTTACGGCTCACGGCTGACAGCTTACGGTGCACGGTTCACGGTGTACGGCTATGTGAAGCGAAAACCGCTACCGTCCCCGATAGTCCCGCGCGTCGGACCCGGGACATCGCCAAATAGGTGACTGTCCCTGATTTCCCCCCCCCTGATTTCCCCTGATTTCCCGCCAGTTTCTCGTAGGAGGCGGTCTTCATCGCCGCGCTGACGTACTCAAGAAGCATACGGTCAATTATACACCGCGCGACAGGTCAATCAAGCGTCCTGGCCACCCCGGGAACCGAGACAGAATCACCAGTACGCCACGCTACGGGAATCGCGCGAATCGTCAATCTGAAGTCTCGAATTGAAGATTCCTTGTGTCTCTCGAAGTATATCACGGTGTTCGTCTGAATGTATGCTGAACTGGGTCGCGACCCGCATCGGCACGTGCGTCTTCGCCTGAATCTCAGCATGTATCTTTACCTCTACCTCTTCCTGTACCTCATGCCGCATGCGGCGTCGTTTCAGAAGCCGTTCGAGAAGCCGATAGCGGCGTTGTTTCGCTGGTTGAATAACTTGAAGTGTCCGTCGTTGTACGACTTGGTGAATCTCGCGCCGTATCGCGAAACATAGCCCCCGGGGCGGCCCCTGGGCCGATGAGTGGACGGGAAAGCGGGTTTCGCCCCGTCCGCCACGCTATTCGATAATGACCTTTGTCGTCCTGGTGTCGGTCTCGCCTCTGACCTTCACGAAGTAGACGCCGCGCGCGAGCCTGCTCGCATCGAGCCGCGCGGTGTTCTTGCCCTTCTTGAACCCGCTCGTCGGCACCCGCGCGGCCAACCTGCCGCTTGCGTCGAACAGCTTGATGGTGACGTTGCATTCCCTCATCAGAGTGTAGTTCACCTGTGCTGTGCCGCGGATTAGGTTAGGGCAGACATTCACCGTGTCCACGAAAGTGCCGGGTCCAGACGCGCCCTTGCCATCGGTCGGGGCGCAATTGATGCCGGCTACTTCATCGATGAGCCAGCCGTAGTAGGAGTTGTTCGACCCATCGGAAGCAAACCGCCAGCGGACCAGGAAGTTGACGTTCTGGTTCACCCCCTGGATAGTGAAGACCGACTGGTTCCAGCCGGACGTGCCGGACCAACCCGATTGTCCAAGAGCCGAGACGGTGCCGCCATACCACACGCCGGCAACGGGCGTGGGCAAGCTCCAGTTGATGCCGTCGGTCGAGTACGCGAAGTTGCCGCCGTCCACTGAAGGCTGCGTGTTGTAGCAGTGCTGGAACGCAATCGCCGGGTTGTTCTGCGATGCCTTATACCGGGGCGAGGTCAGCGTGTCGCTCTCGCTGTTGCCGTAGAACCCGCTCAGCCGGTTGCCCCACACGAACGAATCCATAGGCGGCCAAGTCCAGGGGCTCTGCGGTGTGCCCCGGGTCCACCTGCCAGTCGTAGGTCTCGGTTTGAGGCTGCCGTCGGTCAGGTCAGAGAAGTCGATGAAGGTGCAGCCCTGGAAACATGCGGTCCGCACGTCGTTGCCCGAGGTCAGGTCTCCGGCCAGCATCGTCGAGCATTTGGCGGTGAATACACCGGTCGCGAGAGTCAGAGAATCAAACTCGACTGTGCAGGTATCGCCCGCAGCCAGAGACGACACGGTCCTCGTACTCGGAGTGTAGTCTCCCGGACTTATTGTGAACCGGACGTTGAACGGACCCTGGGTTACGGACCCGAAGTTCTTGATCCTCACCAGCGGCGGAATCTTCCAGCTTGGCATGAGGAAGGATGCGACCGGGCGCAGAACGCAGTCGGCGCCGACGTCAGGCGGGAGGCGGTAAATCGGAAGTACCAGCAGGTTGCCGGCAAAGGGCGTACCCATACCCTCGTTGTTGGTGATTGCGGCGTCGGATTCCAGCGGCTGGGCGCAGACATAGTTCTCGCCGGGAATCAGCGAGTCCGTGCCCCATTCGTAGGTCCACGTGATGGAGACGGACCTGGCGCCGGAGGTGACGTTCGCCCAGTTCCAGGCCTTCTGCGCGGTATTCACCCGGTTGCCGACCCCCATCATCACGTTCCCATTGGGGGTCGAGCTATTGGACCCTGTGCCGGTCAAAGGCGGGCAGGCGACCGCCGTCCAAGTGCCCGGTGACGGGTCGAACGCGACGTGTACCTTCGTGTCATTGTTCGGGGCATAGGTAATGACGGTGACGTTGTTGGTGCTGCTGCCCCAGTTCGCGACATAGGTCTTGTTCGTAACCGGGTTGACCGCTACGGCACACGGATTGGTGTTTGCGGTCACGGTCGTTTTGGTGTTCGTGGCCCCGTCGATTACGGTGACGTTGGCGCTACCGTTGTTGGCGACATAGACCTTGTTGGCGACTCGGTTCACAGCTACGGCACAGGGACTGGTACCTGCACTCACTGCATGCGTCGTGCCGGAGTCTGGGACAATCACGGTCACGTTGGCGCTGCCATAGTTGGCGACGTAGATCTTGTTGGTGACTGGGTTCACCGCTACAGCGCAGGGATTGGTGCCTGCATTCACGTTTGTGTGGTTGTTGGTCGCACCGTCAATCACGGTGACGTTGTTGCTGCCGTAGTTGGTGACGTAGACCTTGTTCGTTATCGGGTTCACCGCCACGGCGCATGGCGCGGAACCCACAGTCACGGGCGTGGTCCCGTTCGTTGCTCCGTCGATCACCGTGACGTTGGCGCTACGGTAGTTGGCGACGTAGATTCTGTTCGTCACCGGGTTTACCGCCACGGCATAGGGACTGGTCCCCGCCGTCACGGTCGCGAGTACAGTGTTCCCCGCGCCGTCAATCACCGTGACGCTGTTGCCGGTGCTGCCGGAGTTGGCGACGTAGATTTTGTTCGTCACCGGGTTCACGGCTAACGCACGAGGACCGCTACCTACCACCACGGTCGCGATTACCTCGTTCGTCGCGCCGCTGATAATCTTGACGTCGGCGCTGCCGGAGTCGGCGACGTAGACCTTGTTCGTTACCGGGTTCACCGCCACGGCGCAGGGCGTGGTGCCCACACCCACGTTCAAAGGGTTATTGTTCGACCCGTCGATCACCGTCACGCTGTTGCTGGTGCTGCCGGAGTTAGCAACGTAGATCTTGTTCGTCACCGGATTCACCGCCACGGCACGAGGATTGGATCCCACCGTCACGGGCGCGGTTCCGTTGGTCGCGCCATCAATCACGGTCACGTCGGCGCTGGTGTAGTTCGCCACGTAGATCTTGTTCGTCACCGGGTTCACGGCCACGGCATACGGATTGGCGCCCGCCTTCAGCCTAGCAGTGCCGTTCGTGGCCCCATCTATCACTGTCACGCTGTCGCTGTTCCAGTCGGTTACATAGATCTTGTTCGTGATTGGGTTCGCCGCGACGGTACGGGGATTGGTGCCCGCCGCCACCGTGGTATCCACTGTGCTGGTCGCGCCGTCAATCACGGTCATAGTACCGCTGTAGTAGTTCGTCACGTAGATCTTGTTCGTCACAGGGTTCACCGCCACGCCACGGGGCTGGGTGCCCA
>CAZQZR010000115.1:0-10737 GCA_964597845.1 uncultured bacterium | reverse complement strand
GTCAGGGGAGCTCAACTGAGAAATACCATCGCTAATTTATGCAATTAGGCACTAGTTGCACAGGCGGCGACGACCGTGTCTTGCTCCTGAAAGGCCAGCGAACGGATGGACAAATCCATGCCGAAGAGGTTCGCGTCATACTCTCTGGTAATGGGGTAGTGACGTCTGCCGCCGTCGTCGTCATACGACGCAAGACAAGTTCTGCCCACCACAGTTTTGGGCAGGGGCTTAACCACAATGAAGCCTCTGTACGTACCCCGCAGCCGGTCCAGCATGCGGTGGCTCGCCTGACGGCCTAGTAGTCGACGAAAACTGCGGGCCGTGAACCTGGACGTGAAGAAATGCAGCCGCGTGCATCTGCGCGGATACTCGCGGAAGCAGCGCACATAATACCCTGCATAGTCGTCAAGGTAATCTCGGTCCACGTAGTCATTTTCGGCTACCACGGTCTCGACGCCGATGCTGCGGAAGTACTCCTCAAAGTAGACGAGATGGAGCTTGTCTCTGATGCCGTGTTTGTCGGCGTGTCGAGACCTAGTAAGCAGGTCCTTCAGGGTCTCTATGTTGTAGGGAAGAACTTCGAACCGGGACTTGGCGGCCATCCCCCGGAGCTACAGGGTGACCATCTTATGGAGACTGTCGGCGTCTACCTTCCGCGCCTCGTTGAGGATTGCCGTGGCTTCCTCCGCCTGCTGATGCGATTCGTTCAATGCTTGTTTGGCCGCGGGCGTGATTATCCAGGAGTTAAATCGCTCCAGAGCCAGCACGTCGATAATGACACACACATTCTCCTTCACAGAGTTACCATTAGAGTTCATCCAATCTGCTCCTTAGTTGCCCAGATCAAAGCACTGCTGCTACTGAACCGCCGACGCTGTTAAGCTGTGTTGTTGGGCGCGACGACCGAACGCCAAGTCGCAGCCCTTCATGGAGTTGCTGGTTCCCGACGCGTAAGAGGAACGTTCCAAGTGCCCAGTCACGTTGCACTTATTATACACCTTCTTACCCCTTGTCAAGTTTGACGTAGATCAAGGTCCCACAGGTTCGGCCGAATCCAGTTGTGCATCGGGGCTGTGGAATACCCCCAATCCGAAGACCTGCGCGCAGATCTCCTCGAGCACTTCCGGCTTGCATCCGTAGCACTTCCAGCGGAGGATGGCGTCGAGGGCGCGTTCGCGGAGGGTTTCACCCGCATGGGCACGGCAGAGTTTGTCCACGTGGAGGCCGAAGTTGCGGTAGATCATGAACTGGATGAGCGGGACGCCATGGGCCATGATGACCCGGCGGACTTGGTCGGCACGGAGTTCGGTACGCTCGGCGGCTTCGCGGTAGTTTGCTGCCTGGCCGGCGGCGTTGCCGTCAGCCCGGCAGGGCACTGAGCCCTGCCGGACCGAACCGGCGTAGCGCCGGACCGCGCACTCGACCGCTATCACGCGACGTTTGTCTGTCGGCTTCATCACAGGACTCCAGGGGTCGAGGATTCGAGGGGTCCAGTGTCGGAATCCGGGCCGGACTTGGCGGACTTGGCGGTTTCCTTTCCGCCTAGGGGTCCAGGGATCGAGGATTCCAGGATTCCGGTGTCAGGACCCGTGCCGGACCGGACATCCACAGATTCCACAGATTGTGTCTCGGGGCTTGGGACACGATCCGAAATCTCCGAGCCGATTTCGGTCATGTCCCCGCCCGGTTCGGCCTTGGCGGTCTTGGCGGCCTTGGCGGTTTCAATGTCAGGGGTCAGGGGTTGGGGGCCGGGGTTCAGGGGCGGAGCCGTGAGCGGTTGGCGGTCAGCGGTCGGCGGTTGGCATCCCTTCAGCCGTTGATGCGCCTCGCAGATTAGGAACTGGAGCGTGCGCGGTTCGAGCCCGAGGTTCACCCATTTTCTGATGCAGAGTTCGAGATGGAACGCGAGGTCACGGCCTTTGCGGGTACGCCACAGGCGCGCGAGCTCACGCAGGAACCACTAGTAGTGCATCACCTGCAGCACGGGCATGCCCGAACCGACAATCAGGGATGCCAGGTGCTTCTTGAACAATTCGTCGGCCTGTGCCGGGTTTGCGCCGTAGAGCGCGTTTTCCGCGCCGGCGCGGATCTGGTCCAGGGTCTGAACCATTTCCTGGTTCATCGCTACTGGTTTCGCGAGGTCTTCCATAGTGTAACTCCTTTACCGTTTAGTACTTCCGACTTCGGGCAGGCTTTGGGGACAGTCCACGTAGGGACAGTCCCCGCCCGCCCTCATATAGTTATGTATCCGCCAACCCCCGATTTGCTCAAAAACCTTCACTTTCCCGTCCACTCACCGGCCCAGGGGCCGCCCCGGGGGCTGCAACCGAGCAAGGAAAAGGCTGAGGTTCAGGTTAAGGTCCGGACTGAGGGCTGAAACAAGCCCTGACGCGAGCGACGACGCGTTGGGCTTCCGGAACAGGAAGAGGTAAAGGTTGAGGTAGAGGTAGAGGTTGAGGTTGAGGTTAAGGTTAAGGCAGAGATTCAGGTGTAGACGCAGGTGCCGACGCAGGTCGCGACACAGGTCGGCATACGTTCAGACGAACACCGAGAGATACTTCGAGAGACATGAGGCACTTCCCGGCCAGCTTTCGCGCGCCCTGCGGACGCGGATTTCCAGTTGCCGGTCTGTAGTTTGTTCACGCCTGCGGGCGCGGCTTGACATGGACGGAGCATGAGGTATAACTGAACGTGCGCGGGTTGCGTGGCGACGCGCGTACCGGCTCTAGGCTTCTGGGACAGTTCACGTAGGGACGGTTCCCGGCCGCTGCCACGAAAACGGGAAGTCTCGATGCATAAGGAGGTTCGATGAAAGTCACAGCCCTGCTACTGGCGCTGTCCTGCGCCTTCGCGTTTGCGGCCGACAACCGGGCCGCGTCTCCGGCAATCACCAATCACCAGTCTTCAAGCGGCAATCGACAATCGTCGATCGTCGATGACGTCGACGCTATCACGATTCCGCAGTTGTTCTCTTACCAGGGCAAGCTGACCGACACTTTGGGGGCGCCCGTGCCCAACGGCAGCTACCCGATGATGTTCCTGCTCTACGCCGTTCCCTCGGGCGGCTCGCCGTTCTGGACCGAGACCCAAAGCGTCACGGTAAAGAACGGGTTGTTCTCAGTTCTGCTGGGCTCGACTACGCCAATAGACTCAGTGCCCGCCGCCGGCGCGGCCTATCTCGGGATGACCGTTTCGGGTGGACCGGAGTTGTCACCACGACTTAGGATTGCCTCTTCGGCCTACAGCTATCTGGCGGGCGAAGCGCGCCGGGCCGACACTGCGGACTACGCACTTGCCGGCTTGGGCGACGACGCCTGGGTGCGCGGTACCCCGGACAGCGTGCTCTACACCGTCGGGAATCTCGGCATAGCGCGCGGCGGGGCGGGCAACATGCTCCACGGGACTCAGCGATTCACTCACGTCAATCTCGGCGTCGCCTGCACCACCGGCACGAGCGGCACGAACTACTCGCACTGCACGGTCGGCGGCGGGTATCGAAACACCGCGAGCGGCAACTATGTCACGGTCGGCGGTGGTTACAGCAACACTGCGAGTGGCATGCTTACCACGGTTGGCGGCGGGCAGCTCAACACTGCGAGTGGCTACCTTGCCACGGTCGGCGGTGGGTACGGCACCACCGCGAGCGGTTACTGTGCCACGGTCCCAGGTGGCTACGCCAGCCGCGCTGCGGGCAGCTACAGCTTTGCTGCCGGGAGCCACGCCAAGGCGAACCACGACGGCTGTTTTGTCTGGAGCGACTCGTCCACCGGCTACGATTCGGTGTACTCCACGGACGACGACCAGTGGCGCGTCCGGGCGCGGGGCGGGACTTGGTTCTTCTCCAACTCCGGGATGACGACCGGCGCGTACTTGGCGCCCAACTCCAACTCGTGGGAGTCGGCCTGCGATAGCACGACCAAGGAGGACTTCCGGCCGGTCGACCGCAAGGCCTTGCTCGACAGAGTCGCGGCTCTCCGTGTGCGCGACTACAAAATGAAGGACCAGAACGACGGTACGCGGCACATCGGGCCGGTGGCGCAGGATTTCCACAGCGCCTTTGGGTACGGCGGGACCGAAACCGGCATCAACCTGGCCGATGCCGACGGCGTACTGCTTGCGGCGGTGCAGGCATTGTACGAGCAGAACCAGGCCCAGCAGGCCGAAATCGAAGCACTCAAAGCCGAACTGAAACGGAGGTAGAAGATGAAGCGAACATTCATGCTGGCGGCAATCCTGTGCCTTGTGGCACTCGCTGCCGACGATGCGGCGATTGCACCGAAGGCAGCCACAAGCCTCAAGCCGCAAGCTCCAAACTTGGAGATGGATGCGATCACGATTCCGCGAATGCTCAGTTACCAGGGCAAGCTGACCGACACGCTCGGGCAGCCGGTCCCGAACGGCAACTACCAGCTCACGTTCCGGCTCTACACGCAGCCATCCGGTGGCTCGGCCATCTGGACTGAGGCGCAGACGATACCGGTCGTCACCGGTCTGTTCTCGGCGCTGCTGGGCGCTGTGACGCCGATATCATCGGTGCCGGACGGCGGTGCCCTGTACCTGAGCCTGCAGGTTGCAATCAACCCCGAGCTCACGCCACGGCTGCGAATCGCCAGCTCGGCCTACTCCTACAAGGCGGACACCGCCAACTATGCACTGGCCGGCGGGACACCCGAGTACACGTGGGTGCGGGGGACCCCGGACAGCGTGCTCTACACCGTCGGGAATCTCGGCATAGCGCGCGGCGGGGCGTGCAACATGCTCTACGGGACTCAGCGATTCACTCACGTCAATCTCGGCGTGGCCTGTACGACCGGAACCTCGGGCCAGGACTACCAATCCGCCACGGTTGGCGGCGGGGAATCGAACACCGCGTCGGGTTACTTCGCCACGGTCGGTGGCGGATATGGGAACACCGCGTCGAACAACTGCGCATCGGTCGGCGGCGGTAACACCAACGACGCGAGCGGCGACTTCGCGACGGTCGGCGGCGGGCATGGGAACGCCGCGGCGGGAAACATCGCGACGGTTGGCGGCGGGGAATCGAACACCGCGTCGAACAACTACGCGACGGCCGGCGGCGGGGAATTGAACACCGCGTCGTTCATCTACACCACGGTCGGCGGCGGGTATGGGAACACGGCGTCGGGCACTGCCGCCACGGTCGGCGGCGGGTGGCAGAACACCGCACCGAGCATCTACGCCACGGTCGGCGGCGGGTTCAGCAACGTTGCGAGCGACGGCTCCGCCACGGTCGGCGGGGGGATCCGGAACACCGCGTCGGGCTACTGGGCCACGGTCGCGGGCGGGGGGGACGACACCTCGGCCGCGGACTACAGCTTCACGACCAACGCGAACTCCGTGGTTCCGGACGGCTACAGCAACTCGGCTGCATTCAACGGTCAGACCGCTACCGCGTCGAACCAGACCCGAGTCGGCACGCTATCCAAGGCCTCGGGCACGTTCACCATCGACCACCCGCTCGACCCGCACGGCAAGATACTCAACCACTACTTCATCGAGGGGCCGGAGATGCTCAATATCTACCGGGGCAGCGTTGTGCTTGACGCAACCGGCAGGGCTGAGGTGGAGCTCCCCGGCTACTTTGACGCGCTGAACCGGAATCCGCAGGTTGTGCTGACCGGCATCGGCAGCTCGGACGTGTACCTTGTCGAGGAAGTATCCGGTAACCGGTTTACTATCGGTGGGAAGCCGGGCACCAAGGTCAACTGGATTGCTACGGGTGAGCGGAAGGACGTCTCCGCCGAGATTACGCGGCGGATGATGCCGGTGGAACAGGCCAAGACCGGCGCCCTCGCCGGCAGGATGCTCGACGACGACTTCCTGACCGGCTGCATGGACCAGCTCGTACGCGAAGGCAAGGCGAGCGGTATCGACTTCCGCACTGCGGGCGGCAGGCAGCGGTACGAGAGGATGAGAAAGGCAGCAGAATAGCAATAGGAGGATGAGATGAAAACGACAGCACTACTTGCAGCGGTTCTTTGCCTCGCGGCACTTGCTGCCGACGATGCGGCGATTGCGCCCCGTCCGGCCACAAGCCTCAAGCCACAAGCTCCAAGCTTCGAGACTGACGCAATCGCGATTCCACGGATGTTATCCTACCAGGGCAAACTGACCGATACGTTCGGGCTGCCGGTGACGGACACGACCTACAGCGTCGACTTCAGGCTGTACAGCGTGCCGTCCGGCGGCTCGCCGTTCTGGAACGAGACGCAGACCGTGCGGACCCGCGGCGGGCTGTTCTCGACTCTCCTGGGCTCGGTCACGCCCATCGGCACGATGCCGGACGCGGGCGCGGTGTATCTCGGCATGGTAGTGGCCGGCGGGGCGGAGATGGCACCGCGGCTGCGCATCGCCAGCGCGGCCTATGCGTACCTGGCCGAGCGGGCCGCGAACTCTGACCAACTACAGGGTAAGGATACGACCGGGCTCGACGCACGCTACGTCAACGAGGCGCAAGCCAACTCGGTGAGTTCGGCGATGATAGCCAATGGCACGATTGCCGCAGTCGACCTGAACCAGATGGGTGCGGGCACCGGTCAGGTGATGAAGTGGACCGGCTCAGCCTGGGCCCCGCGCAACGACAGCATCGGCGGTGGTGGCGGCGGAACCGTGACGTCAGTGAGTCAGGCGACCGGGGCGGTCTGCACGCCCAACCCGATAACCACGACCGGCACGGTGGGATTCGACCAGACGTATGGCGATGGCCGGTACGTGAACGAGGCGCAGGCGAACTCGGTTACAGGCGCGATGATAACCGACGGTCAAGTAAGCTCGGCCGATATCCGCGATACGACAGTGAACACGGCTGAGCTCAAGAACGCAGCGGTCACCGCCCCGAAGCTAAACCAGATGGGAGCAACGACCAACCAGGTGCTCAAGTGGACCGGCTCGGCCTGGGCGCCGGCCAATGACAGCGCCGGTGCCGGTGACAACGCCTGGGTGCGGTCCGGGTCGGACAGCGTGCTCTACACCGTCAACAACCTCGGCATTGCCAGGGCGGGCAACGTGCTCCACGGCACCCAGCGCTTCACCCACGTCAACCTGGGTGTTCAGTGCACGACCGGGACGAGCGGGCAGAACTACACCTACGCCACGGTCGGCGGTGGATACAACAACACCGCGAGCAACACCTACGCGACGGTCGGCGGCGGGTACGGCAACACCGCGGTCATGTACGCGACGGTCGGCGGCGGATACAGCAACGCCGCGAGCAACTTTCACTCCACGGTCAGCGGCGGGGACTACGATACGGCTAGCGGCCAGTACTCCACCGTCAGCGGTGGGTCCAGCAACACGGCGAGCTACACGCTCGCGACGGTGGGTGGAGGATGGGGCAACACTGCGGGGGGGTACTGCGCGACGGTCGGCGGCGGGTATGTCGACACCGCGGTGGGATATGCTTCCGGGGCGCTGTCCGGCTGGCACAACGTGGCCGGTGACCAGGCTGCCGACACGTGTGCGGTTGTAGCTGGAGGCCGTCTGAATCGCGCGACGGCGAAGTACGCGACGGTCGGCGGCGGATACAACAACACCGCGAGCGGCGTCTACGCCACAGTCGCCGGCGGGCACGGTGACACGGCGATGGCGGTCTATTCCGGCGCGCTGTCCGGCTGGAACAACGTCGCCGGTGACGCTGCGGTCGACACCGGCGCGGTGGTGGCTGGTGGGCGTCTGAATCGCGCGACGGCGAAGTACGCGACGGTCGGCGGCGGAATCAGCAACGCCGCGAGCAACACCTACGCGACGGTCGCCGGCGGCTACAACAATCAAGCGACTGGTTACGCCGCGACGGTCAGCTGCGGATACAGCAACGCCGCCGACACGACCTACGCGACGGTCGCCGACGGCTACAACAATCAAGCGACTGGCTATGCCGCCACGGTCGGCGGCGGATACAGCAACACTGCGAGCGGCTTCAGAGCGACGGTCGGCGGCGGGGACCATAACACCGCGAGCGACAGCTTCGCGACGGTCGCCGGCGGCTACGCCGATACGTCGGCTTCGAGGTGGAGCTTCACGACCGGGAGAAACTCGGTCGTGCCCGTGACCTACACCAACTCGGCCGCGTTCAACGGCCAGCGTGCGACCGCAGCGAACCAGACACGGGTCGGCGTGCTGTCCAAGGCGTCAGGCACTTTCACCATCGACCACCCGCTCGACCCGCACGGGAAAATCCTCAACCACTACTTCATCGAGGGCCCGGAGATGCGGAATATCTACGACGGCGAAGCGGTGCTCGACGCCTCAGGGCGGGCGGTCGTCACGCTGCCAGACTACTTCGACGCACTCAACCGGAAGCCGCGAGTGCAGCTTACCGGCGTGGGCACGAGCGAGGTTGTCTATGTGGCCGAGAAGGTCTCAGGCAACCGGTTCGTCATCGGCGGGCCGGCCGGGGCCGAGGTCTACTGGCAGGTGACCGGCGAGCGCAAGGACGTGTCGGCCGAGGCGACGCGCCGGATGATGCCGGTGGAACAGCCTAAGACTGGAGACCTTGCCGGCACGATGCTGGACGATGATTTCCTGTCCGGCTGCGTGGACCAGCTCGTGCGCGAGGGCAAGGCGCAGGGCATCGACTTCCGCACCGCCGGCGGCCGCGCAAGATACGAGAGGACGGAACAACACCTGCGCGAGGCAGGACAGCAGTAGGGAGACGACATGATACTAATAAGGACTATCTGCGTTCTTTGTGTGCTGTGTGGTGCATTCGCCACGGCCCAGAACTACAAATGCGACTGGAGCGTGGTCGGCATCGGCGGCGGAGAGATGGCCGGCACCGCGTACAAGTGCGGCTCAACCGCGGGTCAGACCGCGTCTGGGTTCATCACCGGCTCAAACTACTGGGCGCTCATTGGTTTCTGGCAGCCTGAAGGACAAACCGGAGTTAGAGAGCAAGCGTACTCGCCGAACCAGAGTCCGCTCGTGACGCGGCTCTTCACGCCGCAGCCGAACCCTTTCCGTTCCGCGCTCACCATCCGCTACTCGCTGGCGGCCGAAGGTCGGGTTACGCTGCGCGTGCACGACCTGACCGGTCGCGTGGTCAGGACGCTTGCGAACGGCGTGATGCGGCCGGGCCGGTACAACTTGAACTGGAACGGCGCTGACGACCGTGGCCGGGCGCTGGCCCGCGGCGTCTACTTCTGCCGGTTGACTGCCGGCGACTACCGGGCGACCGAGAAGCTGGTGCTGCAGAGGTAGACAGAACACGGCAGACAGCGGGAGGGCCGGTCCGACGTCCGCTTCCTGCACCGCGAAGCTTCCGTCAGCCCCATCAGCCCCGGGTTGACTCGCCACCGGCAGTTGCTAGAGTCGGTAGAATATGATGGAGTTGTGATGAAATCCGTTTGTCAGTCGGTTGCGCTCGTGGGCCGGGCCGGGCCCCACGGCGAAGACGTAAAGGAAACGCCCGCATGAGGCTCTTCCGCCGCCGCGCCCGGACCGTCGGGCTGTCGCCCGGCACCCCGGTCTACGTCGGGGAGGAGCGCACCGGGCCGGCCCGGGTCGAACTCATCGACTACGACGACACGAAACTCGATGAACGCATCCTCGAAGACGCCGGGGAAGCGTCCCGTCTGCGCGAAAGCCCGACCGTGACTTGGCTCAACGTCACCGGCGTGCACGACGTCCCGCTCATCGAGCGGCTGGGCGAGGCGTTTGGGCTACACCCGCTCGTGCTCGAGGACATCTGCCACACCGACCAGCGCCCCAAGCTCGACGACTACGGCGACTACATCTACCTCGTCGTCCGCATGCTCCGCCGCGCCCCGGACGGCGCGCTCGAATCCGAGCAGGTCAGTTTCATCCTCGCCCCGAACCTCGTCGTGTCCTTCCAGGAAAAGCCCGGCGACGTCTTCGACCCGGTGCGCCTCCGCATCCGGGAGCACAAGGGCAGGGTCCGCCGGCTGGGCGCCGACTATCTGCTCTACGCTCTGCTCGACGCCGTCGTCGACCACTACTTCATCGTGCTCGAGCCCTTCGGCGACCACACCGAGGAACTCGAAGAACGGCTCGTGTCATCGCCCGGCCCGGACGCCCTGCGCACCATCCACGGGCTCCGCCGCGAGCTCGTCTACCTGCGCAAATCGGTCTGGCCCCTGCGCGAGGCGCTCAGCGCCCTCCAGCGCACCGAGTCGAAACTCATGCGCAAGACGACCGCCGTGTTCCTGCGCGACCTCTACGACCACTCCATTCAGGTCATCGACACGATCGAGGCCTTCCGCGATACCGTTTCCGGCATGCTCGATATCTACCTCTCCAGCATCAGCAACCGCATGAACGAGGTTATGAAAGTCCTCACCATCATCGCCACCATCTTCATTCCGCTTACCTTCATCGCCGGGGTCTACGGCATGAACTTCATGTTCATGCCCGAGCTCCGCTGGCCCTGGGCCTACTTCGCCGTCCTCGGCCTCATGGCCGCGGTCGTGGTCGCGATGGTCATATACTTCCGACGAAAGCGGTGGCTCTGACATGGTCCCTTCCTGGCCGGGCGTCATCATCACCCTCGTCTCCCTCGTTCTGCTTCCAGATTGACAGGCTGAGGGAGCGGCGTAGGATTGAACGGGGCGACGGTTCAGTTCCGGAGCGATCTTCTGTTCCAGTCCGCAGGTCCGTTGCTCCCGAATGCCGGTCCCGCCCCGTCGGAGAATTCAAGTCAGGCTGCCGAAGGAGGTCGCAGATGACAGGTGAGATACTGGTACGTCTGGAGTCGGTCACCAA
>CAZQZR010000114.1:0-10751 GCA_964597845.1 uncultured bacterium | reverse complement strand
CCGCGCCCCAGCCGGTCGTCGGCATCATGCCGACCGGCTGCACCGAGATCTTCTCGTCTATCTACCCGCACGCGGCCTGGCAGATACCGATGATTCACACCGCGTTCGAGACCGCGGCCTCGACCGCGTCCGGCGTCGTCGCCGCCTACAACTTCCACAGGAAGATGGGCAGCATCAAGGAAGACCTGAAGTTCATCGCGTTCGGCGGTGACGGCGGCACATACGACATCGGTTTCCAGGCCATATCGGGCGCGTTCGAGCGTCGCCACAAGTTCCTCTACGTCTGCACCGACAACGAAGGCTACATGAACACCGGCATCCAGCGCAGCTCGGCCACGCCCTATGGCGCACACACGACGACTACGCCCGCAGGTGCAGTGATCCCGGGCAAGACGGTGCCGCGCAAGGACATCATGGAAATCATGATCGCCCACAACGCGGCGTACGCAGCGCAGACTACTATCGCGCTCTGGAACGACCTCGTCACCAAGGTCGGCAAGGCGCTGGCCGCGGACGGGCCTTCGTTCATCAACGTGCTCGTGCCTTGCCCGCTCGGCTGGGGCCATGCCGGCGGTCTAACCGTCGCGATGTCGAAGCTCGCGGCCGACACCTGCTTCTGGCCAATCTACGAATGGGAGAACGGCAAGTACAAGATCAACTACGAGCCGAAGGAGAAGAAGCCGGTCGAGGAGTTCATGAAGCCGCAGGGTCGGTTCAGCCATCTGTTCAAGGACGACAAGGGCAAGGCAGTCATTGCCGAGGCCCAGCGCCAGATTGATGCGCAGTGGGCGCTGTTACACAAACGGCAGGAGGCGTTCGGGATGTCCTGAGCAGCACAAGCTCAAGCACAAGCAAGCGGGCCGGCATCTGCCGGCCCGCGGTTGTTGGAGTGCTAATGTAAGAGAGGGCGGCCGTAAGGCCGCCCTCTTCTCGATTCAGCCGATACGGTTAATGCGCTACTAAGACCTTCCGGACAGCGACGGCTCCGGGAGCGGCATACCGGCAGAAGTAGATGCCGCCGGGAACCAGGTGTCCAAGTCCGTCCTCACGATTCCACGTCGTGGTGGCGAATCCGTTTGCGCCGGCCGTGCAATTGAGCGAGCGAATCAGGTTGCCGGCCGCATCGAACACTTCGACCACCGGTCTGCCCGGTCCCGGACGCTCCAGTCTGACCGTCATCTGCGCCGTCACCACGCTGGGGCTGACGTTCAGGCACGGTCGGGGCACAACCGCGGACCTCGGTTCTTCAACGCCGGTCCCGCCGTAGAACATCACTCTGGCCGAGGCGATGCCGCCACTGCCGAATGGATACCACTCGTTACGTACCGGGTTGGGGTACTCGAAGCCAACGCGATTGGCGTCCATCGTCCCCAGCAGCACGACCATGTCCGGCCATTTGGTGAGGTTCGGGAAATCGAAGGTGTCCAGGCTTGACCCTACGCCCCAGCTCGGGGTGGGGAACGTCTCGACCGCCGGCGTCACTGTTACGATGGCCGTGTCCACAGTGACCGTGTGGCCAGTCGGGTCAACCACCCCGTGGAAGTCTTGCTGGGCGTTAACGACGCCGAAGGCAGCAAGCGACACGAGGATGACCGCCAGTCCAGTACAGCACTTCTTCATGCTACTCTCCTGTTTTGCGCTTCGCCGACTCCGGAGCATAAGCCCCGGTTGGGACAGAATACCCGCGTCCCGTGCCTTGTCAAGCGAACGTTCATCGAGGAATGACCTGCCCGAAATGGGCCGTTTCCTCAGGGCAGGGTCTGCTCGGAATCAGGGCCGTGTGGTGCCGAACCGGTCGTACCGCGCGGTCTCGTTGTGTCTTCATTTCTTATGGCCGCCAGGTCTCCAAGGTCGGCTTGCTCGAAGGATGGTCGGATGTCGGTGGTTCGGACCGAGGCACGTCGACACACGCAGAAGCCTTCGTGACTCGCCGCGCAAACCGCGGTCGGAAACGGCCCGCAAGTCCCTTCGCGAATCGCGCCGCAAGTCGGCTTCGGAGTCGCGGTGCGAATCGGCTGGGAAGTCGGATTGGCAATCGCCGCAAGAGCCCGTCCGCAAGTCGCCCTCCGGAAAGGTCCGCACGTCGCGCTGCAAATCACCCACAGAATCGCCGAGAAAACCCACCCGCCAACCCCCGTCAGAACCCCTATGGAAACCACCCCGGGAACCGTTCCCGGAACGGTTCGCACCGTGGTTCCCGGAATGTCTGTTTCCGTGACCTTGACCGCACCTAACGCAGCCTCTCTCAGGTACTTAGGTCGGTAAGGACTCGCCTAACCACACCGGCTTCCGTTCCGGGCCAGGTATGCCCAACTTCAAGCCCTGAAGGCCGCGATTCTGGACGTCCCAGGCTGACTGCCGGGCCTGTTTGTTCCGTAGCTGCTGGCTACCTCGTCACCACGACCTTGCGGACAGCTTGGGGCTTGAGGCTTGCGGCTTGGGGTTCTGCCCGCACGAAGTACACGCCGGGCGCGAGCCGACCCACGTCATTCGCGCCGGGCATGAGGTTCATCACCTTGCGCCCGCTGATGTCCAGCAGGCTTGCGGTTTCCGTCAGGAACAGCACTCCGCGGACAATCGTAGCTCCGCTATTGGTCACTAGTACTTCGGGTTTCGTCATTTCCTCGATAGCGGGATGCAGACCTATCTTGCCCCAGATGAGGTTAGTGTTATATGGCTTGCCGCCGACCGTCCCGGTCCAGCCCTGATAGACAAGGAACGTCTGATTGTCAGCGCCACGCGCCAGCGCCGGATACAGCTGGTTCCCTGGTTGTACGACGACGTGACCGTGGCTGAATACGGAGCCGATGAACGTTACCCACGCTCCGTAGATATCGTATGACGTGTGGCTGCGGCTGTCCTGCCAGACGACGAGGGTGTTCTCGCCTTCAGAGACAAGCGCAGGAGACCAGTGGCTGTTCGCTGCGTTGACGCCGTAGATCTCGAAGCCTGAGGTGTCGCGCACCCACCCTCCGGGCGCCACCAGTGTTCCGTAGATGTCACAGTAGCCGTCGTTGCGCTTGTCTTCCCAGGCCACGACGAAGTCCTGGCTGTTATAGGCAAAGGCAGGGAAGTACTGGTTGTTCGCTGCGGTCGATATGGCGATGCCGGCGGTGTCGAGCACGACGCCGGCGGGCGTCACCTGCGCTCCGTAGATGTCGGAGAAGCCGCCACGGGAGTCTGCCCAGACCACGAGGAAACTCTCGCCGTTAAAGGCAATGGCCGGATGCGATTGGGTGTTCACTGCGGTCGATATGGCGATGTCTGTGGAGTCGACCACCCCAGTCGGCGTCACCCGCGCTCCGTAGATGTCCCATGATAAGCCGCTACCTCCGCTACCGTAGTCTGCCCAGGCTACGAGGAAGTTCTCGCCGTCAAAGGCAAGGGCAGGGCTGCGCTGTTCGTCTACTGCCTCCGAGACAGCGATGCCGGCTGTGTCGAGGACCACTCCTGTCGGCGTCACCCGCGCTCCATAGATGTGGGACGAGCCGCTGCGGCCGTCTTCCCAGACCACGAAGAAGTTCTCGCCGTCAAAGGCAATGGCAGGATGCGATTGGTCGCTCGTCGCGGTCGATATAGCGACGCCGGCTGTGTCGAGCACCACCCCGGCGGGCGTCACCCGCGCTCCGTAGATGTCGGAGTCGACGCCGTTGCGCCCGTCTTCCCAGACCACGAGATAGTTCTCGCTGTCAGAGGCAAGGGCCGGATGCGATTGGCTGTTTGTTGCGGTCGAAATGACCTTGCCGGCGGGGTCGAGCACCGCGCCGGCGGGCGTAACCCGCGCTCCGTAGATGTCACCGGAGCCGCTGTTGCGCTCGTCGGTCCAGACCACCAGGGAGTTCTCGCCGTCGAAGGCAAGGGCCGGTACCCACTGGTTGCTTGCCGCTTCCGAGACGACGATGCCGGCGGGGTCGAGCACTTCGCCGGCGGGCGTCACCCGCGCTCCGTGGATGTCCTCGGTGCTGCCGTAGCTAAACCAGACTACGAGGGAGTTCTCGCCGTCAAAGGCAACGTCAGGGTTGCGCTTGTCGACCGTGTCAGTCGAGACCGCGATGCCGGCGGGGTCGAGCACCACCCCGGCGGGCGTCACCCGCGCTCCATAGATATCGGAGCCGCGGCTGTTGTCTTGCCAGACCACCAGGGAGTTCTCACCATCAAAGGCAAGGGCAGGGACGTACCCGCTGTTCGTCGCGGTCGAGATGGCGAAGCCGGCCGTGTCGAGCACCACCCCGGCGGGCGTCACCCGCGCTCCATAGATATCGGAGCCGCTGCGGCCGTCTTGCCAGACCACCAGGGTATTCTCGCCGTCAAAGGCAAGGGCCGGATACGTCTGGCTGTTCGCTGCGGTCGAGATGGTGAAGCCGGCGGTGTCGAGCACGACCCCGGCGGGCGTTACCCGCGCTGCGTAGATGTCGGAGGCGGTGCCATAGTCATGCCAGACTACGAGGAAGTTCTCGCCGTCGAAGGCAAGGACAGGGTCGTACCCCCTCGTCGCGGTCGAGATGGCGAAGCCGGCGGTGTCGAGCACCACCCCGGCGGGCGTCACCCGCGTTCCATAGATAGCGAAGCCGTCGCGATGGTCTTGCCAGACTACGAGGAAATCTGTCCCATCAAAGGCAAGAGCAGGGACGGACTGGTTATCCGCTGCGGTCGAGATGGCGATGCCGGCAGGGTCGAGCACCACCCCGGCGGGCGTCACCCGCGCTCCGTAGATATCGGAGCCGCTGCGGCCGTCATGCCAGATCACGAGGAAGTTTGCGCCATCAGAAGCGATCGCCGGTTCTCCCTGGCTGCTCGGTGAGGGAAGGTAGGCGACGCTTGTGTCAATCAGGAACTCGCCGTCGTCAATGTCTGACAGCTCTGGGCCGGCGGCTGACGGCCCGGAGCGGGCAGGGCGGACCTGCCGGACTACGTCCTGCGGGTCAAAGCCGGGCCGCGAGGCGGCAACCGGCTCGGTCATCGTCTCCGGCCACTGGCCGCTTGCTGCCGACAGGCAGCAGCAGATCGCCACCAGCATTGCCAAGGGTCGCACGACCCGGTTGGCGGAAGTAGCGGTTCGAACGTACGGAAGGCTGATACGGTCGCGTAACATGTCTCACCTCCAGGTCGGACGGGGCCCCACGCTGCTCGGCGCCGAAATGACCGGCGTGGCGTTCATCCGCAACCACGCAGCACTCGACGTCGCTACCACAATTATACCCATCCTCGGTCGGAGTCAAGCTGAAGGCGAGTCCCAGAATTCGACATAGAGCCAACAGGAGCACTAGGTAGACAATGACACTGCCGATCGCACCCGACTTTGCGCCTTTGTCGTTTCCGTTCCCGAAATCAGAGACGGGCCGCAAGGCCCGCCTCTGATTCTCCAATCGGGGCTTAGTTCTGGCTGTCCGGAACTCCGGCGGTAACAGGAACCCCGACTGCGGGTTCTTCGTACACGGGCTCCGGGTAGTCAACGATGACCGGCGAGGACTCGTGAGCCGGCTTTGGGGACAGTTCCCCTTCGGGTACAACCCCCTCTTCGGCTTTGGGGACAGTTCCCGTGCGGGGACAGTTCCCGACCCGCGCCAGAGCATCGGCGATGATTCGAGCCTTGGTTTCGGATGCCAACCGCCGGTTGAGAATCAGGAAGTAGCCGTCGCGCAGGCGGCACAATCCGCCTTCGCTGCGCAGGTCGTCATAGATGAGCCTTACGCTGCGGTCCTTGCACTCCTGCTCGAGCTGTTCGAGCCGTGGTGCCTTGCTCACAGTGCTTCTAGCGTAGTCCCCGTGCGGGGACAGTCCCCTTTGGTCATTGACTGGTTATTGGCCATTGGCACCTGGTCATTTCCTCAGAGGCGTGGTCCAATTTCCTTCTCGAAGTAGCGGACGCTCTCAAGCGCCGACTCCTTCGGTCTGACCTCGAAGACCACGAGTGCGTCGGTCTTCGCAAGCAGGCGGAAGAACGGCACGAAGTCGATGCGGCCCCGTCCGAGCGCCGAGTGCTCGTCGCGCAGTCCGGAGTTATCGTGGACGTGACTGTGAAAGATGCTCTGCCGGTGCTTGCGGAAGAACGCCATTTCTTTCGCCCGCTGCTTCGGTGGTTGCACGTTCACGTGCCCGACATCAAGGCAAAGGCCAAGGTTACCGCCGAGCAGCCGGCTGAGGATTGGCGGAGTCAGCCCGTACCGGAACCCGCCGACGTTCTCGACGCAGAGCATCGCCCGGCCGCGGGCGTAGGCCTTAAGCTCTGTCAGCACGCCGGTCAGCGCCGCTGCGTAGTACTCGGGGAATTCCTGATGCGTGAAGCGGGTGCGGCCGTCCATGCTGAAGTTCATGTCGAACCCGAGGTGCATAACGACGTTCCTCGCCCCGATGCCGTGCGCCCAATCGAGCTCCTGCCTGAGCTGCCTGACCCCGGCCGCGCGCACCATTTCGCTGGCAGTAAAGAAAGATGGCCCGTCGATTGCGTGAATCGCCAGGGCCACCCGTTGGCGGAGCGCGGCGGCGCGTATCCGCCGCCGTTCGCGCGAATCGGCTAGTTGTCGCTGGAACTCGATGTTGCCGAGGTTGATTTCGAGCACGGCCAGCCCGTGGTCGGAGCAGAAACCGATGGCGTCGGTGATGCTTGAGAAATCGAAGAGAATCTGGAGGCCCAGTCGCTGCCGGACCGTTCCGGACGGGTGCACGTGCGATTATAGGAACGTCACTCCCGGAGTCAAGCGTATCTTGAACGATACGCCCATTCCTGCGCCAGCGGGCTCAGCCATCTAGCTGGCTGCGATCCCTCACGCTGTCAGTGTCCGTCTTCATTATTCCAGTGAAACGAACGCACTCCAGCCTTAACATTCCCTTAACACAGAACTGATACGCACTTGATTCTGTTCCATATACTGGAGTGTATCCAAGCCAAGGCGGTTTGGCAGAAGGCATGCTTACGCACTTATCGTTCCGCGGGTTAGCCCGTCTCCTCTTCACAGCGGTGCTCCTGCTGCCGCTGGGCTGCGGTCGCGCGTCCAAGACGGCGATTACGCTCGCCGGCTCCACTTCGGTCGAGCCGTTTGCTGAGCGTCTGGCCGAGCTTTACATGCGCGCACACCCGGACGCAAAGATCAGTGTGCAGGGCGGAGGTTCCAGCGCCGGTATCCGCGCGGTGACAAGCCGTATTTGTGCCATCGGTATGTCCTCGCGCGAACTCACTCCTGAAGAGAAGGGTCTGGTCGAAATCCCCATTGCTCACGACGCGATTGCTCTCATCGTCAACGTCCGGAACCCGGTGCGGCGCTTGACCATGGAACAGGCGCGTGATGTCTTCGCCGGCCGCATCAGGAACTGGCAGAAACTCGGCGGCCCAAACAGGCGCATCACGGCCATCACCCGCGAGGAAGGCTCGGGTACGCGCGCAAGCTTCGAGGAGAAAGTAATGGTCGCCGGCACTGCAAAGGACAAGAACGGTAAGACGAACCCGGCCGCGTTCGCCCCCGACGCGCTGGTGCAAGACTCCAACGGCGCGGTACGCGAAATCGTCGCCGCCGACCCGGACGCAATCGGCTACATTTCCGCAGGACTCATTGACGAGCGCGTCGCGGCAATCCTCCTGGGCGGCATCGCGCCGACTGAAGCCACCATCCGCACGGGCCGGTACCCGGTCGTGCGCCAGTTCCTGTTTCTTACCAACGGCGAGGCAACGGGTACCGCCAAGGCCTTCATCGACTACGTACTCAGCGACTCGGGCCAGACCGCGCTCGTCGAAGAAGGACTTACGAGGATAAGATGACAAGTCAAACTGCAAAATGCAGAAGTCAAAGTGCAAAGTCCCGGACACCCGGAACCCGTGAACCCTCGAACCCCTGATCCCCTGAACCCTTCGTTCCCATGCGCGAAAAGCTGATCGAAAAGGGACTGCTGCTCGTCGCGTTCTCGGCCGTGGTGATGATATTCCTCATCGCTTACCTCATCTTCCGCGAGGGCGTGCCGCTGGTCGCCAAGGTCGGCGTCTGGAACTTCATCGCATCCACCCATTGGGCACCGAGCAGGGGTAACTTCGGAATTCTGCCGATGATTGTCGGTTCGCTCGAGGTCACGGTCCTGGCGGTCATCATCGGCGCCACTCTCGGCCTGTCGTGCGCGATGTTCCTTGCCGAGTTCGCCCCGCGCTGGAGCGTGCGCATCCTGAAGCCAATGATCGAACTGCTGGCGGGGATCCCATCCGTGGTCTACGGCTTCATCGGCGTAGTCGTGCTCATCCCGCTCATTCGCCGATCGCTCGGCGGTCCCGGGTTCAGCGTGCTCGCCTCGGCCATCATCCTCGGCATTATGATTCTGCCGACGGTCATCGCCATCAGCCTCGACGCGCTCAACGCGGTGCCACCGCTCTACAAAGAGGGCTCGCTCGCGCTGGGCGCTACCCGCTGGCAGACACTCTACCGCGTGCAGTTACCCGCCGCCCGCTCCGGCATCATCGCCGCGTTCATCCTCGGCATGGGCCGGGCCATCGGCGAAACCATGGCCGTCATCATGGTCGCGGGCAACGCCTTGACCATGCCTACATCTCTGTTGCAGCCGGTCCGCACCCTCACCTCCAACATCGCGCTCGAGATGGGCTACGCCTCGGGGGACCACCAGGCCGCGCTCTTCGCCACCGGCATGGTCCTGTTCGTAATCATCGCCATCCTTAACACCATCGCGCTTGTAATAGCGAGGCCGAGAACGTGAGAGAAAAGGGGTCGAGGATTCAAGGATTCCAGGATTCAAGTGAGGATTCCCGACGTCGCGAGAGTCCGGTTATTTTGCACTTTGCACTTTGCATTCTGCACTTTGAATTCTCCTCATGCTGATACGCCCTCTCGCCTGGCAGCGCGTCGTCTGGGTCGCGCTTGCGGCGATGACCCTGTTCACGCTCGTCGTGCTCTTCTTCATCATCGGCTTCATCGCCAGCAAGGGCGCACACGTCATCACGCCCGAGTTCCTGTTCGGCATGCCGGAACGGATGGGCAAGGAAGGCGGCATTCTGCCGACCATCATTGCGACCATCTACATCACCCTGCTTGCCATCATAATCGCGACGCCAATCGGCGTGGGCAGCGCGGTCTACCTGACCGAGTACACCCGTGAGTCGGCGATTACGCGGGTCATTCGCTTCGGCGCGGACGCGCTCGCCGGCGTCCCCTCGATTATCTTCGGCCTGTTCGGCTTCATCCTCTTCGTCATCCGGCTGCGCATGGGCTGGTCCATCGCTGCCGGCGGCCTCACGCTCGCCTTCATGATTCTGCCGACCATCATCCGCACCAGCGAAGAGGCCATTCGATCCGTGCCTCACAATCTGCGCGAAGTCAGCTACTCGCTCGGCGGGGCAAAATCCCAGACCATCGTGCGCGTGGTCCTGCCCAATGCCCTGCCCGGGATTCTCACCGGCGTCATCCTCGGCATGGGCCGCAGCGTCGCTGAAACCGCGGTCGTCATCTTCACTGCCGGCTCGTCTTTGCTCATCCCGAAGTCGCTCTTCGACCCGGCCCGCACCATGGCGGTCCACTTCTACATCCTCGCCCGCGAAGGCCTTTCGATGGAGCGCGCCTACGGCACCGCGCTCCTGCTCATCATCGCGATTCTGCTCATCAACGTCGTCGCCTATCTCCTGATGTACCGTCTCACCAGGAAGATGCGCTAGGAAAAGGCTAAGGTTAAGGTCAAGGTCAAGAACTCCATGCCTCAACCTCAATCTCGATCTGGTCCTAAGGTTTCCGTCCGCAACCTCGCGGTTGCGGTGAACAAGCGGCTCATATTGCGGGGCGTGAGTTTCGACATCGAGGCCAATACCATCGTGTCGGTCATCGGGCCGGCGCACAGCGGCAAGACCTCGCTGCTGCGCGTCATCAACCGCCTGATTGAAACCCAGCCCGAGTTCATGCGCTCCGGTGACGTCCTGCTCGACGGCGAGGAAGTCCGCAGGATAGACATCGACGTCCTGCGCCGCCGGGTCGGGTTGATATTCGCCACGCCGGTCCCGCTCCCCGGTACCATCTTCGACAACGTCGCCTACGGCCCGCGCCTGCAGCGCCACCATCGCCGGCAGCAACTGGATGACATCGTCGAGCGCAGCCTGCGCTCTTCCTTTCTCTGGGACGAAGTCAAGGACCGGCTCAGCAGCTCGGCGCTGCGACTCTCCGGCGGCCAGCAGCAGCGCCTCTGCATCGCGCGTACCATTGCCGTGGACCCCGAAGTAATCATGATGGATGAGCCGACTTCCGGTCTCGATCCGATTTCAACCGCCCAGATTGAGACCGCCATGCGCGAACTCAAGCAGCAGTACACTTTCGTCCTCGTCACCAACAACACCAAACAGGCCGCCCGCGTCTCCGACCGGGTCGCATTCTTCCTCTCCGGCGAACTCATCGAGATGGGCGAAGCGGCGCAGATCTTCACCAAGCCCAAGGACAAACGCACCGACGATTACGTCTCAGGAAGGATAGGCTAGCCGATGCCGACCCTTGACCCCTTGACCCCTAGACGCTTTGAACCCTCTCCGCCCCAACTCGAAACCCGCAACTCGAAACTCGCGACTCTGAACCTCGACGTCTTCTATGGCAGCTTCCAGGCGGTGAAATCAGTCTCCATCGCCTTCCCCGCATGCGCGATAACCGCCATCATCGGCCCGTCCGGCTGCGGCAAATCAACCTTGCTGCGCAGCCTCAACCGGATGAATGAACTCGTGGACGGCGCGCGCATCAAAGGCACGATTCTGCTCGACGGCAGCGACATCTACCGCTTGAGCGTGC
>CAZQZR010000113.1:0-10832 GCA_964597845.1 uncultured bacterium | reverse complement strand
CTTACCTCCGATCGGTAAGCTACTATATCGTATTATTTGAGGAATGCAACACTAGCCACGTTGTGAATCACGATATGAGCTAGGTTCGAGAGCTCCGCAGGCGTGAGTTCCCCGTAGAAGTCCTGATGCACCGAGACGTGCGCGTTGTCACGTTTGACAATCGGAGGGAAGGCAGCCATGTCGTTCTCAAGGACGGCATTTATGGCCGCGTAGATCCGGCGCAGTCGGGCCAGGACCTCATCGCATGCAGCAGGCATGGAATTTGGGTTCACTCGGTCACCTGGTCAGTCTAGTAGGGCGGCTTAGGATACAGCACGATTCCATGTCTTCTGGGCAGACGGGGCAGATGGCCGGGCGGAGTGCGGTTGAGTCTTCAGCATCGCAACGTGCTTCCTGATACCCGGAAGTCTCTCATTGTATCCCTGCGATTTCCCTTGGTCGGATCGTGACATAGACTGCTACCTGATCACACTCACTATCACGGCGACGGCGCTCACGAGTGTGAGGACTGCTATCGCCCAGGTTAGGGCTCTCATTGTCTGGGCCAGTTTGGTCTGCCGCACGACGTGGTTCGCCATCTCGCGTTCTCTGGCGTATGACGCAGAGGCAGAGAGAAGCTCCGGGAGCCGTTTGTAGAGGAGTGTGAACGCGGCGCGCTCGCGTTCCGCAGACACTTCGTAGTCTCTCAACTTGATGAACTTTGGCAGCCCGAGTTCTGTACTGGCATCCGGGTCCGAGCACTCCACTCTATAGGTTACGATGGAGTCCTCAAGGACGTCGTGGGTCGCCAACCTGAACCTCACATCCATCAACCCGGCCATGTAGAGAGGCTGCAAACGTGGCTCCTGTCGAGCTAGGCTCTCCATCAGGCGTTGTAGGGGCGAGAAAACGGCACTGTAGATCTCGCACTGTACCTTGCCGAACGAGCACCTGATACGCAGGAACGCCTCAACTGCGCTTAGAAGTTCCTTGACGTCAAGTTCCGTGAAGTCATGGCTCAATACTATTGGCACGTCGGTGTATGCCGTAGAGCGGTGCTTCGGTCCCTGCATGCTTTTGTCCACTGCCTCGTACTCTGAAACGATGGCCCGTGCCCTGTCAACCAACTCTGAGAATTCGGGCGTTGCCGTTTCGTGAAGGTAGAGCCTGAACTCCTGAGTCCATGTGATAAGGCTCTGTGTGTTGTAGCTTGCGAGTCTCGCGTCTTGCCACACTCTGAACAGGTCTCGCACGATGTCCAGAATCCTCAGGTTCTCCGATACCACCACCTTACCATTCATCTGTTGGACCGACGGCCCGCTGCACTCGGGGTCGTTACTGGTTGGCTGCATGGCGACGGGCCAGCCTGCGGCGCAGGGCATCGGCGATGGCGAGGACGGTCGCCAGCGCGAGGAAGTCAGCGACCGTCATTCGTAGAATGGGTTGCGGGAGTGGAAGATGCGGACGAGTCGGTCGCAGTAGGTTGCCGCGCAGAGTTCGTCCGGAACGCTGGGCGGTCTCAGTTCTACTGAGCTTGGTTCGCCTGGGTCGAGAAGCAGGATGCCCATGGTCTCGTATAGCTCCGGCGCGTCCTCGGGTCGCTCGCGTCCAATGATGGTCGAGAGCAGCGCCACCGCCTCGCCGAGGTGAGTGCCGAACTTGCTGCTCGATGCAAGTGCCTCGCTCTTGCCGAGGAAGAGCAGATGGCCGCAGACCGCGTATGGAAACCGCTTGTGCAGTTCCAACGCCTCCATCACCATGTCGCGGTAGCGGTTCTTGAGGTTCTTGCCCGGATCGAAAACCAGGCCCTTGACCCCGGACGTTAGTAGCAGACCGTGCTTCTCATCTGAGAGGTAGACGTCCACACCCTTCGTGCCGTATCCGCCCATGAACTGCTTGTCCGGTCCGCGGCCGGGCGCACAGACCTTGTCGAGCCCTTTGCTTCTGAGTTCTGTGGCGACGACCGTCGAAATCCGGTGGCTCAGCGCCTCGGTGTAGTTCTTCTTTGCGGCGCCGCCCGCGTCAGGGCCGGGTGCCGATACGGCCCTCACCGCGTCCATGATCTGGGAACGGATAGTCATCGTGTGTTCCTCCCTTGGTTGCGTGAGTAGCGCCGGCATACGAGCCGGGCTCGTGCCGAGCGAAGTTGGCCGATAACGGCAGCGCTCAGACCGAGTTCGCCTCGAAGCACCACGTCATCGGCGACCGCGACTGCTCCGAGATAGTCATCCGAGCGAAGCAGGCGGTCAACCGCTTTGGCGGCATCCGACTTGGCCGGGACGGCAACATGCACGCGCCGTGTCTCCGATGGTTCCAGCTTGAGGATTCCCCCGCCATAGGTCCGGCCATGGAGTTCCATGCTGAGAAGGGTGAGCGTGGAGTGCAGACCGATGCCCACGGTCCGCGCGGACGAGGCACGTCTCAGTCGAAGGCCGTGTATCGTGTTCGTGTAGGTGGCCCCTGCCGCATTCACGCTGGCAATGGGCTCGCGACCGACCATGTAGGGCAGAAACAAGTGCGGAACGTGGAGACCGGGCACGTGCCACCACGGGCTGCGGGTGCGACACTTGAAGCGCAGGTGAATGCCCAGGGCCACGCCCCTGCGTATGAAAGAAGCAAGCTCTTGGCGGTGGCCATCAAGCTGCGCCGCTGGGGGCGGGTTGAGCAGGTGATGGGGTTTGCCAGCCAGTTCGAGTTCGGCGATGTCGGACGGCGCGAACTCAGGCCCGCGTAGCGAGGCGGCGTTGACCACTGTCGGGTGGAGCCATTCGGTCGGGAGGCCTTGTTTGACGGCGTCTTCGCGAGTCATGAGGAAGAAGTCGTTGGCTCCGGTTACGTAGCCGTTCGTAATCGTTCCGAGGTCGCTGAGGCGAACAACACCGGGGTTCGCGATGGCCTGCAGCCACGCGTCGTGCTCCTTCGGTGTCAGGAAAGCCAGAGCGAAGGGAGTTCGTTCGGTCGTCCCTACCGGCAGAGTTGTCGAGGCGAGCCCCGACATCCGGACACTCGCCAGTTGCTGGATTGACTCAAGGGGGTGAAACTCTACGGAATGACACGAGCCGCCGGCGTCCGCGGCTAGCAAGAGGTAGGTGTCCGCCTCGGCGTCGGCGAAGAAGTTGCGGGCAAAGGCGAGCAGGTGTACCTGGGCGAAGTTGCGGCACAGCGCATCCAGTGTCTGAAGGCCGTAGTTGGTCTGGACGATTTCGGCAGGCACGACCATCGCCATCGCCCCGCCCGAACGAAGAAACCGAATCGCGTGGATAACAAATGGAGCCCAAGCCGAGGACAGGGCTGTGAGGCGAACGCCGAGGGCCAACGCGGATTGCAGCGCGCGTCTACGGCTGTCGCCGGCAAAACACTGATAGCGAATGAAGGGCGGGTTGCCGACGATAAGGTCAACTCGCGGGTGGTCGGCAGGGTCCAGCGCGAAGAAATCGCCTTCGTGGACAGTGGCGGCCACATGCTCCGTGGCCAGCGCTGAACGAGCGACCTTGAGAGCCCGTGGGTCGAGGTCACAGCCGATGACCGCAGTGGCCCCGAGCAGCGCTGCCGAACTCAGGAATCGACCGTCGCCGCACGACGGGTCCATGACGACGCCCCCGGCTTGCGCCAGTCCCCAGCGCACTAGGAAGTCTACAACCTCCGGGCGCGTGTAGAAGGACGCAAAGTGTTTCTGACGAACACGCCTGCCGGCCAACGCGAGAGTTCTCGAGGACATCATCTAAGTTGTATCAGAAGTCCTCAAGTAGTCAAGACGAGCAGTCAGCACGACGGGCTTAGTGCCCTGAATCTTGACTTCCGGCTTGCGGGCTTGAGTTAGGCGCGTGTCCCAGAAGTGCCGCACAGCGGCCCGAACGCGGGCATCCAAGTCTTGCGGCAGTTGCAGCGCCATTGCTGATGTGAGAATATGCAACGCGTGGCACAAGTCAAGCCGGCGCGTGTGCCGCGCGGTTTGCGATTGGCGGACGGCGGGTGGGCGGTTGAATGGAATTCGTCACACCGGACAGGGCGCAGCGCAGCTGCGCCGCGAGTTACCAGTTTCCAGCTTGCAGTAGCGGAAAGTGCCCAGTGCTCCGGTGCTCTAGTGGTCGACTGAAGATCGGTGAACCAAAGAAAGAGGAACAAGGAGACAGATACGCAGCGGCTGGAGGTCGCGCTGTTGCAGGAGCAGGGGCGGCTGCTGTTGATTGGCCTGTTGCAGTGGCCGGTGCATGCGGCGTTGCGGAGGCTGGAGCAGGTGCTGTGCCCGGGGCTGGCACGAGGGCTGGAGCGCTGGCTGTTGCGAGGCATGGGCCGTGAGTTGTTGCGGGTGCTGGAACAAGAACCGGAGCGGTGGCTGTTACGAGAGGATGGCCGGGTGATGTCACGGGTGCTGGGACAAGGGCTGGAGCGACGGCTGTTGCGAGGCAAGGGCCGGGAGCTGTTGCGCGTGCTGGGGCAAGGGCCGGAACGATAGCTGCTGCGAGACAAGGGCCGGGAGCTGTTGCAGGTGAAGGGCCACGGGCCGTCTAAGGGGAAAGGGTTCCCCCCGCCGTCCAGGGGATGGCGGGTCAAAGATGGCATACAATATGTAGTACCGAGTCGGCGCGGAACCACAATTTCCCCGTGGGGGTGGCGAAGGGGAGACCGCCCTGGGGGTTGCTTTCGAACAAGCTCTTAAACGAGTTCTGCAATGTGCTTTGAACCGAGCTTTTGATTGAGCTTTTCGGCGAGCTTTGAACTAAGCTCTGAAACAAGCTGTTTCTTGAGCTTTTGCGTGAGCTTTGAGCCGAGCTTTGCGAGAAGCTTTGAAGTGAGCTTTTGGGCGAGCTTTGAAATGTGCTCTGAAATGAGCTTTGAAGGAAGCTCTTGAAGAAGCTTTCGACCGAGCCTTCCGGGGAGCTTTCTGACGAGCTTTCCGGCGAGCTTTCATCGCAGCTTTGAGCTGCGAGTTTCCAGGTGCCAGTTACCAGTGTCCAGTGCCGAAGTCTGTTCACTCGTTCCCTTGGTCACTCGATCTCTTGATCCCTCTCCCCTTGGCGGTTATCTCACTTCCGACTGCCGATTGCCGAGTGTCGCTTGGCGGTTAGCGGAAGGCGGGCGGCGGGCAGTAAAACGAAGTCAGATGTCAGAAGCGAGAGGCTAGAAGTAAGAAGTGCGGCCGGGGGTGAGCGGATTGGGCAGCCGGTGCGCCTTGACTTGGGTGTTTGAGTAGCTATCATTGCCACGAACATGGCGAAGAAATATACGGTTCTTGAAACATGGATTGTCAACACGACCAAGCCGGTCGAGTCAACCAGCGCAGAGCAAACGTTTGACCGAATGGACCGACAAGGCGGCGGTAGGCTGCCGGTCATCGACGTGCCGATTGAGTACGGGCTGGAGGATAACTTCCTCGATGAGGCACGGGTCCGCGATTTTGCCGCGCACCTGGGCGGCGCCCAGGAGGTGCTGGACGTCGGGCCCGGAGACGGCTGGCCCTTGCTGCGCATCGCACCGTTGTTCCGCGCCGTAACCGGCGCCGAACCGGCGCAGCGCCGGGTTGATGCCATCACCGCCGGCATCGAGAAGCTGGGGCTCAAGAACGTCACCGTGAAGAAGGTCTCGCCGACCGAGCTCGATTTTCCCGACAACCGGTTCGACGGGGTGGTCGCGGCGAGCTCCATCGAACAGAGCCCGGACCCGTACAAGGCAATCAGCGAGGTGTTCCGGGTGTTGAAGCCGGGCGGCAGGTTCAGGGTCTACTTCGAGCCGAGCGAGGGCCGGGAGCGCGAGCTCACCGAGGGACTGATGTTCACCGAGACCGAGGACGCGCTCGGGTACCACTATTCGCTCAAGCATTCGCGGCCGCCGTGGGAACGAGACTATCTCGTGAAGTTCGCCAACACGCCGGAGATGAAAGAGGAGTTCCGAAAGCTCCGCGACCTCGTTGACCGGCTCGGACCGAGCCCCTCGACCAACCCGGAAGTCGGGCTGCAGTTCCTGGAGCGCAACCAGGCGGCAATCATCGGCGCGAGTTTCTACGAGCTCGAGCACTTCACGAGCGAGACGATGAGAGAGACGCTGGAAGAGGCCGGGTTCGTAAACGTCAGGATTACCTGGTCGGCCGCCACCCTGGCCCGGACCATCTGGCCGCGGCTCAAGGATATCGCCCTGACCGACGTGCAGGCGCAGGCGGTGTGCGCTGGTCTTGCCGACCTGTCGGTGAGACTCGACGCGCCAACCGGCCTCGGCGAGCCGGTGGTCGCGACCAAACCGTCCTAGGCGAGTCCCCAGTCTCCAGTTCGCAGTTCGGGGCCTGATTCGTCATTCGACCTTCGTCACTTGCCGGTAGTGTCCCAAACCCGAAGCCCGAAACCCGAATGACGAGTCAATAGCGGCAAGACCCGAATTCCGAATCGGTCATTCTCCGCAATTCGAGCTTCAATCGTCATTCGAGTTTCGTCATTCGGACTTCTCCTGAACGTTTCCCTTGCTTTTGCCCGGTTCCGTCTCCATAATGGCAGGATAGACAGAATAGTGAATAGAGAATTAAGAATTGTGAAACCCGAATCCGTCTTCTGCTGTTCACGGTTCGCTATTGCCAAGGAGAATCCATGAAAAGACATTTTGTCTGGTTCGCTGTCGCGGCGCTGGTCGCGGGCTTCGCGTGCCGGCGGGCCGAGACCGGCACGCCGCTCGGCATGACCTACATGCAGATCGCGCGGCCGGCAATCTGGCGCGTGCTGCCCCACAGTCAGGCGGAGACGCTCGGGCTCGCGCCCGGCGACGTGATCATGTCCTACAATGACGAGCCGGTGAAGACGACCGAAGAACTGGTGCAGCTTCAATTCCGGGCGGTTGCGTCCCCGGGGCGCGTGCCGATGACGGTGCTGCGCGGCGATGCGGAGATGAACCTGCAGGTCGAACCCGGCGTACTGGGTATCCTGCCCGATGCCGAACGCTACACCGCCAGCCTGGCCGTCGCGGTCAAGGACGTGCTCAGTCACTATGGGGTGACCGTGGACTACGACTGGCTGGCCGCCCTGACCGGCGAGTCGTTCGCCTTCAAGGCCATTCGCGGGGGCGGGCACTGCCGCGGTGAATGGCCGAGCGGGCGGGTCGGCGACTATCTTGACGGCCTCACGGAATACTACGGTCTGACCTTCCGCCTGGCGTTTGCCCGGGACGACGCGGACTCGGCCCGCCCCGCGACCGAAGTCCAGCGGGACGCGCGGGCAGCCGTGCGGGACGGGCTCAGCCGGGGACGGCTGGTGCTGGTCATCGAGGCTGAGCCCGGGTACGGCGGCGAGAACTGGGCCGTGGCGGTGCGATACGACACGGACGATTCGCTGGTTCACGGTTACGCCCTGGGTTCGGCCGGGGAAGTAGCCTTGAATGGAACATTTGTCAAGGTATATGAGGTCGGGCGCCGCCCGAGCAAAGAACCGGAACCGGCCGACATGCTGACCACGGTGCTGACGCAGGCGTTGGAATTGGGCCAGGCGTACGCGGATTCGGGCTGGCAATCCGGCATTGCCGCCTATGACGTCTGGATCGGCGCCCTGGACACCGTACCGTTCTGTCCGGCCTGTCCGGACAGCGGCGCGGCGTGTTTCGACCGGCTGGTCTGGACGCTGGCGTCAGACAAGGAAAGCGAGAACCGGTTTCTGCACGACATGCGCGAGGCGCTTCCCGGGCAGACCGAGATGGTGGATAACATCATCGCCGACAACGAGACGATCATCGGCAAGCTTAACGGCATCATCCAGAGCGGCATCAAGACCGGGACCCGGGAGCGCCAGCAGAAGCTGGCGAGGGTCGTGAACGAAATCCAACTGATTGAAGCCGGCCTGCTGGGCCGTTACGAAGGCCTGATCGGCGAGTTGTAGGTCGGGTTCAGCGGATTGCGCCGGACCGGCTGCCCCGGTCCGGCGTACTTTTTGGCGTGGGCTATTCATAGTAGATGGAATCTGACCCCGGCGCCCAATCGTGGAGCCAGTTGCGCGCCCAGACGGTGTCCGGGTCAATCTCGCTGTTGACGGCATAGACGCAGTAATTGCTGGACCAGGCGATTTCGTTGCCGGTAATGGTGGGGACGCAACCGTCAATATAGAGGATGCCGTGGTGGGCCCCGCCTCCGTAAAGGAGCTGGCAGCGCTCGAGTCGGCTCGAACTGCTGGCGTAGCGGTGAAGTTCAAGACCGTTCCACTTGCCGGGCTCGGACGTGACAGCGGTGAAGGTGATTGAGTCGGGCGAGCCGATGGCCTGGAGTCGCGCCGGTGCGCTGTCGCCGACGGTGAGCGCGGCGCCGGAGTCGAACTGGAACACGACCCCGGACTCAATGACGAGCTTAGGTTCAAAGGCGGAACCGACGGCGATGTCGCCATGGACCATGTAAGGTACGTCCTGGCGCCGGTATCGGGCGTCGCGAGTGATGGTACCGCCGATGACCTCGATTCCGTTGCGGGTGTTGCCGGCAAAGCTGTTCCCATTGCCAATCGTGGTAATGTACTGGGCCGCGATGTGCAGGGGAAACCCGGCGCAACCGGTGATGGTGTCGTTCTGGAACTGGGCGAAGCCGGTGTTGAGGCAGTAGATGCCGTCGGCGGAGCAGTTGGAGATCCCGGTGTTTGTGATGGTAATAGGGATGGAGGTGCAGGTGATTGCCGATGCGTTGCCCGCGCCCGCTCCCTGTATCCGGCAGTAGTTGAGGCTGGTACGGACCGGGTCGGTCTTTTCCCAGAATTCGAGGCCGCGCCAGTTGCCCGACCCGGAGGCGGCGATGGAAGCGAACGTGATGCGGCCGTACGTACCGTCGGCCCGCAGTCCGCCCGGCTGGGCGACGCCGACACGCAGGGCGGCGCTTTCGCCGAAGAGAAGCGAACAGCCGGGCGCGATGGTGATGAACGGGTTGGCGGCGCCGGCAATCGTGATGGTGGATGTGATGTGCCAGGGGACGCCGGGGTTTGGCCAGGTGTCGGTGGCGACGATGGTGCCACCGGGCAGCTCGATGGCGTTGTGGGCGTTGGCGGTGAGGACGTTGCCGGGGCCGATGGCCGAGACGCGGCCGGGAGGCAGGCTTACCGGGTAACCCGCGCAGTCGCTGATGGTCGTGTACGCGATGGAGCGGAGTCCATCACCGGTGGCCGCGACGCCTCGGCCCGAACTTGAGCCCAGGCGGCAGGAGTCAATCACCACCGCGCCCGCGTCGCACCGGACGAGCGCGCCGGCGTCGGCTCCCGCGTATTGGATGGTGCAGTGCCGGAGGACGTTACTGTCCGGAATCGCGTTTGACCGAAACTGAATGCCGCTCCACGCGCCCGGACCGGGCGTCGGGCTCAGCGCGCTGAAAGCTATGACCGAATCGGCCCGGCCCCGGGCGACTATGCCGGCCGGCGAGCGCGTGCCGACGGCGATGGTCGCGCCGTCGGCGACCAGCACGGCTGCGCCGGGCTGTAGCGTTAGAATCGCCTCGATGTAAAGGTCCGAGTCAACGACGTGCGGGCTCGCCGCAGCCGTCCAGGTCTCGGACGCCCCGATAGTCCCGGAGTGATGCGTGCCCGCAGTGCTGCTGACGTGGACGGTGATGGCCGGCGAGGAGTTGCGGTTGCCGGCATCATCGACAGCGGAGCAGGTCAGCGTGTAAGCCGTGCCGGGCCGCATCGCGCCGAGCCACGCGTATTCGAATACGTGCCCGGACGGGGACGAGTCGATGCCGATGCGGACCCCGTCCACGAAAAACTCGACGCGGGCGACCCGCTTGTTGTCGGTGGCGTTGGCGCGGATGGTGGTGGGGCCGGCGATGGTATCGCCGTCAGCCGGCGCGATGATGCTTACCTCGGGCGGGGTGATGTCCTCGCCGGGGCAGCCGACGAGGAGAAGAGAGAAGAGTGAAGAGAGAAGAACGAAGAACGAGGAGCGGAACACGACGCACGATGAACGGCGCCTGACTTTGTCCTTTGTCCTTCGTACTTTGTACTTTCCTTCGACTACCATATCTTGCCGACGTCACGGAAGCGCCAGTCGCCGCCGACCCGCTCGAGGTAGACCTCCATTCCCCGCCGGCGCGGCGTCTTACCCTCCTGGTCGCGCGCCGTCGGTATCACGTCCACTGTAACCAGCGCCATTTCGTCCATCAGCCGGACCAGTGCCAGCCTGAGCAGGAACTGAGTCCCGGGCGCGTGGCCGCCGGCAGCTATCTGCGACATGCTGGTCCAGTACGTGGGGATGCTGCCGACCTGGTAGTCACCTTCTCCCGGCCGGTTGTAGCGGAGTATGACAACGGTGTCCGGCGGTGCGAATCCGGAGCGGAAACGCGCGAGCCCCGGCTTGGAGACTACATAACGCAGCCCGACCTCAGCCGCACGCGCCAGCTCGACCGAATCGATCTGGCCGTAGGCGAAGGTCGTGTCGAGTATATGGGAGAGCCAGACGAGTCGCCAGCCGTGCGCCGTGTTCAGCCAACTCTGATACACGTAGTGGTAGTCGTGCTCGCCTTCAAACACGAGCCAGCTCGAGACGTAGCCGGCCGGGCCCTTGATTTCCACAACCTTATGGCTGGCGCGGATGATACGGCGACCGCGAGACCAGTTGGACAGGGCCGAATCGAAGCGCGCAAACGAGTGCTCGGCGCTGAACGCGGGCGTGAACACCCGGTAGATGTCGCGTGAGTTGTTGCCGACCAGGTCTTCAGTCAGGCGTTCGGTCTGGAGCGCCAGTTCGTAGTTGGACTTGAGCCTGGCGGCCGGCGAAACGCCGGAGGCCGCCCCTGCCAACGCCGCGAACAGGAGCAGCAGGCGGCCTCTCTGGACAACCAGCATGATTCAGGCCGGAAACCGGCCCAGCGGGGTCTACCGGATTTGAACCGGCGATCTCTGCCGTGACAGGGCAGC
>CAZQZR010000112.1:0-10849 GCA_964597845.1 uncultured bacterium | reverse complement strand
CGGCTACAGCCAGGCAATCGGCGGCATCAACTTCAGGATACCGTCATCTGCAGTGACGGAGCAGCAGCAGCCGCGAGCGCCGGTCACGCCGCCGGCAGCCACGGTCATGCGCGGACTGCCGGTCGGCGCGGTGGCGTTCGATGCGATGGGGCGGAGGGTGTTGAACCCGCGGTCCGGTGTCTTCTTCGTGCGGGAGCGGTCAGCGGTAGGCGGTGAGCGGTCGGCCGTCGCTGTCCGCAAGGTCATCCTTCAGAGATAGGAAGGGAACATGAAACAAGCATCCATACTTCTGGCAATCTGCTGTCTACTGTCAGCCGTGCACGCCCAGTGGCTTGAGGCGACGATTCGGTTGGACCCTGGTTCCGGCCCTTCGGCACTGTGCTACAATCCTCAGAACAACAAGGTCTATTGCGCGAACTCCGACAGCAATGACGTGACCGTGATTGACGGGGCGACCAACGCCATCCTCGCGTCCATCGCAACGGGCGGCGCCGCTCACGCCCTTTGCTACAATCCCCGGGAGAACAAAGTCTACTGCGCGAACGGCGTTTCCAACACGCTGACAGTGATTGACGGGCTGACCGACTCCGCCATCGCGTCAGTCCCCGTAGGGACCTATTCTCAGCACGTCTGCTTCAACGCGCAGGCCAACAAGGTGTATTGCGCGAATGGAGGCGACAGCACCGTGACCGTGATTGACGGAGCGACTGACAGCGTCCTTGCGACACTGGCCGTAGACAATTACCCCTTCGACTTGTGTTGCGATTCCCAGAATAACCGGGTTTACTGCACGGACCTCAAGAGTTACTACCACGTAACCGTGATAGACGGGGCGGCGGATTCAGTGCTCTGCACGATCACGGTCGGAGAGCAGCCTTGTGCCCTCTGCGTGAATACTCAGGAAGGTAAGGTCTATTGCGCCAACAGCGGGGACTTCCCCTTCGACTACGACAGCACGGTCTCCGTGATTGACGGTGGTACGAGCCAGGTCGTCGCCACCGTGCTCGTGGGCCACAACCCCCGTGCCCTCTGCTACAACCCGACCAACAACCGGGTGTACAGCGCGAACTGGTATGACCGTACCGTCACCGCCATTGATGGTGCAACGGACTCGGTGATTTCCACCGTAGCGGTGGGGAATGGGCCGAGCGCACTCTTCTACAATCACATGAACAACAAGGTGTACTGCGCCAACTCGGACGGCGACGATGTGACTGTGATACATGGCGCCACGAACCAGGCGCTGCTGAATATCGACGTCGGCGGGCGGCCGACAGCCTTCTGTCACAACCCCCTGCAGAATCGAGTGTATGTCGCCAACTACGACAGTTCCACCATTTCGGTCATACGTGACTCGATGTCGGGGATCGAGGAGAGCCCCAAGCTGCAAGCCACAAGCTCCAATCCCGCGGCCACGGTCGTGCGCGGATTGCCGCCCGGCGCGGTGGCCTTCGACGCGATGGGGCGGAGGGTCGTGAACGCGAAGCCCGGCGTGTACTTCGTAGGAGAGGGGTCAGGGGCCAGGGGTCAGGGGGGGATGCGGAAGGTCGTCATTCAGCGCTGAGCAGTACAAGCTCAAGCGGAAGCCCCGCGCGCCAGGCGCGAGTGGCCAGTTGCCAGTGTCCAGTTTCCAGTTGGCGGCCAGCAAATGGAGGTCAGCGGTTGTATCTGCGTAATCTGCGGATAGTCATGAGAGATTCCTCGACTCGTCGAACTCACTCGGAATGACAGTGGGCTCGACGTCCGTGTTACCACTTTGCCATTTCCCCTTTCCCCTTCGCATCTTGGCGGTTGTCTTGTCTGTCGGGTCTGCGGATGCTGGCCGGTCAACCCGGCAAGCTGGCCGCAGACGACGCATGCGCAGGAGGGCGCCCCGATGGCGCGGCCCTTCTCGGTTCACGGGCCGGACAATGGCATTGACATGGGTTTTTCGCGGGTTAGTATCTGGCACGCCCGATCGGCGGGCCAGGAGATTAGACCGGTGAAGGTAGCCGTGCTTCTTTTTCGCCCCGTCCGGCAGCCGGCGGTGCCGGGACGGGTTTCCCGCGTGTCTACAATCAGAGGCGTGTTGTTCGTGCTGGCAGTAGCATGGGGCAGCGCCTTTGCTCAGACCGGGGTGTCGCCGCTGCGCTGGTCCGGCCCGCCCGGGTCCCGGCCCGGAACGTATCAGGAGTGGGCCGCGCGTCACCCGGTGCAGCCGTTCTCGTGGAAGCTCGTACGTCATGCGACGGACGGGCCCGAGCAGGTGGCACTGGTGGTTGAGCAGGGCCTCGCCGGTCCGCTGGCGACCGAGCTTGACCAGTTCATCGCCGACCTGCAGGAAAGCGGCCTCGGCGTGAGCCGCTACGACGTGGCGGGCGGGACGCCCGAGGAGTTGCGCGCGCTGCTGCGCGACGCATGGGAACGGGATTCGATAACCGGCGCCCTGCTTATCGGCGACCTGCCGGTGGCGTGGTTCCAGGGCGTGACGTTCGATGTCTACGATGAATGGCCGGTTGACCTGTTCTACATGGACCTGGACAATACCTGGTCAGATTCGTTTGTGCATGGTGGCGGTGACACTATGGTGCCCGGTTCGGACGGCATCTATGACAGAGTGGAGCACGACATGGACCTCGAGATATTCGTGGGCCGGCTGACCACGACCGGGCTGCCGGACGAAGTCGGGCTGCTGCGCAACTACCTGCGCAAGGACCACGAGTTCCGCACCGGCTCGATGGAAGTCGCGGAAGAGGCGCTCGTCTTCGTCGATGACGACTGGCAGCAGTACGGGCGGAGCTGGTCTGACGAGATCGGCCTGGCGTATCCGGCCCGGGCCGAGTACTTCGACCCGGAGACGACGCGCGCCACGGTCTACCGCCGCGTTCTCGACAGGCCGCGAGCCTGGGTGTCGGTGTTCGCGCATTCGTGGTCGGGCGGGCATCTGTTCAAGTTCGACGGCGGTGGGCAGCGCGACTACTACTACGGCTACGAGTACGTAACGCAGGACGTGCCCGCGCTCTTCTACAACCATTTCGCCTGCTGGTTCTGCCGCTACACCGATTCGGCGTATGGCGGCGGGCAGTGCATCTTCAATCCGACCTACGGGCTGGGCGCAATCGGTTCGACCAAGGCCGGCGGGATGCTCGGCTCCGATGAGTTCTACGCTCCGCTCGGGCAGGGCCGGTCGCTCGGTGCGTCGTATAAGCGATGGTTCGACGACGTCTGCGGTTCCGGCTACTCCTCGAGCGAGCAGGCGTGGACCCTGGGCATGACGCTGCTCGGGGACCCGTTCCTGCAGCCGGTGGAACCTTCCGCCGACGCCGCGGTGCGGTCCATCGTCGCGCCGGCCGGCAGTGTGGACTCGGGGCTATCCGTAGTTCCCACAGCCATGGTCGCGAACGTCGGCGCCGAGCCCGGAATTCTTACCGTGACGATGACAATCGGTTCCGAGTATTCCCAGTCAGTCTACACGGCGGAGCTCGCGCCGGGCGGTTCGGAGCTTGTGGTCTTCGATGCATGGCTGCCGGTCGCGACCGGCACCCGGAATGTGACCTGTAGCGCCGTCTGTGCCGGCGACCGCAACCGCACCAATGACACGCTGCAGGCCCATTGCGTCGTGCGAGTGCCGGACGTGGGCGTTGCGTCGATTGTGGCGCCGGCCGGCTCGATCGACACCATACCACTGATTCCGCTGGTCATCGTGCAGAACCACGACATCGGCACAGAGCAGTGCTGGGTGCATCTCGCGGTTGTCGACACCGGGGGCAACACTTCGTACCGGGATTCGGCATGGGTCGAGCGTCTGCCCGCACGCGGCAGCCGGACGGTGAGTCTTGCAGCGTGGCCGGTGCCCCACGCGTCGGGCATCTACTACGCAACCGCCTGGACGTGGCGGCCCGGAGACTCCCGTCCCCAGAATGACACCTTCCGCGCCGTGGTCGACGTTGTTCCCGGCTTCGGCCTGCCGCCCGGTTGGCACCGCGCCGCCGACGTGCCGCCGGGCGAAAAGAACAAGAAAGTGAAATTAGGCGGCGCGCTCGCGGCCGGACTCGACGGCCGCATTTACGCGCTGAAGGGAAGCAATACCGGTCAGTTCTTCTCGTACGATCCGAGGGGCGATGCCTGGTCGGAGCTGGAGCCGATTCCCCTGGTCGGCAGCACCGGCAAGAAGAAGGGTGTCAAGCGGGGCGGGGCGCTCGTCTGGGCCGGGGACGAACTCTATGCCATCAAAGGCAACAAGACCCTGGAATTCTGGCGCTACCGCACGGGCGAGGGGTGGAGAGAGAGGCGGTCGGTTCCGAGCACGAACGGAGTAATTACGGCCGGCGCGGGCCTGGCCTGGTCCGGCACGAATGTCTACCTGCTGAAAGGGTCTAAGACCTACGGCTGCTATGCATACTTTGCCGACCGGGATTCGTGGGGCGATGAACAACCGGTGATGCCGTCCGGCGGCGGGTCGGCAGATCCGTTCGGCAAGGGTTCGGCCCTGACCGGTGACGGCGGCAACCGGCTCTATGCCCTGAAGGGCAAGTACAATGAGTTCTTCTACTACGACATCGCGGGCGACGAGTGGCACGAGCTGCGCGGTCTGCCCATAAAGGGATGGTCGGGTCACAAGCGCACGGCGAAGGATGGGACAAGCATAGCCTGCCTGGGTGACCGCGTGTGCGCGCTCAAGGGCGGGTCGAACGAGTTCTGGTACTACGACACGAGCCGGCAGGTCTGGAGGCAATTCGAGGACTTTCCGAAAAACGGCAAGAAGAAGAAGGTCGGCGCCGGCGGCGCGCTGGTCTGGTTCGAGCCGACGTACAGCCTGTACGCGTTCCGGGGCGGCGGCTCGCTCGAGCTCTGGGCCTACGCGTTCCCGCCACAGGAGCCGGGTCCTGCCGGGCACGCGGGCGCGGTCACGTCTCCGGTGCTCTCGCTGCGGGTCGAACCCAACCCGTCGGCCGCGCGAGCCCGCGTCTGGTTTGCGTTGCCGCATCCGGCCCGGGTCAGTCTGAAGCTCTACGATGCCGCCGGCACGGTTCGCGCGGTACTGAAAGAAGGCTTCCTGCCAGTGGGGCGGCACGAGCTGGACATCGATGCTCCGGCGATGCCGCGCGGCGTCTATCTGCTGCGGCTCGATGCCGGGGGCCGTTCGGCCTCGATCAAGTTCGTCCGTCCCTAGCCCCGCTTGTCGTTCATCGTTGGCCGCAGCGGCCCCTGTCGGACAGTGCATCGTCTATCGTTCATCGTTCTCCGCCGGAGCGCTGCCGTCCGGGCGGACGTGGCAGCTTGACACTGCCCGGCAGAGTTCTATGATCTCAGTCGTGATCCTTCGATATTTGGAGACAGGGGGAATATGAGCAATGGGGAAGTCAAGGGCTTTCGGCCGCTCGTGTACGTGGTTGACGATGAGCCGCTGCTGGCCAAGTTGTTGTGCGCGATGCTCGGCCGGGCCGGTTTCGAGGCGCGCGCGTATGCCACGGGTCTGAGCGCGATTGAAGCGCTGGCCCAGGAACGGCCGCAGGCGGTGATGCTGGACTTGATGATGCCGGAGATGAACGGCATCGAGGTGCTGCGCCGGATCCGCGGGAATGACCCGGACCTGCCGGTGTTGATGATGTCGGCCCTGGGGACGATCGGGGCCGCGGTTGATGCGCTCAAGCTGGGCGCGTTCGATTTCCTGGAGAAACCAATAGACCAGTGCCGGCTGGAGGCCGCGTTGGCGGCTTCGCTGGAGCGGGCGCGGCTGCGGCGGCAGGTGTGCGTGCTTCAGGGCGAGCTCGCCGAGCGGTTCCGGATGGTCGGCGATTCCGAGTCGCTGCAGCAGGTGCGGGACCTCGTCAGCCGGGCCGCGCCGACCACGGTCGCGGTACTGATTACCGGCGAGACCGGCGTGGGCAAGGGACTTGTCGCGCGGGCGGTACACCTTCAGAGCCTGCGAGCGGCTGAGCCTTTCGTGTCGTTCAACTGCGCCGCGATTCCGAAGGAGCTGCTTGAGGGCGAGTTGTTCGGGGAAGAACGAGGAGCGGCGACCGGCGCCGCGTCAAAGGGCAAGCTGCAGGAGGCGGATAAGGGTACGCTGTTCCTCGACGAGGTCGCGGACATGGGTCTTGCGGCGCAGATCAAGCTGCTCCGGTTTCTCGAACACCCCGAGGTGGAGCGACCCGGCTCGAACAAGCCGGTCCTGATGGACGTGCGGGTGGTGGCGGCGACGAACAAGAACCTCGCCGCGTGCGTCAGGGATGGCTCATTCCGCGATGACCTTTTCTGCCGGCTGAACGTGGTAACCATTAATGTGCCGGCGTTGCGCGAGCGGCCCGATGACATCGAGTCGCTGACCGGGTATTTTCTTGACCGTTTCTGCCGGCAGTACAACCGAGCGGTCAGTCTGGCACCGGGATGCCAGCCGGTTCTGCGCAGGCATGGCTGGCCGGGAAACGTGCGCGAGCTCCGGAGCCTGGTCGAGCGCGTGGTTGTCCTTGCCCGGACCAACCCGGTTGAGCCGGGTGAGATTGGGTCGTTCCTTATCGGCGACGCGCCAGCGTGCAGCGACGGTAAACTCGAGGCCGCTTTGAACCGCTGGGTTGAACCGAGCGCGAAGCCGTAGAAGGGGCGCTCGCCGCCGACTGCGACAGCCGGCGGCCCCGGTTGGACGGTTCGAGTCCGGACAGCGGAACCCCCCGAACCCCGGAATTCCCGAAACCATCCCTGGTGGCATCCATCCCGGCTTAAGGCCCGGTCGCCGTAACTTGACACCGACGAGCCGACTTTTATAATCCGGCGTGAGTCTTCAACGACCGGTGGGCGAGGAAGCGTGAGCGAACCGGGTGGCTCGGTATCGCGGCCGCTGGTGTTCGTCGTTGACGATGAGCCGCTGCTGGCCAGGGCGCTTTGCGCGATGTTGCGCCGGCCCGGATACGAGGCGCGTGCGTTTGCCACCGGCCCGAGCGCGATTGAGGCGTTGGGCCGCATCCGCCCGGAGTTGGTGCTGCTGGACCTGGTGCTGCCGGAGATGGACGGCATCGAGGTGCTGCGCCGAATCCGCGAGATCGAGCCGGACCTGCCGGTGGTGATGATGTCCGGTCAGGGAACGGTCCGGGCCGCGGTCGATGCGCTGAAGCTGGGCGCGTCCGATTTCCTGGAGAAGCCAATCGATCTGGCCCGGCTGGAGGCCGCACTTGCCCGTGCGCTGGAGTGCGCGCGGCTGCGTCGCCAGGTCGCCGTGCTGCGCACCGAGGTCGAGGAGCGCTACCACATGGTCGGGAACTCGAAGGCGCTCGAACACGTGCGAGACCTCGTAAGCCGGGCCGCGCCGACCACGGTCGCGGTGCTGATTACCGGCGAGACCGGCGTGGGCAAGGAACTCGTGGCGCGGGCGATACACCTTCAAAGCCTGCGGTCGGCCGAACCGTTTGTGGCGCTCAACTGCGCCGCGATTCCGAAAGAACTGATTGAGAGCGAGTTGTTCGGGTATGAGCGGGGAGCGTTTACCGGCGCTGAGGCCGCGCGCAAGGGCAAGCTGCAGGAGGCAGACAAGGGCACGCTATTCCTTGACGAGGTCGCGGACATGTCACCGGCGGCACAGGCCAAGCTGCTCCGGTTTCTCGAACATCCCGAGGTGAAGCGACCCGGCTCGAACGAGACGGTCCTGATGGACGTGCGGGTGGTGGCGGCGACGAACAAGAACCTCGCCGCGTGCATCAGGGACGGCAGCTTCCGCGAAGACCTCTTCCACCGGCTGAACGTCGTCACCATCAAGGTGCCGGCGCTGCGCGAGAGGCTTGAGGACATCGAACTGCTGACCACGTTCTTTCTGGATCGTTTCTGCCGGCAGTACAACCGTTTGGTCAGCCTGGCCCCGGAGTGTCCGTCGGTGCTGTGCGGGCACGAGTGGCCGGGAAACGTGCGCGAACTCCGGAACCTGGTCGAGCGCGTGGTGGTTCTTGCTCGGACCAATCCGGTTGAGCCGGAGGAGCTTCAATCTCTCCTCGGGCACGATCTGGAGACGGCACCGATTCGGGGAGACTCTTCTCACCCGGACGGCGCGCTCAGGACTGCCCTGGATCGGACGGAGCGCGAGATGGTTGAGCAGGCGTTGGCAGCCGGTCACGGCAAGGTCAGCGCGGCGGCGCGGGCCCTCGGGATTGAGCGCGCCAGCCTGTATCGGATAATCAAGCGCCACGGCATCCCACACCAGACGGCCGGCTAGATAGTTCTGAGTTCCAAGTTCCCAGTTCCTTGCCGGCGATCATCCGCAGACTACGCAGATTGACAAGATCTCCCGGCCTGAATCGCGCACTGTCAGACAGGGGTCGATCTGACCCACCCGTAGATCCTTGAATCCGAGTTCTGTGTCCGTTCGGTAACAGCCTGTTACCGTTCGGACACACTTTCCGCAGCCCGGTTCGTGTAAGTCTCGCATTTTCGGCCCGTGGATCCCTGGCACCAAAGGTGCATGTAGAATCATTATGATCATTATGATCACTGACCTTGACAGGCGGGTAGGGGGGGGTATCATCCCTAAAGGTGCATGTATAATCATTATGATCACTGACCGTTGCCGCCGTCAGGCGCGTCAAGAAACATGAGGTGTCGTTAGGTCGGAAGGATGGAGTCAAGAGGTCTTGAGTTCCGGGGTCCTCTCGATCGGTCCGTCTGGGGCGGCAGAACAAACAAGGAGGACAGGATGCGAATGAAGTTCGCAACACTGCTCGCAGTTGCGGTCGTCTGCGTGACGATTGCGTGGGCCGACTGGCCCGATGAGTACCAGATCACCAATACCACGGACTCCAGCTACACGAGCTATGGCAACGGTCACAAGGTTGTCTTTGACGCGAACGGCGTGGGACACCTGGTCTGGGTGACACACGACGGAGCTGGCACCGGTGGACGAGGCCGTGCCGAGAACGTCTACGCGCTCCACTACAAGCGCTTCTACCCGTCAACCGGCTGGACGGCTGACACAGTGCTTGTATCCATGGGCCCCCGTTCAAACAGCGTTATCCCTCACGCTTCAATAGCGCTCGATGCCAACGGCACCGACATCCACGTGGTGTGGACCGGCCAGAAACACCTCAAGCAGTGCTACTATCACGTCTACTACCAGAAGTGCGTGCCGAGCGCCTCGGGCAACGGCGGCTGGGTCGGGACGCCCTTTGACGTCTGCACGAACCACACCGAATACGGCCACTGTGATCCGGCGGTGGCCTGCGCCCCGGGACGCGTGGTAGTCACCTGGTACGAGGTAGACGAACACGGCTATGCCATCGGGTTCCGTGAGCTTGCTTCGAACAAGTGGCAGAACCAGATTCAACTGGAGGGAACCAGTACCTATGGCCGATGGATCCCATCAATCTCGGCAGCCAGCAACGGCGACGTGTTTGTTGCCTACTACGGCACCCAGGCCAACCAGTCCAGCGAGCATGTCTATGTGAGGCGCCGGCTCGCCAATGTCTGGCAGCCGATTTGGGAAGATGCAACAGCGGGGCTTCCGGGCTTCCACTTCATCCTCCCCGACATCGACGTCAATCCGGCAACAAACAACCCGCACATTGTCTGCCATGGCTACGATGCAAACGGGGTCTTCCGAATCTACCATACCTACCGTTCTTTAAGTAACTGGTGGCAGGTCCCGGATGTAGTACCGGGGGCGGGTTCTGACCTGGACGGTGACGATGTCCAGCCCAGCATGTTCTTTGGGGTAGATGGCAAGGCTCACGTCGTCTGGTATGAGTACAACAGCGATCCGGCCGTCCAACGAGGCATCAAGTACAGCCTCTGCGCCAGTGAAGGTGGCCCCTGGTCCACGACCTGGCTCACCACCGATGTTTCCTCCTATGTTCAGTGGCCGAATGTTACGGTCTCGTCCACCGGTGCCGGCTTCGCGGTCTGGACCAAAGTGAGAGAACCCGGGTCCTACCAGGTATGGGGGAGAACCTTGCCGGCCGGTGGCTTTGACGGTCCTGCCGCCGGTGCGGTTGTGCCCTCTCGCGGGCTTGCACTCGGCGTCTCACCCAACCCCGCTTCGCGCGGGATGGTAGTCAACTACTCTCTGCCCGCGGCAGGCAACGTCTCACTCAAGCTCTACGACGTCAGCGGAGCGCTGGCGAAGACGGTGGCATGCGGTTACGTGCTGCCGGGCAGCCATACTGTCAGTCTGTCCAGGCAGAACCTCGCCCGCGGCGCGTACATCCTGAAGCTGGAATCCGGCGCTGGCAACGTGACTAGGAAGCTCATCATCGAGTAGTTGCACAGAGTGCATCAGCCGCCTGTAGACGGGGTCTTCGCGGCCCCGTCTTCTTGTGCGCCCAACACGAGCGCTGGCCTGAGAGTGAGTGCACATGTGTCTCCGTTCGGTGACAGCCTGTTACCGTTCGGACACACTTTCTGCAGCCCGGTTCGTGTAAGTCTTGCATTTTCGGCCCGTGTCTGCGTGGCATCAAAACTGCATTAGGACTGTCGGGTTTCAGAATGCAGCGTCGGCTTCGAGAGCCGAGGGCGTGGGTTGGGATGCGAGGCGGAGCACGCGTCGGGTGACGCAGTCTGGATATCCGGCGAATCAGGCGGACCGCTCTGTCGCCGCTGAGGACCGGGATTTCGCGGGCGCCGGTTCACCGCACGCAGACGGAGTCGCGCGGACACGCCACCAGGAACAGGTCTGGTACCGAAGGCGCCGGACCGAGAGGCTGGGCGAAGGCGCGCGGCACTACTAGGGTGGATGGTGCCTGAGTAGTCTGCGGAGAACAGGCGATTGGTGGGAAGGTAGGCGGGAGAACCGGGCTGATTCAGCGCAGCAGGGGCGGCATTCGCCGCCCCTTGTTGCTAGTGCGCCCAGCATGGGCGCTGGCTTGAGAGCGAAAGTCTCTATCACGGAGGTTGA
>CAZQZR010000111.1:0-10884 GCA_964597845.1 uncultured bacterium | reverse complement strand
AACTCCCATATGACTTCGGTCGCGTCAATGTCGCGCGCGGTCTTGCCGAACCGCGCAACCCGGCGCGCGCCGGACGGCCACGTGTGCCCGCCGCCTTCGACCCGGTAGAGAATCACCTCGCTCGAATCCCGGCCCCCGGAATATCGCTCGCACACGACCTTGATGCCGTCATGCGGGTCAACGTTCGGGATGTCGGTCGTCTCCGGCTTCGGACTGCAATTGTCTGCCGCGACCCAGAAATCTAGTGTCCTCGCCACTGACAGCACCTCGCCGCGCTTGTGGTGAAGCCCGACGCCACCGCCTTCATAAGGCACGAGCGGGTCGCGGGTCCCGTTGATTGCCAACACCGAGACGGGCTTCGCGGGTCGGCGGGGACTATCCCCAGGGATTTCCGCAGGAAATCCGGGGACCGTGCCCAAGGCCTGACTCAGCGGCTCTGGTATGCCCGCCGCGACCGGCGCGATGGCCGCAATCCGGTCGGCAAGGTCGCAGCCCAGCCGATGGCACATCATCCCGCCATTGGAGATGCCGGTCGCATAGACCCGCTGCCGGTCAACGTTCAGGTCTTTCGCAAACCGGTCTATCAGGGCGGCAATGAAGCCGACATCGTCAATTGCGTCTCGCTGCGACTTGAACCGGCGTACTTGCCGGCCGTCGTTCCAGTGATGATTGACGGCATCAGGATAGCAGACGATGAACCCGGCCGCTTCCGCCTTAGCGCTGAACCCGGTCAGCTTCGCCACCTTGGCCCCGTCACCGCCGCCGCCGTGCAGGACGAACACGAGTGGCCATGGCCGGTCCTTGTCAAAACTTGTGGGAACGTGCAGCAGGTAGGTCCGCCTCAGGCCGCCATAGACGAATGACCCCGTCCGGTCGGTCCCGGCCTTCACGTCTTTCACCTTACCCTGCCCGCGCGCGACGTTCACCAGCACGAACAGCAGCAGGGCCACCAGTACGACTCCGGCCACCGCCACCCTCGCCATCACCGTGCTCCGTTCACCGTACACCGTACACCGTTCACCGTACACCGTTCACCGTTGGCCGTTCGGCGCTCGCACTTCGTCATTTCCCCTTTCCCCTTCTCATCTTGGCGGTTCACCCTCTGCTTTCGGGCTCATTTGCCATTTCCACTTTCCCCTTCGCATCTTGGCGTCCTTGGCGTCCTTGGCGGTTTTTCGGTTCGTTCGGGCCCATTTGCCATTTCCACTTTCCCCTTTGTCATTCCGTGCATCTTCCCGCGTGCCAGTGACGCAAACACCCCTCCCAGGCACAGCGCCGCGAATACCGCGAACGCAACCCTCATGCTCGCAAGCAGCCCGGCGTGTTGAGCCGGCGTAATCTGCACCCGGCCCACGAATAGAGCCAGCAGCAGCATCGCGATGCCCATCGAGAACATCTGGCCGACCATCCGCATGGTCGCGACCGTGCCGGCCGCGATGCCGTAGGACCGGGGTTCGACGCAGCCCATGATTGCATTCACGTTCGGTGACGAAAACAGCCCGAACCCCGCGCCAAGCAGGATCAGGCCCGCGACTATCACGCCGACCGGCGTTCCGCTGCCGAGAAACGCGAACCACACCAGGCCCGCGACCGTCAAACCCATGCCGATTGAAGCGACGATGCGCGGCTCGACCCTGTCCGAGAACCGGCCCGCCAGCGGCGAAACCACCGCCTGTACTGCCGGCGCCGCAACCAGCACAAGCCCGGTCGTGCGCACGTCCAGCCCGCGCGCGTACTGCAGGTACAAGCTGAGCAGGAAACCGACTGCCGAGGTCGCGCTGTAGTTCACCAGCGCGGCGATATTCGAGAGCGCGAAGACCCGGTTCCCGCTGAACAGGCTGGTATCGAGCACCGGGCTCTTGATGCGGCGCTCGAGCACCACGAAACCGGCTAGCCCCGCAAGCCCGACCCCAACCAGCACTCCGCCGGACACTGCCGGGAGCAGCGTAAAGCCATACATCAAGCAGAACAACGCAACACCGTACAGCACCGTGCCGGCCATGTCAAACCGCTCACCCCTTGCCTCGAACCACTCGCCCTTCAGCTTCCAGACTGTTACTGCAACCACGGCCGCGCCCAGCGGCACGCAGGCCCAGAATATCGACCGCCAGCCAAGCGCCTGCGTCATGACGCCGCCCAGCGTCGGCCCGAGCGACAGGCCGAGGTACACCGTGGCCACGTTAATGCCGAGCGCCTGCCCGCGCATCTGCGGCGGGAACACGGAAGTCAGAATCGCGGTGCCGGTCCCGAACATCATCGCGCCACCCAGCCCCTGTACCACGCGCGCGACAATCAGAGTCGTGGCGGATACTGCCAGCGCCGAGGCAATCGAGCCCAATGTGAACACCACCACGCCCCACGTGAACACGCGCTTCCGCCCGCGCATGTCGGCCAGCCGGCCCAGCGGCACCAGCCCGATCGCCGCGGCGAGGATGTAGGAAGTGGCGACCCAGCCCAGGGCAATCGCGTTCATCCTGAACTCGCCGCCGATGCGCGGCAAGGCCACGTTCACCGCTGCGCCCATGAACGGCGTCAGGAACGCGGCCAGGGTCGTGGCCACCAGCGCGTATCTTCGATTCGAGGTCTCGGTCATCGAGATGAATATTCTAACCGCAGGTTAGACTCAGGACAACGAAAGAAGAGCAGTCAGACGTACAGCGTCGCTGGGGATGAACCCGATCTCCGACCAAGGCCATGTCCAGAAGCCTCGCCGACGAATCGTCAAACCGACAGCGCAGGCAGTTGCTCGTCCCATTCGTCCCATCCGTCCTGCTGGTCCCACTCGACAAGCGACCCAACAAGCCCCACTCGCCGCCGCAAGAAAGCCGCACCAGCCAGCCGCGCCCGAACCACCCCACGAAACGACAGCCATCCGCCAGCTCAGCCCGCGCCCCGGCCCGCGACCCGAGGCGCGGACCAAGATTGGTATTACGATTCCGGAGTTCGTCCTAAGGATTACCCATAAGGTCGTCCCAGAGGTCGTCGTCGGGGTGATTCAGGTGATGACCCACGAGACGACGCCGGAGACGACCGTAGGGGCGACCTGCGAGACGACCACAGAGACGACCCCTGCGACGACCCGGGAGACCTATCTCTAGACGATTCAGGGGATTACCTAAGGGACGACCCACGAGACAGCCTTGCAGACGACCCCACGAACGACCTCGGAGTTCGTCTCAGGGATGACCTCCAGGACGACCGGGGGGACCGTCCCCTAGATGGTCCCGGGGACGACCCCCCAGACGACCCTCTGGATGACCTACGGAACCATGGTACAAATCCAAGGCAATTTGCCTGTCCGCGCAACCTTGCTGTATTACGCCACTTAGGCCATGGTGATTCCTTTGGCTGTGATGAGCGTCTAAATGAGTGAAGACGATTGGACAGGACTCCTGCAAGCCGCTGCCTGACGCCCGGAAGCGTCTGCCTTGTCAGGCTTGAGTCAATCTGCAGCCTGAGGGCAGATACAGGTCTGTTGCAGAGGACCGGATCGAAGGGGTGATACCATGTCTGATGTCCCGAGACGCATTTCCCGGTGGCAGATCAAGTGCACACCGGAACGGACCAAGGCCACGCTCGACTCCATCCGCGAAGACATGAGGGCGCGCTACGAAGCTGCGACCACTGCTCTGGCCGCGATGGAGATCGAGGTGAAGCAGACTCTCAACGCACAGGGAGTCAACACCATCAACTACGTTCCCTATCTCAGCTTCGCCCGCCAGCTCTTCAAGCTGAGCCACAAGAAGAACATCAGCGGTGAGAGCCTGGCGATTGAGGCCAAGGTGCTGGCCGACAAATGGGCGGCGAGAAGTCTAAATCCCGACGTCCTGGCCGCGATTCGCTTCGAGAACTTCAGCATCGACGAGCCCAAGCCGTAGCGCCCGCGCTGTCATTCCGACCGAGGCGCTCTGCGCCGAGTGGAGGAATCTCTCAGCAACTCGCCAGCCACCCGGTTCTCCTCGGGCGGCTGCTGTCTGGCTGACCGAGCCCTGTTCTCTTCTCACTCGACCGCTAGACCACTCGACCACTTCCGCGCCATCCCTCATTCGCCATCCCGCTGCTTGACTTGCAGCGCCCGACGCCTATTCTCTTGACGCATGTCAACGCCCGCGCCCGACGCCGTCAAACGTCTGGTTGACCGCTTCGACCAGAACCGCGACGCCTATCTCGCGGGCGGCATCAACGAAGCGACTCTCTGCCGGGATTACCTCGACAAGTTCTTCGCCGCGTTGGGCTGGGATGTGGGCAACACCAGAAACCTGCCAGAGACGCTGAAACAGGTGGTCTTTGAATCGCCGGTGAAGAGGCACCATTCAACGGGCTTCGCGGATTACTGCTTCCAGATCTTCGGCCGACCGGCGTTCTTCGTAGAGGCCAAGCTTCCCGGTGCGGATCTGCTCCGAGCGAAAGAACCGGCATTGCAGCTCCGGCGCTACGCGTACGGGAAGCAACTTGACGCTTCAATCCTCACCAATTTCGAGGATCTGCTCATCTTTAACGGGCTGATTCCTCCCAAGGCGGCCGACCTCGCGCTCACAGCGTTGCTCTATCACACCTCGTATGACCACTATGTGGATAATTGGCATGAGCTATTAGCAATGCTAGCGCCACAAGCGGTCCAGGATGGTTCTCTAAAGAGGATGGTCTCGACTCCAGAGGCCCGCAAGGGCGCCGTTCCTCTTGGGGAAAAGCTACTTGGTGATATTGAACGCTGGCGCATCGAGCTCGCGAAGAACATCGCTGCCAACAACCCAAGGCTCGGAACCCCAGAGAACGCAGACGACTTGAGATTTGCCGTCCAGCAGACGATTGATCGAATCATCTTCCTGCGCAATTGCGAGGACCGTGGCCTCGAAGAGATGGGCCATCTCAGGGCGCTGCTCGCTCAGAGTGGGACCTACCGACGGCTGCTGTACCACTTTCGCGAGGCTGACCGCCGTTACAACTCCGGGCTCTTCTATCTTGAGGCGGAGAAAGGTCGAGAAGGCCCGGACGAAATCACGCCTACCCTTAGAGTGGACGACGCTACGCTCAAGGGGATCATCGGCGACCTTTATGACGGACCATACGATTTTTCGCACATCTCCCCGGAAGTACTCGGTCAGGTATATGAGCAATTCCTGGGTAGAGTCATTCGCCTGACCGCTGGCCATCGCGCAAAGGTTGAACCAAAGCCCGAAGTCAAGAAGGCTCACGGCGTTTACTACACGCCAGCGTACATCGTTGACTACATCGTCAAGAACACGGTCGGCAGGCTACTTGAAGGTAGGACGCCCAAGGCAGTTTCAGACCTCCGAATCCTCGACCCCGCCTGCGGCTCCGGTTCGTTCTTGCTCGGCGCCTATCAGTTTCTGCTTGACTGGCATCTTAACTGGTACACTGCCGATGGACCGGAGAAGCACAAGGCTGAACTCTTTCGCACAGCCGAGGAGAACGCTCGATGGCAGCTTTCGACTGAAAAGAAGAAGCGCATTCTCCTGGCCAACATCTACGGTGTGGACAACGATGCGCAGGCGGTCGAGGTCACAAAGCTCTCACTACTCCTCAAGGTCCTGGAGGGAGAGACAGCCGAGAGCGTCTACACGCAAGTGCCCATGTTTCACGATCGGGTGCTTCCAGACTTGGACGACAACATTAGATGCGGTAACTCGCTGATTGACCTCAGTCAGCATCTTCCACGCCAAACCAGCCTGTTTGACCCGGCCAAGTTGGATGACGATGACCTCCGACGGATGAAGCCCTTTGACTGGAGGAAGGCATTCCCCGGAATGGCGGGGGAAGACAGATTCGATGCGATAATCGGCAACCCGCCGTACATTCGTGTCCAGGCGCTCAACGAATGGGCACCGCTCGAAGTCGAGTACTACAAGCAACGCTACCAGTCGGCGAGCAAAGGCAACTACGACATCTACGTCGTCTTCGTCGAGAAAGGCTTGAGCCTGCTCAACAAGAACGGCCTTCTCGGCTTCATCCTGCCCCACAAGTTCTTCAATGCCCAATACGGCGAAGCACTGCGTGGCCTCATCGCCAAAGGCAAGCACCTATCGCACGTCGTCCACTTCGGCGACCAGCAGGTCTTCGAAGGCGCAACAACCTACACCTGCCTCATGTTCCTCGACAAAGCCGGAGCCGACAAAGTGGCCTTCGAGAAAGTAGACGACCTCGACGAATGGCGTAGAAGCGGAATGGCATCTAGAGGTTTCATTGCGGCGAAGGTCGTCACCGCGAGTGACTGGAATTTCGCTGTGGGTAAGAAGGCAGGACTCTTCGCCAAGCTGAGCAAGATGGCATCGAAGCTGGGTGACCTCACCTGTCTGTTCGTCGGCCTGCAGACCAGTGCCGACACGGTGTTTCTATTCAAGGAGTCCAAACCCGGAAAGCGAAAGGGAACCACGGACGTTCTCTCGAAGGAGCTTGACGAGTGGGTTCCCATCGAGTCGTCTATCCTCAAGCCCGTTGTCCGTAGCGGCGATGTTGGCAGGTACTCTGCTATTCCCTTGGCGGTTGCCCTGTTCCCCTATGAAGTCAATGACTGCAGGGCAAGGCTGTACTCGGCGGGCGAGATGTCCAAGGAGTTCCCGTTTGCTTGGAGATACCTAAGTCGCGTCAAAGACGCTTTGGCAGGACGAGAGAAGGGCAGCTTTCGCGACGCTCAATGGTATCGCTACGGCAGAGCCCAGAACTTGGGGATGTGGGACCAGCCGAAGATCATGGTTCCCTACATGGTAACCGAACTATCGGCATACCTTGATTCGGGGGATGATTACTATTTCATCAATGTAACAACGGGAGGCTACGGCGTCACGGCTCATTCTGCCGACCTCGACCTCAGATACCTCTGTGGTCTGCTCAATTCCCGAGTGCTAGATTTCTACCTGAAGCAGGTCTCCACCACTTTCCACGGCGGCTACTACGCAGCGAACAAGCAGTACATCGAGCAGCTTCCTATCCGCACGATTGACTTCTCGAACAAGGCGGACAAGGCGCGGCACGACAAGATGGTCGAACTGGTGACGCGGATGATGGAACTGAAGAAGCAGCAGGCCCGCGCCCCGAAGAAGCAAAGCCCCAGCGCCCGCCAACTCCTCGACCAAAAGCTCGCCATCACCGACCACCAAATCGACGCACTGGCGTATGAACTCTATGGATTGACGGAGGATGAGATTAGGATTGTCGAAGGAGGCGCATGACGCGTCCAGCGGATTCGAACAGTCCCGTGCGACCAGTAAGAAAGTGGACAAGGGTTGCGGCTCGGTGTGCGGCACTATCTCTTGCCCTCGGGGTCGTCGCGGTAGGCTTGGCTGCTCCGGCTCACCGTTTGAACGCGCATGATTTCGTTCTCGTTCTAATTGCCCTGCTCATTCTCCTCTATCCGGACCTCGGCTCCGAAGTGAAAAGGCTCCGCAAGTTCAAGGCCGGTCCCGTCGAATTGGAGCTCGACCCCGTGGTCAAGCATCTGCAGGAGAGTATTCGGAACGTAGAGAGGAGCTTGGAGGGCAAAAATGAGTACTTCGGCTTTCCCCCGATAACCGAAACCTCAGCTGAGGCAAGACGTCTGCTAGACAAAGGCGAGCTGAAGGCTGCCTTCTTGGTTCTGGTCGTAGAGGTGGAGCAACGCATCAGGGAACTGGCCGACATGAACCAGTTGCGAGCCCGACTGCCGCTGCGGGCGCTGGCGGATATGCTGGTCGAGCGAGGCATACTGCCCAAAGGTGTTGTTGACATCTTCAACCAAGTGTGGTCGGTGAGGAACCAGATAGTCCACGGAATTGGAGGAGAGCTGTCAGATAACCGGCTGCGAGACTTGGTGCAGGTAGCACAGCGATTGCACCACATGGTGCACTATATCCCGTGCTGAAGCCCACTTCGTGAACGTCGATCAGGAGAGAGTCGACAGGAGGCATGTAAGCGGAAAGAAGATGCTCGCGAAGCCGTTGGGAGCCGTTGGCCGTGAGCCGATGGCCCTCCCCGACGCGCTGGTGTATGAGTTGTACGGGATGACGGTAGAGGAAACCGAGATAGCCAAGGGAGGTTCGTGATGCGCGACACAGGGTCGGGCGATGAAGCACGCCGTCTTCCCGCGCCGAGACTGATGAAGGACCGGGAAGACATCATCAAGAAGTTCGTTGAGCTCATAGGCCAGGCCAAGGAGGTTTCTCAATACTACGAATCTCAGAACGACGGCGTGATCCCCGGAGACAGGTACGCCGCGCTGAGAGTCAGCGCCATCAACCTGCTAACGAGGCTTGTCTCTGGTGACAGCGTTTACGTACAAGAACTTACTCACATGGAACGCCCAAACGCATTCGTGGTCTGGGGCATACTTGAGGCCGCAAGGGACGACTACTTGCAGGGCTTCTTGGTAGACCACAAACTCCTGCTCTCGGCTGAGGTATTCTCCGACTTGCTGGTGCAGGCTGAAGTGCTTCTGGAGCATGATTATGGAGACGCTGCAGCTGTCATAATCCGTGCGGTACTCGAGGATGGGTTGCGGAGGCTATGTGCGGCGCGCAACGTTGAGGCAGACAGACGGGATTCCATCCAGCAGTTGAACGAGAAGCTCTACAAGCAGCATGTGTATAGCAAGCTCATGCACAAAGAGATCGTCGCCAAGGCTGAAGTGGGCAACTGCGCGGCACACGGGCGCTTTGGCGAGTACACGAAGCAAGACGTTCAGGGATTCCATGAATTCGTGCTGCGATTCTTGGCCGAGCACCTGAGATGAGGCCGACACGGCACGGCATGACAAGATGGTCGAACTGGTGACGCGGATGATGGAACTGAAGAAGCAGCAAGCCCGCGCCCCGAAGAAGCAAAGCCCCAGCGCCCGTCAACTCCTCGACCAGAAGCTCGCCATCACGGATCACCAAATCGACGCCCTGGTCTACGAGCTCTACGGACTCACCGAAGACGAGATTCGTGTCGTTGAAGGTGCCGCAAGGTGACATGAGGAGCGCATGAAACACTGGCGCTGGATACCCGCAGTCAGCGTGCCTTCTGCGTTTGCCGTCATTGGCTACTTCGTCAACATCATCGGACCCATTTCGCTGCTCCTGGTCGTGCTCGGCCTGTGCGTGCTGATCGTAGTCTCGGTGACGCTGGTCGTGATGCTGGCTCTCAGGGCCGCGAAGCTTCGGAAGCGACCCGTGTCTGCGAAAGCTCTACGGATTCCGGCGTTCGTCGTCCTCTGTGGAGCACTTGGTCTTGCCGCTGGACTTGTCGGCGGTCCCGTGGCTCTACCCAGCGCCAAGACGAGCGTGAGCAAGGAACTGACCTATATCTACAACACCGACCAGGGCGACCGAATCACCTTGCGCTGGCTGCGGCCTGAACGCGACTCGGTGCGGCTCAGCCGCGTGCTTGAGCTCTACGAACAGGGGCTCATCGCGGGTCCGGCTGACCAGCTCAACGCGGCCATGGTGCTGCAGCACGGCAGGGATTCGACTCACTACCGTCTGGCACATGAATTGGCAAAAGCGGCCTTCGATGGCTGCGTGGCAACGCCGGGGTGGTCGAAACAAGAAGCCGAATGGCTGATGAAGGCGACCTATGACCGCTGGATGTTGTCCATCGGCAAACCGCAGGTCTATGGCACCCAAAAGGAATTCCGCCTCGGTTTCTAGCCCACCGTATGGATGATGAGCCTAGTCAAGACGATGCTGAAGCTGCACAAGGATTTGCCGGACAGATGAGGGACACTTCCCATATTTCTGAGCGATGTCAAGGCGCGGCATGACAAGATGGTCGAGTTGGTCGAGCGGATGCTGAAGCGCCGGAGACAGCTAACAGCTCACGGCCTACGGCTAACGGCTGACGGATGCGAAATCCCATGAGGAGGATGTCGCCGGAATCCACAACGTCCCGTGAGATCGAACGCGCCCGGGAGTTCTGGGACCGAATCTTCAGAGAAGCAGCTCTCGATGCGAAGGATGCGCCTTCCGGCCGCGACCTTTCTGACATCGTCGGCCGCCTACGCGCAGCGTCGGCGGTCGACGTGCTCGATGTGGGCTGCGGCCTCGGCCGCTGGAGCGTGACTCTGGCGCGGGCCGGGTTCCGTGTTCTCGCAGTGGACGTGTCGTCCGAGGCTGTAAGGATAGTACTCGAGCGGGCGCGACGCGAGGGCTTGACCATTAGTTCGGCAGTCTGCGCGGCTCAGGAGTTGTATCAATTGGGCGTTCGCGTTGATGCGGTTGTATGCAACTCCGTGCTCGACCACTTGCGACCGCATGATGCGGATATGGCCGCAACGAACATTGCGCAGGTACTGAGGCCTGGCGGCCTGGAGTACGTGTCGTTCGACGGCCGAGAGGAGAGTGCAACCGGGTCTGAAATACCCTCGGACCATATGGTCGGCCCGGACGGCACTTGGGACTATGTGGCCGGACCACGGAAAGGCATGACCTGGCGGTGCTACGAGGATGCGGAGATACGACGGCTGTTCCGGAAGTTCGAGGAGGTGGAGTTCACCGTCGCAGCCTCAGGGCAGCGGCAGGCGTGGTTCCGGAAGTATCGAAGTGAGAGCTTTGAGTAGGACAACTCGTGTGGGGAAATGAGGGACACTTCCCATATTACCGAGCGATGTCAAGGCGCGGCATGACAAGATGGCCGAGTTGGTCGAGAATCGTTCATCGTTGGTTCGTACATCGTTGCATCGTTGGGCGACAGACGGATGAAGGACGAGCGGCATGCAGCTTGCGGGTTGCGTGTGACCGGCAGTTCGACTATGCTGTACGTATGGATGCAGACCGTGATGTCTGCGGAAGCCAGAATGGAACGCGCCGGCTTCTGGGCGGGCCGCGTTCAAACCTGAGAGGAGTTGAGAATGGACGACCGTGTGAACCGAATCACCGCCGAGATTGCGGAGGTGGTCGAGAGGAATCTGCG
>CAZQZR010000110.1:0-10940 GCA_964597845.1 uncultured bacterium | reverse complement strand
CGGTCGCTGACCCGGCGCATCCGAGTGAAGTCGGGTACTACGACACACCGGGCGACGCCTATGGCGTTGCCGTTGCCGGAAGCCACGCCTACGTGGCAGACGAGGAGGCCGGGCTGCGGGTGATAGACGTATCCAATCCCCAGAGTCCGGTGGAGCGCGGATACTGCCACACGCCTGGCTTGGCCTATGGCGTTGCCGTGGCCGGGACCTATGCCTATGTGGCGGACTGCGATTCCGGGCTGCGGGTGATAGACGTATCCAATCCCCAGAGCCCGGTGGAGCGCGGATACTATGTCACGCCGGGCAGGGCCCTTGGCGTTGCCGTGGCCGGGACCTATGCCTACGTGGCAAACGGCTCTGCCGGGCTGCGGGTGATAGACGTGTCCAATCCTCAGAGTCCGGTGGAACGCGGATACTATGACACGCCGGGCAGGGCCCAAGGCGTTGCCGTTGCCGGGAACTACGCCTACGTGGCAGACGAGGAGGCCGGGCTGCGGGTGATAGACGTATCCAATCCCCAGAGTCCGGTGGAGCGCGGATACTGTGACACGCGGTATTATGCCTATGGCGTTGCCGTTGCCGGGACCTATGCCTACGTGGCAGACTACTATGCCGGGCTGCTGGTGATAGACGTGTCCAATCCCCAAAGCCCGGTGGAACGCGGATACTATGACACGCCGGGCGTGGCCTATGGTGTGGCCGTGGCCGGGGACTATGCCTACGTTGCGGCCAGATATGCCGGTCTGCGGGTCATCTCGGTCGCTGACCCGGCCCATCCAAGTGAGGTCGGGTACTACGTCACGCCGGACTATGCCCGTGGCGTGGCCGTGGCCGGGGACTATGCCTACGTCGCGGACGGGGGTGCTGGTCTCCGGGTCATCGAGTTCTACGGCAGCGGCGTGGAGGAAACGATGAACGATGAGCGCGGAACGATGAACGCCGGGCCCACGGTCGTGCTCGGAGTGCTTTACCTGCCGGAAGCCTCGAGCCACAAGCCTCAAGCCGCAAGCCTGGTGGACATCAGCGGGAGGAAGGTTGCGGGACTGCATCCCGGCCCGAATGACGTGCGGGCGCTTGCGCCCGGCGTCTACTTTGTTCGAGGAGCCCAAGGGCAAGGCGTCACCAAGGTCGTGCTTGCGCGGTAGGCCGGGGCAGACGTGGGCCCAAGCGCAAGCTCAAGCACAGGCATCAGAGCGGGACCGGCCCGCCGGAGTCCTTGACAGTGGTCGTCTGCCGTCGCTAGAATCGGACAGACATGCGTATTACTTACGACCGCGAGGTTGACGCCTTGTATATCCGGTTTATCGAGACGACCGTGACGACCAAGCACGTGGCCGAAGGTATTGCCGTGGACTACGCAGCCGACGGCCGGGTCGCCGGCATTGAGGTCCTGGACGCCCGCAGGCGATTCGGCGATGAGCGGGTCTTCAGCCGAGTTGTGCTCGAAGAGATTGCTCTCGGGGCCCCGGCCCCGGTTGTCTGACACTCCCGGCGCTCACCTTGTCAGTGGGCAACCAGCATCCAGTTGCCAGAATTCAGAGTCGTCGAGCGATACCGAAGCGGTCTTGACCCGGTAGACCGACAGTCGGCCCTTCTGGAGGTCGTGCGCGACTGCGCGAGCCGGATGGCTATGCGTATTCGTAGAGTGGGACTTCACGCGCAGGGCGGCCCGCACTGCGCAGAAGTCGCTCGATGTGGCGCACCGTCTCCGGGCTGAGCACCGCGTCGCCGCACACCGAGCACACCTCGGCCGGAACGTGGTCAATTACCACTACCTGGCCATGGCGGCGGACCGTATGGGTAATCTCGCGGACCTGACACTCGCCGCTGCAATCCTTAATGCTGCATTTCACAGTTTCCTCCTGAGTGCCGGCTCAGGCCATTTGGGCGGCCGGGGTTCATAGACAGTGATTGTGACCAGCTTCTCCAGAGAAGTAGTGCACACGATGTGCAGGTGCCGTCCGGCAAGGGTGACTCCGTGCATCAGGCAGCAGGGTCCGCGGCGGTGGCTTGGATAGTCCTCGATGATGTCGGCGGACGTCGCGGCTTGCAGCAACTCATCCATCGTGACGTCTTCTTCCACCATTTCCTGATGCGCGTGGACGGTCACGCGCACGCGCTCCTCGCGCGCTTGCGTCCGGATGCGCGCCAGAACCGCGTCGCTTGAGGGTTGGTCGGTCATCGAAGCATGTTATCCTCGCTGCGTTCGGAGTCAAGCTGGGAAGTCCGCCGGCAGCAGTCAGGCAGCGCGGGCTGCGGTCGGTTCGGCGGACACTGAAACCGGCACCGGACAGGGCGAGTCTAATACTTTGGTGCGGGTTGGGCCGTCGTGAAGTGTGGTTGAACGTCTGACCGGGGATATTGTCGGCCCTGCAATAGGGACAGCAATGGGCAGAGCAACTCGGAGGGCAATTCGGGAAGCTACTCTACCCGCTATCTGGAGAGCAACGGTCAGAGCTACGGGGAGAGCAACGGGGACGACAACCGGTAGAGCGACTCGGACCGCAATGGTGCGAGCAACCGGTAGAGCAACGGGTGGAGCGATGGAGAGAGCAACGGGGACAGCGACTCGGACAGCAACCGGTAGAGCAACCGGGCAAGCGATTCCGAGAGCAATCGGGAGAGCAACTCACCAGACAACTCACAGGGCAATTGGGACAGCTATCTGCCCAGCAACTCCCCCCACGGGGCTCTGAGTTAGATGGTCAGCACCTAACATCGCAACCAGCAAGCAGATAGGCTTGAAAACCGGCTCGGCGGCGTGTATCCTTCATTGGATACAAACCTGAACCGAGGCAAAGATGAAATACACCAAGACTACGTTCGTTTTCACGTCCGAATTCGGGGCGCGGTTGCGCCAGTTGCGCAAGCGGCGGAACCTGTCCCTGCGGGACCTGGCTTTGCTCATGGACCGGCACCAGCCCGGGTCTTTCAACCTGCTGGCCAAGCTGGAAAGGGGAGACCTGAAGCATCCGTCTATCAACCTGCTTGTGGACTTTCTGCGGGCGTGCGGGGCAAAGGTCAAGGATGTGGCCGACCTGCTCGACGCCTACCTGTCACAATCGCCCGTGCTCACGCAGAAGGGCGACGCTGCGGTCGCGGAACTGCTCAAGAGCCTGCCGAAGTCAGAGCAGCGGGCGATGCTGAGATGGGAGAAGGCGACCGCTGTGGCCAGGGAGGAGAAGGCGGCGGCCGAGCCGGAGAAGAAGGCCGCGGCACAGCCGGAGAGGAAGAAACCACGGGTTGAGACCGCACAGCAGCGGGTCTTTCGGGTTATCTGGTCGTTCATTCACGCGAACTGGAACGAGCTGTTCGAGCAGAAGCTATATGAGGCGATGCGCGGGCTGAAGAACGAAGTGCCGAGGAGTGAGCGTAAGTACGCCTGCAATCACGCGCGTCGGTTCTTCGGTATCCTGACCCGGTACTACAAGAACGAGAAGCGGAGGCGGGGCGCGCTTGAGCGGGTCAAGCGCCGGGCAAAGGAAGACGGGTTCTCTGAACAGACCATGGCCGCGCTACTGAAGGCGGCGACTGACGCCCACTTTGAGTTGGAGCAGTCGGGCCGACTGGATTGGCAGCCGACAGAGGAGGAAATCATCAAGCAGCGGGGCCACGCGCCCAAGGTCGAGAAAGCCGAGACGCGCTTGGAGATGGACGAGATTGCGCCCGGAGTAGAATACAACAAGGCTCTGGCTCAAGTCGGGATGGCGGCCCTGTTGGCAGTTGACCTCCGGCTGGATGAACTCAAGCTCGATTGGTACTACGTTAAGCAGCACTACTACGCGTGGATTGACCGGCTGATTCCGATTGCGGATGAGCACGGTACCGATTCGGCGGAATGGCAGGCCGAAGTGGATGCGACTGCGCCGAAGATGCACGACCCGGCGCTTGCACGTGAAACCGCGGCCATCGTGGCCAAGACCTTCAACCAATGGAAGGTCAAGCTCCCGCCGAAGCCGGCTGCTGGTTGACAATTCGGAAGTCCGGCTTAGGATAAAGGTAAGGTGAAAGTGACGGCCGTCGTCCGTGCAGAGGTCCATGAAGCCTGCCTGCATCGGAAGAGCAAGCTGGTTACGGACGCGTCCATCGTGATACGATAAGGAGGCAAGGTGAAACTCGCGTCTGTGCTCCTAGCTACAGGTTGTCTGCTGTCAGCCGTCAAGGCCCAGTGGTTGGAGACTACCATCCAGTTGCCGGATTCGTCCGAGCCCATCGCCCTTTGCTACAACCCAACGGACAACAAGGTCTACTCCGCGAACTGCAACGGCGACAACGTAACGGTAGTAGATGGCGCAACGAACGGGGTCCTCGCCACGGTGACAGCCGGTAGCTTCCCTTATGCCCTGTGCTACAACCCACAGAACAACAAGGTCTACTGCGCGAACGGCAATAGCAGCAACGTGACGGTGATAGACGGCGCGACCGACTCGGTCATTGCCACCGTCACAACCATGCTCTACCCTTTGGCCCCTTGCTACAACCCGACCAACAACAAGATCTACTGCGCGAACAGGGGCAGCAGGAACGTAACGGTCATAGACGGCGCGACGGACTCGGTCATTGGGATCTTGGCAGTAGACAGCCTCCCTTGTGCCCTTTGCTACAACCCACAGAACGACAAGGTCTACTGCGCGAATGCGGTCAGTAACAACGTGACGGTGATAGACGGCGTGACGGACTCGGTCATTGCCACGGTCACAACCGGAAGCTTCCCTTGCGTCCTGTGCTACAACCCGCAGAGCAACAAGGTCTATAGCGCGAACTCCGGCAGCAACAACGTGACGGTGATGGACGGCGCGATGGACTCAGTTCTTGCCACGGTTCCAACCGGCTACCAACCGTACGCCCTCTGTTACAACACGCAGAACAACAAGGTCTGCTGCGCGGACGTCTCCGGTAATGATGTCACGGTGATAGACGGCGTAACGGACTCGGTCATTGCCATGGTCGCAATTGGAACCAGTCCTTACGCCCTCTGCTACAACAATCAGAACAACAAGGTCTACTGCGCGAATTGCAACGATAACTCCGTGACGGTGATAGACGGTGCAGGCAACGGCGTGCTCAGGTCAATCGAAGTGGGTGACGACCCTCGGGCTCTGGCTTGGAACCCGCTACAAAACCGGGTCTATGTCGCCAACCTCTCCAGTTCCAGCATTTCGGTCCTGCGCGATTCGATGACGGGAATCGAGGAGGACCCCAAGCCGCAAGCCCCAAGGTTCAAGCCCGCTGCCACTGTCGTGCGGACACTTCCTGCCGGAGCGGTCGCGTTTGATGCGATGGGGCGGAGGGTGTTGAACCCGAAGCCCGGCGTGTACTTCGTAGGAGAGGGGTCAGGGGCCGATGGCCAGGGGTCGGGGAGGATGCGGAAGATCGTCATCCAGCGCTGAGCAGCACAGGCCCAAGCGGAAGCCCCGGCCCGAATCCGAGCCATCCGCGAAATCTGCGGATGCTAGTCGGTCAACCCGGCGAGTTGGACGCAGGTGACGCATGCGCGCGGGGCAACGCCCGTGGCGCGGGCGCCCGCATCCGGCACTGGTACGGCATCGGCCGTCTTATCTCGACCCTGCGCTTGCTTGACAGTCAGGCGAATTCAGGTAAAACTTAGCACGTTCGATTGGGGCCGTGGCGCAGCTGGGAGCGCGCTTGACTGGCAGTCAAGAGGTCGCGGGTTCAACTCCCGCCGGCTCCATTTCAGATTTGACGATTTCCGCTTGGCGACCGACGAGTAGTATTTCTCTGCAAAAGGAGCTTTGATAATGTCGAGAATGAGTCTGTCCGCAGGGGCGGCGGCCCTCGTCGCGGCGCTGTTTGCCGCGCTCGTCGGCTGCGCGCCGACCCAGACCGTAAAACCGATAACCGAGGAAACGCTGAATGCGAAGCGCGACACGGCGCAGCAGTACTACAGCATCGGTTCCAGCTATTTTTCGCAGAACAACTTCGATGCGGCGCTGGAGAATTTCGAGCGGGCGCTGGCGTACGATTCGACCTACTACGATGTCTACGTCGCCATCGGAGCGGCCTATCGTAAGATGCAGGACTCGTCCAAGGCCAGACTCAACTTTGAAAGGGCGATCACGATAGACCCCAAGAAGCCGAAGGCTTACGAAGCCCTGGGTGACCTGTACTTGGTAACGAGACAGGACAGCATGGCGCTGGCCGTGTACGAGAAGGGGCTGGCCCAGGATTCGAGCCTGGTTGATCTGTACAACGGCGCCGCAGAGGTCTACGTGAGAATGGGCAAGATGGCCCAGGCCGACCTGTTGTATCAGGCGGCGATGCGGCGGTTCCCGGACGACGTGAGCGTCCAGCGGCTGTGGGCCGATTTCCTGTTCAAGCAGAAGCGCTATCAGGAAGCCGTGAACGCAATGGTCCCGCTGACTGAGCGGTTCCCCAAGGTCGTGGAATTGCGCGAGAAGCTGGCCGACTGCTACATCCAGTTGAAGCAGTACGAGAAGGCGGTAGCCCAGCTCGATACGGTGCTCCGGAATGACCCGGGCCGCGACCAGACCGCGCTGCGCCTGGGTGCGGTGTATCTGCAATGGGGCAAGACCAGGCAGGCGATTCAGCAGTTCGACGGGCTGATCGCCCGCGATTCGACCCAGACGTTGCCGCGCTTGTACAAGGCCGAGGCGCTGATGCAGCAGGGTAGCTTCGGTTCGGCCGAGGACATCCTGCAGAAGGTGCTCAGGATGGACCCGAACCTGGCGCAGGCCGACGTTGACATGGGCGACATCAGGCAGAAGCAGGCCGACGAGCAGCGGGGTACCAAGCTGTCTTCGACGCCGACCTCGAAGTTGAACCGGGCCGTGGCCCTGTATGAAGAGGCCAAGTCGTACTACACCAAGGGGCTGTCCGACCCGGCCCTGAAGAGCTATGCCGCCGCCAAGCTCGACTACGTGGAAAAGTCGCTGCAGGCGGTGAAGGTGGAGCTTTTCGGGAGGTAACAGCGTCCCGTGATGCTCGACCGGCACGTGTTGCTGCTGAACCAGAATTACGAGCCGCTCTCGGTCTGCAAGGCGCGGCGGGCCCTGGTGCTGGTGCTTTCGCGTAAGGCCGAGATGCTCGAAGCGTCCGGTACGTCGGCGCGCACCGTGCGGATGGCCTATCGTTTGCCGAGCGTGCTCCGGCTGAACTACTTCGTGCGGGTGAAGCGGCGGGAAGTGCCGCTGACCAAGCGGAACGTCCTGCGCCGGGACGGCGGCGTGTGCCAGTACTGCGGCCGGCGCGGCCTGCTGATGACCACCGACCACGTGATTCCCCGGGCATCGAATGGCGCCGACAACTGGGAAAACCTCGTCTGCGCCTGCACCGAGTGCAACTCGCGCAAGGGCAACATGACGCCGGCCCAGGCGATGATGCCGCTGCGCCGCAAGCCGAAGAAGCCGCACTATTTCACGTTCGCCATCGCCAGCCTGGGCGACGTACCCGATGGGTGGCGTCAGTACCTGTTCATGAGCTGACAACGCGCCGGCAAGTGGTCGAGTGATCAAGTGGTTTAGTGGTCCAGTGTCCGGCAGGAAGGGAAGCGCTCAGTTCCAAACCCGGCGTCCGAGTTCCGCAGACTCGCCATCCCGGTGATTCTGGCCGGCTGGGCCGTGAGCGCTCCGGCCGGGCCGGTCGCCGTCAGCCGCGTAGAGATTCTCGTCAGTCCGCCCAACCGCAACCTAAATCTTGCCCCGGGCATCAGTGCCGGCGATTCGCTGTATTGGGACGACTTGAGCCGGGCCGAGGCGCGTGTCACCGAACAGCTCGCTGCCGAGGGATACCTTCAGGCAAGCGTCGAGGCCGACACGACGGTCTGCGCTGACTCGCTGGTTGTGAGTTTCCGAGTTCAAACCGGTAAGCCGGCCCGGGTCGGCGGGTGGCACATCGCCGGCGACGACAGCGTGCCGGTCGAGAGGTTGCTTCACCTGCTGCCCGGGAAGGGCGTTCGGTTCAGTCGGGCAATGGCGGAACGCGCCGCGGCGGCAATCCTCCGGGCTCATGAGAACAGCGGATACCCTTTCGCGGTTGTGACGCCGCTGGCCCTGGTCCAGGAGAGCGGGTTCGTGTATCCGGCTTTGCAGGTAGCGGCCGGGCCGAAAGTCGAGATCGGTTTCCTGGAGTTCGCCGGGAAGCCCGGGACGAAGCCGGAACTGCTTGAGCGCGTTGCCCGCTTTTCGTCTCGCAGCTACTCGCACACCGCTGTGGCACAGTGGCGGCAGCGCCTGGAACAGAGCGGCCTTGTCAGGGTTGACTCCGAGGCGATCGTGAAGGCACGGGGGACAAGCAAAGGGGAAAGGGGAAATGGCGAAGTACGGACCCGAGATTCGCTTGCTTCCACCGGGCCAAGCGCCTACGGCGTGAGGTTTTGGGTCACGGGCGGGCGCAACAACCGCGCCAGCGGCGTGGCCGGCTACTCGGCGGATGACCACCAGCTCACCGGTCTCGTCCATGTCGCATTCCACAATCTCTTCGATACGGGCCGAAGGCTCGAAGCCGACTGGCGGTCGGCCTATGCCCGGACCAGCTATCGTCTCAGCTACACCGAGCCGTGGGTGCTCGGAACGCCGATTGACGTGACCGCGAGCGCACAGCAGCAGACGGTCGATACGACATCAGCGCAGACGAACCTGGCGCTGGCTGCGCAAGCCCGGGCCGCGACATGGACGACGGTCAGTTTCGAGACCGGCTACGACCGGTTCACCGATGCCCCGAGCGAGGCGAGCGCCGCCGTGGTCTGGGCCGGAACCGGCGTTGTGCTGGACTCGCGGGACTTCCCGGCCAACCCGCGAAGCGGGGTCCGGCTGAGCGTGCTGACCAAAGTCGGCAATCGGGTGGTCGATTCGACCCACTCGGACGTGGTCACGCACGTCGAGCTCGGCCTGGCCGGGGTCCTGCCGCTGGGCCCGCGCGTCGCCTGGTCGAATTCGGTCGGGGGGCGGGCGGTCTATTCGGCGGCGACTCTGACCGAGCCCGAGCTCTACCGGATGGGCGGGCCGGGAACCGTGCGCGGGTACCGGGAGGACGAATTCGTCTCAACCCGGCTCGGCTGGTTCACGAGCGAGGTGCGTTACCTGCTCGACCGGACGTCGAGCGCGTACCCATTCCTCGATGTCGGCGTGTATCAGGATTCGGCCGGCTGGCAGGTGAAGCCGGGTTATGGCGTCGGTACGAGGGTTGCCACGCCGGTCGGCGTGCTCGGACTCGACTACGGCGTCGCGTTCCGCGACAGCCCGCTGCGCGGCAAAGTGCATCTGAGTTATGATGTGACGTTCTAGGAAATGCCTAATTGCCAATTCCTAATTCCCAACGAATGTCCAATGTTGGATAGTGACAAAGCAGGTTCATGGGTATTGGGAATTCCGCATCTGAAAATGGAGGTTGACGATGAGCGTCTTTGAGGCATTGCTGCTTGGTCTCGTCCAAGGCGTGACTGAGTTCCTGCCGGTTTCGAGTTCCGGGCACCTGGCCGTGCTTGAGCACCTGTGGAATCTGCCGGCCGCGTCCCGGCTGCCGCTGACAACGATGCTGCACGGGGCGACCGCACTCGCGGTCATCTTCTACTTCGCGCCGCTGCTCGTACGGCTCGTCCGTGGGCTCTGGGCCGGCGATGCGGCCCGGCGCAGCTCAAGCTGGCGCATGGTCGGCTTCATTCTGCTCGCTTCGGTTCCGGCCGCGGTGGTTGGCCTTGCGTTCGGGGACATGATTGACCGGGCGTTCTCAAGCCCGCTGCTGGTTGGTCTGATGCTGCTTGCGACCGGCGGCGTGCTGTTTGGTACCAGGTACGCCCAGCCCCACGGGAAGACGGGCTGGCTTCGGGCTTTCCTCGTGGGCGTTGCCCAGGCGATTGCGATCGTGCCCGGTATCTCGCGGTCCGGCGCGACCATTGCCGGCGGTATCCACCTGGGTATGGAGCGGAAGGAGGCGTTCGAGTTTTCGTTCCTGCTGGCGATTCCGGCCATCGCCGGTGCCTTCTTCATGGAGGTCCGGAAGGTCGACCTCGCCGTGTTGAACCCGCCGGCCCTTGCCGTCGGGGTCATGGCGGCGTTTCTGGCCGGGCTCGCTTCGCTCTTTGTGCTTGGCCGCGCCGTTGCCGGCCGAAAGCTGCACTGGTTCGCATACTACTGCTGGGCGGCGGGGCTGGCCGTGATTATGTTTGTGCGGTAGGGAGCCATGAGGCTTGGGACGCGATCCGACGAATCCCTGGGGACAGTCCGCGGTGGGACAGTCCCCGCGATTTCGGTCATGTTCCCTCGCTAGCAGAGCTGGCGCGTTTCGGTGTTCGTGATTTCGACCCGGCGGTCCCGGTCAACGTATTCGGTGAGCTTGGACATGCTGCTCTGGAGCATGCGCCAGTTGGTGTTGACGAAGACGATGGCCAAATGCGCACGCTGCCACTGGTCCTGGTATTCAACTTCGGCGATGGCAACGTTGAACTGGCGGCGGAGCCGTTCGGTCAGGCTCGACAGGATGCGACGTTTGTCCTTGAGTGACTGGCTCTCCGACATGAAACAATCGAGCAGGAGCATGCCGATGGCCAAGGAGTTAGCAGTTAAGAGTTAGCAGGTAGCAGTCGGGCCGTTTCCTCACTCCTAACTGCTAACTCCTAACTGCTAACTGGTTCTCTTGACTTCCTCGATCTTGTAGAATTCGAGATTGTCGCCTTCGGCGAGTTCGTCCGCGCCCTCGATACCGATGCCGCACTCGTACCCGGTCTCGACTTCTTTGGCGTCGTCCTTGAAGCGTCGGAGCGAAGTGACCTTGCCGTTGAAGATCTCCTTGCCGCCGCGCATCACCCGGACCAAAGCGTCGCGGCTGACCTTGCCTTTGGTGCAGTAGGAGCCGGCAATCATTCCCCGTTTGGGCACGCGGATGATTTGCCGGACCTCGGCTGTCCCGAGTTCGATTTCCTTCTTTTCCGGTTCGAGCATGCCGAGCATCGCGGCCCGGATGTC
>CAZQZR010000109.1:0-10988 GCA_964597845.1 uncultured bacterium | reverse complement strand
CGCGGCAGAAGGGGGACATGATGGAGTACTTTGATGGTCTGCCGGAATCCGAGCCGGCGGTCAGGGCTCCGTTCGAAAAGGGTCGGGCCGCGATGGACGCGTACAAGTGGGACGAGGCAATCGTGCACTTCAAGGCGGCGATGGAACACGCGGCCGGGACCGAACTGGCCGCGCTGCACGGCCTGGTCGGGCACTGCCATCACCTGCCGGGTCGCCTGCCGCAGGCCCTCGCCTGCTTCGAGGAATCAGCCCGGCTGGCCGAACGTTTCCACGACAAGCCGGGACAGGCCCATGCCACGGGCAGGGTCGGCGTGGTTCTCCGTGACCAGGGCGAGTTCCACGGGGCGCTGACGAAGCATGAGGAGGCGCTGAAGCTGGCCAAGGAAGCTGGGGCTCGCCCGCAGGAGGCCTATGCCCTCGGCGACATTGGCGTCTTCCACTATGTCAGCGACGAACCGGCCAAGGCACTCAGTTACTTCGAGGATGCGTTGAAGATACACCGGGAAACCGGCGACCGGCACGGGCAGGCGTCGTTGCTCTGCAACATCGGGCTGGCCCGTTCGATGAGCGGCGAACAAGACAAGGCGCTGGAGTATTGCGAGAAGTCGCTCGCGCTGGCACGGGAAATCGGGGACAAGGGGACCGAAGCCGGTGCCCTTGCCAACATTGACTTCCTGCGTGCGGACGAGCTCAAGCCGGCCGAGAGACTGGCGAACCAGGAGCAGGCGCTCAAGCTGATGCGGGAAGTCGGAGACAAGCGGGGCCAGGCGAACCTGCTCGCCAACGTGGGGGCAACCCTGATAGACGTGGGCGAGCACGAGAAGGCGGTAGCGTCGTACCTGACGGCGCAGAATACCCACTCGGTCCCGGGCACCATTGAAGGGCCGAAGCGGTACCGCTACGGACTCGGCAGGTGCCTCGATGCCATGGGGCGGGAGAAGTTCGTCGCCGCATGCGCGAAGGCCGGGATGACCGCGCCGGACGCCGAGAGCCTGGTAAAGGAACTGGCATCGCCGAAGGAGAGGTGACCTCGGCGCGACTGGCTGCCAGCCTCGTGTCTCACAGAGGCTGAGACGCGCGGTCTTGCGGACGAGAGATCAGGTTCGCGGACTTCGCCCGAGGAGGACGAGACCCGCCACGGTCACGAGCAGGCCTCCCAACAGGAGCATTATGTCGAAAACTCCGCGAGGACCGGCCAGCATACCGAAGAGCCCGATTCCGGTTGTTACCAGTCCCGCCACGCACGTGACGGTGTTTACGGTCCTGGAACGCAGCGGCCACCAGGCGGGCCGTTTGATACGAGCCTTCTTTCCGCGGTCAGGCACGGGATCTGCCTTTGTTTCCACCGTCAAGAATACCTTCCCCGTCTGGCGTGTCAAATGGGCGGGCGGGTTTAGAAGGTGTCCCAACGTCCCTGTTCGCCTTCAAGCTCTGCGCCTCGTCAGTCAACGCTACGGCCAGAACGTTCACTTTCGGATTAATCTGAGTATGTCGTTGAGGACGGTGAAGAGGACGAGCGTCCCGATCATCGCCCAGCCGATGCCCGCGGCCCAGTTGAGTTCCTTCTCAGTCAGCTTGCGCCGTCGGATGCCGGCGATGCAGTCGAGCACGACCCGGCCGCCATCGAGCACCGGCACCGGCAGCAGGTTGACGACGAACAGGTTAATAGACAGTACGGCGAACAGCAGCAGGAAGTAGTCCCAGCCCCAGTTCGCTCCTTCGTAGGCGATCCGCGCAACCATGATGGGACCGCCGACCGCCTTCCTGGCGTAGTGCTTCACGGTGAGTGACTTGTAGAGCACGACGTAGGTCTGGGCGGTTACGATACCGGCCTTGGCGGCCGCCTCCACGATTGCATCCGGCAGACTCAGCCTGCGGTGCGGCACGCGTACCGATATGCCGATGCCGCCGCCCTGCTGGCCCATCAACTGCTCGTCGTTCTTTGCGACGGCGACCTCGCCGTGCATCGTCTGGCCCGCGCGCTGCCAGACGATGGGAACGCTATCGCCGCCCCGGGAGTAGACCGCATCAGAGAAGTCGGCCCATTCCCGGATCGGAAGTCCGGCGAACTCGACGATTGTATCGCCGGGCCGGAGGAGCTTGCTTGCCGGGCCGCCTTTGCGAACGTTGCCAACCACCGCCGCAATCTGCGGTCCTATGTACCAGTCGGTGTTGACCTGTATCCCCACCAGGTTGACCTTCGCGCCGGTTTCGGCGTCCGTGGTGATGGAATCCCTTATTGTGTCGGTGTAGACAACGCCCGCGTGGCGCCAGGACAACTCGTAGGGACCCGAGGTCTGCTTTCGCACCAGTTGGGTGAAGTGCGGCCAACTTCTCACAGGCGTGCCGGCGACGGCTATTACGGTGTCGCCGGGGGCGATGGAGGTGGCCGCGGCAGGGGTGCCTGGTGTGACCCCACCGACGACCTCCGGCATCAGCGAGTCAATGTAGCTCAGCGGTACCCATATCGGCATTTCGAGTCGCTTGCCCTCGCGCCGCAACGAAATAGTGACCTGCGTGCCCGCATCCTTCTGAAGTATCGCGTCGAGGGCGCCAAAGGATGGTATGGTCTCGCCATTCACCGCAACGACTGTGTCGCCGGCGCGGAGACCGGCAGTGTGTGCGGCCGACTTGTCGACCAAAGATATGACCGGCGCCACGTATTGCTGGCCGAAACTCGCGAACAGCACGAGCAGGAGGAAGAATCCCAGCACAAGATTCGATATAGGCCCGGCAACCGTGACCGCGACTTTCACGCCCAGCGGCTTGTCCATGTAGCCGCCGGTCGGGGCAGGGACCGCGTGCTCGGGTTTGGGCCCGGCCTTCTCTTCCTCGCCGGCCATCTTGATGAAACCGCCAAGCGGAATGGCCGACAGCCGGTACTCCGTCTCTCCGATCTTTCTCTTGAGGATGACCGGGCCGAAGCCGACCGAGAATACCTCGACCGGTATGTGCGAGAGCCGGGCCGCCACCAGGTGACCGAACTCGTGGAAGATTACCAGGAACCCGACGAACAGAATCACCCAGAAGATTGACGAGAACATGCTATTCCTTTCGACGCGGCGGTCGGTCCGCGGTGAGTTCCCGGTACATAACAGACAATCCCACTCCCGTGAAGGTCAGGCGGGGGGCGGCGTTCGCCATTCGGCGAATACTAGCCGACTGGGTTCTGATGTCAAGGCTGCGGGGCCGTACGGCCGACAGCTCACGGCCTGCGGCCGACGGCTGACCACTGACCACTGACAGGCCGTGGTTCATCATAATGAACCGCGTGACATGGGCTCGCGCCGCTGGCGCGACGGCAGGGGAGAGGAACTCGCGCGTCAGGAATTGATCGTTATGTCACCGGGACTTGGCCGGGGCTTGGCAGTGACGCCTGTGTCGCCTACTTCCTGCGAGCCTTGGCGGGCTTCACCTTGGCCAGGTTGTGTTCCACGCCAGCTCTGACGAGGGCCTTTAGTGCGGCTTCGTTGAGCTTGTCGCCCTCGTAGGTGTCTATTGCTCGCGACTTGCCATTGAGCATGGCATTGAAGAGCTTCTGCGGGTCGGGGAGGCTCGCGCCTGCGACCAAGGTCAGCCTGACCCTTTCTTTCAGGATGCCCCCGAAGCAGACAATGCCGTTGTGCTCCCAGACTGCCACACCCATCGGGTTGCTGGGCCGCCGCCACTTCACTTCCTCGGTAATCTCCGGGTCGGCAGCGTGGATGATCTTGCGGAACTTCGCAAGGACCGCGCCGCGCCAATCGGGGGTCTTGGCAATCATGTCGTCAATGAGTCCGCTTGAGTCGGGCATCTTTCCTCCAGGTATTCGCGTTTCGTCCTTTCTACTCTCGTACGGGCAACATCCGGTTGCCGAGCGAGGGTCACAGGCAGCCCGGTGTCGTGCCAATGTCTCTGACCGAGTCGTTTGCGTGATGCCGAACTGCCGCGCTCGACTAAGTTTGACTCGGACGAATTCGGGTAGGTTCAGGCGCCGAACGCCTCGGAGATCATCGGACGCCAGCGGTTGGTCTTGGGTACTGACGGCTACGGCTTGCGGCCCACGGTGTACGGTTCACGGACTACGGTGCACGGACGGCAGGGGAGACGCCGCCCGCGCGTCAGGAATCGGTAACCGTGTCGCTGTGACCTTCCTGACCGGCCCTCCGCTCGCCGGCCAGCACCGAATAGAACCTGATATCCCGGTATGCGCCTTTGGCATACCTGAGCTGCCGCAGCGTACCTTCGTAACGCATGCCGGCCTTCTCCATTACCCGCCGTGATGCCGTGTTGGCTTCCCAGCAGTAGGCGCCGATGCGATTCAGTCCCATGGTGGCAAACCCGTAGCCGAGGACGGCGCGTACGGCCTCGGTGGCTATTCCCTTTCCCCACTGCTCACGGGCGAGTTCGTAGCCCAGTTGCCCGCTGGAATCCTCCCGGCTGAGTTGGTTGAAGCTGATGGTACCGACAACGCAGTCGATTTCCCTCAGGACAATTACCCAGCACGGCCGTCGGTCCTCGGCCGGAAGCGCGAGCCACCTACCGATGGGCTCCGCCACGGCGTCCGGCGAAGCGGGCGGTTCGGATCGCATGTACCGGTGTATCTCAGCGTCCGACTTGTACTGGTAGATGGCAGGAGCGTCAGAGAGATCCAAAGGTCTCAGCACGAGCCGGCGGGTCTCGAGGGCCGGGAACTCAGACCCAGTCATGGTCGGATTCTAAGACTCGCGGGCGGGGATGTCAATCTCAAGCGGGGCAGACGAATTCAGAAGTCAGAATGCAGATATCGGAAGTCAGAAGCGGGGGTGCGGCGGACGACTGACCGCGGCCGCCGGCTCAGGGCTTGAAGCTTGCGGCTTGGGGCTTGAGCTGCGACGCAGTCGCGAATGGCGGGCGGAATCTGCCAAGATGTCCCGAAGCTTCCCGAAATTGGGTGCCTGTCCCGCTAATCACCCCGGGCTAGATGGTCTGCCTGGATACCGTCTCGATATCGACCTCGCCAATGCCGGAGACGTAGACGCTGATCGATACTCTCGACTTGCCCCAGGCATCGTTGGTCCAGCCCTCGTCACTCTCGTTCAGGGTCGGTGCTTCCACGTGGCCAATTCCCTCGGCCTTGACCTTGACCCCGACGTCCGACGGCAGCAGCAACTTGAGCTTGCCAGCGCCCGCCTCAACTTTCGCGTTCAGGTCGGTAGTCACGTTGGACAGGTCGATACGTCCCTCACCGACGCCGACAGTCACCTTTAGGCGGCGGAGGTTCACTCGCCGCGCATCCAGGTCGACCTTGCCGGCGCCCATCTCTATGACGAGGTCCGTCGGCACCTTGTCCTTGAGCCTGAGGTTCCAGTCGTAGCGGACGTTTGTCTTCGCGCCGACCTTGGAGTCGGGCTGCTTGACCGCCAGCCGACCGAAGCCGTCTTCGACTTCGTAGGTCACTTCGGGCTTCCAGTCCGGGATTTCGTACTCGAACCGAGCATTGAGCGCGCCCTCGGCACCCCCGGAGATGTTCAGCTTGCCTATGCCCATAGTGATTGAGACCTGCGTGGAATCGGCCCGGCCAAGCTCGACCTTCTTGTCCATTGTAATGACCTTCGGGACCTTAGGCACCGAGACACGACAGCCGACGCCGACCAGCATGATGCCGGCCGTCACGAGTGCTATGGACGGTCTACTACTCACGTTATCTCCTTTCTTGATAGCGCTACGTGAGTAAGACGCCAATCGAGGGCCGAATGTTGCGGGGATGTCAAATCGGCGGGCGGAATTTGCCAAGATGTCCCGAAGCTTCCCGGAATAGGGTCTCTGTCCGCATCTTGACGCACTTCTGAGCCTGATTAGTATCGTGTCCCCGTTTCTCCGCCCGACACCCACGTCTCGGTCTTTCAGTTACCTAGTCTCGGTCAACGTGCTTCTTGTTGAGCACAGCATTCGACTTCAGGAACCGAATGAGTATCTGCTCAACTTGTCTTCGTAATCTCTCGTCCGGTATCTTTATGTACGACGCCGTATCAACGATGGGCATCTTGAACCAGAACTTCTCCTTGTGGTCCCTCACTCGCTTGCTGATGTTTCCTGCTTCGCCAACGTAGATCGGCCTCTGGCTTACATCGTAGAACACGTAGACTCCGGGTTCGGCTGGCAGGTCGTTCTCGTCGTGTGGGTTGAAGTCTTCAAGACTGCCAAGTCCTGTCACGCTTGCAGCCTTCCTCGTTTCTCGAAGCGTGTCGTCAGGGACTTCTTCTTTCAGGGCACGGCTGAGTGCGGTCCGAGTGCTGTCACGGGGGTTGTCTATACGTCCCGCCTCTATGCCGTAGATCGCCTGATGAGTTATTCCTGCCTGGCGAGCCAACTCCACAACGGTCAGGCCTCTCTTGGTGCGTGTTCTGTTCAACCACACCGCGTATGGTGAGAGGCCGTCCGCTGTGCCCGCTGTCATCTCTGCTTCCGTGTCCCTCTGCGTCACCACAGGTGCGCTCAGGACTCGGCTAAGAGCATCTCTCGTGGCGAATCTCGGTTTGGCAATGCGTCCTGCTTCGATTCCCCGGATAGCTTGATCCGACACACCGGACCTGCGGTGCAGTTCCGGGACTGACAGACGAGAATCAGCGCGTGCCCTTACCAGCCAGCCTGAGAAGGACTCGGCCCCTGCTCGCGTCGGTTCGGGTCGCGACGAGGCGCCTGCCTCACTTCTGATGTCGCCTAGGAACTCCTGTATCTCTGAGATCTGCGCGTCTGTCGGAACAGCCTTGCCCATTTCCCAACACGAGACGGTGGCCTGCGTCACCTTGAGCCTATCCGCGACCTCAGCCTGACTCAGGCCCGCTGCCAGCCGGTACTTCCTCAATTGCCGAGCTGTTACAGCCAAGAATACCTCCTATCCAGTTGGCCTACTGGAATCTCGGGTTACATCACGATGAATCCCGCGCGTAATTCGGGGACACAGTGCTAAACCCCAAATCCGTCAAGGCCGGGTGGGATTCGGGATTCACCATTGGGCGAATGCTACCAATTCAGACACTGAAGTCAAGCCGACTGCTCGTCGTCGGGCGGCGGGGGTCGTCCGAGTCGGGTTCGTAACGGGTCTCAGCCTCGACCTGAGCCTCGACCTCGCTGAGGTCCTGCCTCATCTTTCGCAGGTAGTCGTCCGGCAGCATGACGGGATGCCAGCGGTTGGTCTGGAGCATGAGGCCATTATGGCGATTCGGGCGTCGGAGTCAAGGCGGCGGGGCGGCCCGACAATGTGGCCTATTGACTTTCGGGTAGGGGAGACCGAGAATTACATGTCCCTGCACCTCCAGGGACTGAGTTCGGTGTCCGTTACGGCGGGTGCGGGTTCAGCGCGCCTCGAATCCGCACCCGTCTCATCTCTCCCGAGTGCGACGGGGTGCGGCGCCATCCCATAAGCAAATGCTAGACCAGCATATCCAGGCCCGCACCCCTTTTCCTTGCGTGTCTCGGCGCGACGAACCGGCCCACAAGCATGCCCACGGTCATACCGACAATCATGCCGACAATCATATCGACGATCATGCTGACGAACTTGCCGACCGTCATGCCGACGGTCATGGTGATAATCATGCCGACCGTCATATCGTCAATCATGTTGACGGCCATGGCGACAATCATGGCAACAGTCATAACGACAGTCATAGTGACAATCGTGCTGACGGCCATAGCGACAATCATGCTGACGGTCATAGTTACGGTCATGCCAACAGTCATGGCGACATTCATTCTGACAATCGAGCCCAAGTACCAGCCCCCGGGCCACCCCCCGGGGTGGAAATCAGTCAGAGTATGTCCGCTTTCGCGACTTCGGCATATGTACGCATGAAGACGATAAGAAAGGAGACTCGTATGGCTGTTAAGTCTATCCGAAGAGGTCTGAACCGCGAGACGCGGGCCTTGCTGGAGTACGTCCGCAGGGTACGGCCGGCGAATAAGGCCTATGGGTTGCCGGCGGAAGTAGTGAAGGCTCAGGCACATGCGGTTGTTGACCGGATTGTGGCGTCGAGCGGGCTTGCGCATGTGATTGTGGATGAGCTGCGCTGGATGGTGGATGACGTGGCCCGGGCGCTCTGTTCCGGTCAGGGCGAGGAGTTGGCGTTCGAGCTCGACGGGGTGTTGGGCAAGTGGCTAGGGTTTGACCTGGAGCCGAACACGGTCCAACTGCTGCTGCGGATACTGATGCGGGAGGTCGCGGGGATTTCAGTACCAGAGCCTCAGCCGAAGTCAGAAGGTAGAAGGCAGAATACAGAAGGCAGAAGTGACGAGGAAGGGCAACCGGGCCAAGTCAAAGGCCAAAAGGCAGAAGCCAAAAGCCAAGGCGGCGGAAGTCAGACGTGAGATATGAGAAGGCGGGCGCATCGTGAAGCGGCGGCAGGATGACCCGGACCGGCACAACCGCTGGAAAGACAGAGTAGAGCGGCTGGTGGCTGAGGCCGGTGTACCGGCCGCGGAGCGGGCCGGGTATGCCGGGTTCTGCGCGCAGTTGTACGCGCTGACGCGACGGGCCGGGTCCGTGGCAGCCTGGCGGGTCCGGTCCGATTTGGAGCAGTCGTGGCTGAGTCGAGGGCTTGACTTGGGGAAGCTGCGAGCGCTCGGCGAGTTGGTGCTGTCTTCGGCATTCGGGCCGGGCATGGAGGTGTGACATGCGTAAACAAGACAAGACCGGAACGTGGGCCAGGGAGATGGTGTCGCGGCAGAGCCTGAAGTTCAACCTGGCGTTGCGTCAGGGGAGGGCTGACCTGCGGAAGGATCAGGATGTCAAGGCTCAGAGCCGACACTACGCCGAGGCAGTAGGCGCGATTAGGCAGAAGGAACTGCAGGCACGGGAGGTGCTGATGCGTCATGGCGTGCTGTCGTGCCAGTTCATGCCGTACTTCCGGTTCGTGCGGTATCTGAGCCGGGTCAGCAAGCAGTACCGGGGAGCCGAGTTCGAGCTTGAGGCCCGGGCCGCGACGGCGCGGTGGACCGGGCAGGGGTGCAACAGGGAAATACTCGAGGAAGTGCTGTACCAGGTCTTTAACGTGAAGCTCGAGAGCAAGCCCGAATGACGAAGCTCGAATGCCGATTGAAACCCGAGGTCCGAATGGAACGGCCGCGAGGACATGCACTGCCCGGCCGGGGCCGCAGCGGCCAAAGGCACGAAACGGACCGGGCGGATCACGGGTGCAATTGGGCCTTGCCAATGACCCGGAGAGAGGAGTAGAATTATATGTGGGTAAGGAGTAGCAGGCCACGTGCGGCCATGAGCCGTACCCGGTCGGTCGCTGGAGCCGGAGCGGCCGGCCCGACTGTGCGCAAACCGGCTTTTGTTGCCACTGGAGGCGCATCATGGACGAATATGAAGCGCTGCGGAAGCTGAGACTGGGGATCGATATCGACCGGGCCTTTGCGGTCCTGGTCGAGCTGTACAAGGACATGCTGTTCCGGTTCCTGTATCACAAGTGCGGCAACTATGCCGACGCCGAGGAACTGGTGCAGCAGACGTTCATCGCCGCATTCAAGCACATCCGTGGTTTCGAACCGCGACGGGCCCCGTTCTCGTCATGGCTGACCCGCATCGCCGAGCGGCAGTGGCTCGTGATGTGCCGGGGTCGGTACCGCGAGGCGGACGCGGTGCGGACTCTGTCGATATGCGGACCGGTGAGCTCGCCCGGGCCGGACGATGAGTTGATACGCCGGGCGCGCGAGGAAGCGGTATGGGCCATGCTCGGGCGACTGGACTTCTACGACGCGGTGATTGCGGTCATGCACTGGATGGAGGGCAAGACCTACGCGCAAATCAGCCGCGAGCTGGGAATGCCGGAGCGGACCGTGAAGATGCACGCGCTGCGGGCAAGGCACCTGCTCAGGATGCAGGTGCTGGTTGAGCCTGTGCCGCGGCAGCCCGCGGTCATCGAGGAGGATGGATGGATGAGCTAGCAACCGAAGGATTCTGGAAAGGGATGCCTGCGTATACCGATGAGGAGGTAGAACTGGTAGCCGAGTATGACGAGGCGGTGATGCAGGGAGGGCAGCCGGACATGGAAGCGTATCTCGCGCGGCTGCCCCGGTACGAGCACCGGCTGCGGCCGCTCCTGGAGGCGACGCACTGGATGGATGACGAGTTCAGGCGAATCAAGCGGGACTACCCGGGCCTGCGTGCGTGGCATCTCATCGGACTCCCGGCAAAGTGCCGGCTTTAGGAGCCGGCTTGGTCAAAGCCCCGGTTCGCCGGGGCTTTCGTTATGTCCGCTTTTGCCGCATCGGCATACATACACATGAAAGCAGGAAACAAGAGGACAAGTCAGAAGGCGGAAGCCGGAATGACGAATGGTGGAAAGAGGAACCGGGATGACCGAGGGCCGGTGCGGCAGCAAACCCGACCCCGGGGTGGCAACTAACCACGGATTGGAGGTGAACCGACATGGCAGAAGATCCGACCGCTCGTATTGCCAAATGGAATACGAAGTACAATACCGAACGGATCAAGGCGACACTCGACGAGATGCGGCCGACGATGTACGCCAAGGTCCAGGCGGTGTTTCCGCAGATTACCGCGATGGAGTTGCAGGTGAAGCAGGTGCTCGACGGATCGGGCGTGCCGACCCGGGACTACCCGTCTTATCTCAACTTCGGTCGGCAAGTGTGGGCACTGGGACGGAAGGAGATATCCGGTGAGTCGGCGGCGCTGGAAGCTGCGATCCTGATCACGAAGTGGACGGCAAGAGGCCTGACTCAGGCGGTCTTGCAGGCGATCCGAACCGACGTCTTCAACATCGCGGCACCGGTTGCGCCGTAACGGCGCCTCGCTAGGGGCGAGGGCGCAAGTCATAAGTCCAAAGTGGAAATGGCAAAGGCCTGCGCCGGTAGCCCTGAGGGTGAGATCGGCTGACAACCGGGAGCGGAAGCGAAGTGCGGGCGGAGTCCCGCTGCCGGACTCCGCCCGCGCGGGTTCGGAATGTCAAAAGAGAAGCGGGAGGCATGAAGCCTCCCGCTTTGAGTTGACGCAGCCCGCTACC
>CAZQZR010000108.1:0-11058 GCA_964597845.1 uncultured bacterium | reverse complement strand
GTCACCCGCCCTCGGGGCGGCCCTTGCAGGAGGGCCCCCCCCCCCCCCCTGCCATTTGTCAAGTTCGGCATCGGGGCTACCGCGCCAGCAGGACCTTGACCAGCCTGCGGTCGGCACGCGTGCGGGCTTCGATGAAGTATGTGCCTGCCGGCAGCCGCCGGCCGCGCTCGTCCCGGCCGTCCCAGGCTGCGACGCGTGACGCCGGCAGTCGCCGCACAATCTGACCTGCGGCGTCATAGATGCTCAGTCGCGGCGGTTCGCCGGACGCGCCACACCGAATCTGGATGAGAGCATGAAACGGATTGGGCCAGGCATCAAGGGCTGCGACCGGCCCGGGCGCAGGCTCAACTCCGGCGATGGCCACGACCGGTGGCCCGCCGCCGGTTACGCGGACGTCGTCGATGTAGAATCCTTCGTCAACCGTGTCGCCGTCGCTCACGAACGCGATTTTCACCTGAACCGTCTCACCCAGCCCGAGCCACGACAGGTCGTACGCTTCTTCGGCCCAGCCGCTTTGATTGAGGAGTGGTCTAGTGGTCGAGTGGTCTAGTGGTCGAGTGGCCGAATTGCCGGACTCCGGTTCCTCACTGGACCACTGGAACACTGGGTCACTGGACCACTTCCTTCGTAGCGCTCCGCCGGTGCCGACAAAGTCCAGCGTCTCCTCTGCCGTGCCACGCACGACGATGACGCGGATGCCGTCAACTCCGTAGTTCGGAGTCGCGAACCAGCGCCAGAACCGGAGCGAGCAACCTTGTGGAACCGTGAACGGAACCGTTGTCAACCACGCATCCATGTTGCTATTGTACTGCCCCGTCCCTTCGTCGCCACAGTACCAGGCATTCGTGCCCGAGTGGGTCCGATGCGACGTGAGATGCCACATGTCTCCGGTCCCGCCGTGGCTCCACTTCGACTCGCCCGATTCCATATCATCCTCAAACCCGTACTCGCCGACGAGCAACTCAAACGTATCGCGCCAGGCAAACCCGTCCGCGTTCTCCTGCAGTTCCATCAAGGCGACATGGCCGGGCTGGCTCGAACCCGAGGCAGAAACGATGAAGCTATCCGAGCTGTTGCCGAACGTCAGCGGCTGAACCTCACCAAACCAGACACTTTCTGCCGCAACCGTCACGAAACTGTCGAGCGAAACCAGCCGACACCACGTTCCGTGGCCGATGCCGTGGCCGTCATTTCTCAGTCTCACATTAAGTGGCTTGGTCTCGCCGGGCAGGAGTGGCGGCCGGGCAATCCAGTGCCGGTCGTGCCGGATAACCGGCTCGCCGACCATGAACAAGGGCCTGAACGTCTGTTCCAGACAACTGCCCGACACCTGCAGGTCGAACAGAACGAACTCGTTGTCACCGCCGAACTCGACCGAGACGCGGAATGCGTCGGACAGCAGAACTGAATCGCCGGGGCCGAGTACGCCAACCGTGGCGACCGAATCCAGCACGGTCGCGCCGGTGTAGCTGGTGCGAAGCGTGGCCGTAGCCGGACCTGAGGCTTGGTCGCCGGGATTGCGGAACCACGTGGGCAGCCTGATGGTCTCGCCCGCGTTCACGATCCCGTCGTGGTTGCCGCTGGAGTCGTTCACGCTCCAACCGACGAAATTCACGAGTGCGCCGCTGTCGCACGCCACGTACCGCTCGACGGGCTCGGAGTTGCGGGCGGTTGCGGTCAGGCGGAGTTGCCCGACGGTGCGGACGTCCGCGTCCAACCAGACCTGGCCCGCTTCGTCAGTGACCCCGCGGCTGTACACCTCGCCCGGCTTCTGAAAGCAGACCAGCGCGCCGGGCAGAGGCACATGGGCACCGAACACGGTGACGAGGTACCTGCCGCGTCCGAGACCGACGTTGAGCGGCGCCTCCACCTCTATGTACCCGGGCGTGGTGGTAAAGACCGGCATCTCCGGGTCGCCCATCAGGTTGACCTCGTACTGGTGCCAGCGATACACGTTCTTGTCATGCGAGAACGGCACGTAGTACTCCTTGGCCGCGAGCAGCGCGTCGCCAAGGTGGTACGTTCCTTCGCTCGTGATTGCGTGCCAGAAATGGTTGTCGTACTTGTCCGAATATCCGAACCCCGGGTTGCCGGGCGAGCCCCAGCCATACGACGAATTGCCGATGGTCGCGACCGTGCCGCCGTGCGGGTTCGTCACTAACGCCTCGCCGATGCTCACGAAGTCGAACGCCGTTGTCCAGCAGCCAATGGAATAGAGGATGCCCAGGCCGGCGTTGGTAATCGTGTCCGCGTCCGCGGTGCGCAGGTAGTTGCCTGAACCTTCGCCGCAGCTCATCACGTCATACCAACCGTGCCCGTCGTGATTGAGGAAGTTCTGGTTCTCGCGCATCGCCTGCATCACGCTGGCGCGCGACTCGTTGCCGAGGCTCTGATACAGCTTGGTCAGGTTGTAGCCTGAGGCGAACGACTGCTGCTCCATTTTGTTCTTGTGCACGCCCATATCGGTGTAGGGGTTCTGCCAGAGGACCATGGCAAAGAACAAGCCCTTGTTCTCGTAGCCCGGTACCGTGCCGTGCTCGTAGTCAATCACTTTGCGTACGAACGTCTGCGCCTGAGTCATGTCGCTCACCGGCGCGCGGCCCACGCTCAGGTCCGCGTACAGGTCAACCGAGTCGTCCACCTCGCCGAACACGCTGTTGCCATTCGCGTCCCACGAACCGTCGAGGTCGGCAAAGTAGAGGTCGCAGGGCAGCGAATCCTCGCGCTGCATCGAACCCCACTCGCAGTTCATCGCAAACGCCTTGCGGAAAGGCACCACGTTCACGTCCCCGGCAAGCAGCACGTACTTCACGCCCGAATCCGGCAGGGTCTTCAGATAGTTCCGCACCTGCTCGGCCTGGTCCCGACCCGGATAGTTCGCGTACATCCACTCCACTGTCCGAACCACAGCCGGCACGCCCTTCTGTGTCTTCCAGTCCGCCAGGCGCTGGAACACGCTGTCATACCCCTCGCCCGTCACAATCACGTACTCGAATCCGCTGTCCGCTAACCGCTGACCGCTGACCGCTCCGGCGCGGGACATGACCGAATTGTCCGACAATTCGGATCGTGTCCCAAGCCCGCCCTCAACCTCAACCCTGACCTCAACCTCCCGACACACCTCCAGCCTCTGCTCCGCGCCGACGTACCGAACCGGATAGACCAGCACTTGTACAAAGGTTGAATCGTAAGGGGCTGTACCCGACCTCCCACGCCTGTAGCTGGTCCCTGTCCAGCACGCCACGCTTGCCGGGTACGGCTCTGCCGACTCATAGATACTTGGATTCGGTGCCGTGAATCCCACTTCCCCGGTTTTGCCTTTTGCCTTTTGGCCTTTGGCTTCTGACTTGACCCCGAGGTCCGTTCCTGCCACGAGCACCTGCTGCTTCTGACAGGGGAACACCTGATGCTGCCCGGCCATCGCCTGCCAGCCCGAAACCTCAAACCTCACGTCCGTGACGCGACAGTGCCCGGCAAGGGCAATCACGACAGGCTGCACAGGCAACTGCGGCGCACCCGGCTCATCGCTTACGTCCATGTCCTGACCGAGCACGACCTCGTAACCAGCGGGGACTGTCCCCGCATGGGGACTGTCCCCAAGAGTGAACTGTGAAGGTCGGAAATCAAGTGTCTTGACCAGCACACCTGCCTGGACCAGTGAAATACTGAACACAAGTAACAACAGCCGCATGCAACCTCCTCGGGGACTACCCCCGCACGGGGAATGTCCCCAAAAGCCGTGGAGTGGGAACTTCATCCGAAAGCCTCAGATAGATTATAGGCGCTGATGCCTGAGGACACAATAGAAGAGCTAGTCCCGAAAGCCGAACAGCAACCGCCGAGTACGCCAAGACCGCCAAGGGCCGGAAAGGACTATCCACAGATTACACAGATTACACAGATTCCACCGCAGTTCAGTAGGGACATGACAACCCCAGATGGCGCAGATTCCGCAGATGGCTAGGATTCGGGTCGAAGCTTGTGCTTGTGCTTGAGCCTAGGCCTGTGCGGCTTAGTGCTGGATGACGACCTTGCGTACTGCTTGCGGCTTGAGGCTTGCGGCTTGTGGCTGTTCCCGCACGAAGTAGACCCCGGGCGCCAGCGCCCGCACATCATTCGGGCCCGGCTTCAGGTCGAGCACCTTACGCCCGGAAACATCCAGCAGGCTTGCGGCTTGGGGCTTGGGGTTTGAGGCTTCCAGTAGGAAGAGCACGCCGCGCACGACCGTGGCCACAGGCTTGGAGCTTGCGGCTTGCGGCTTGGGACTCTGCTCGATGCCCATGCCGCCCGAGTCCCGCAGCACCGAAATGCTGGAACTGCTGTAGTTGGCAACGTAAATCCGATTGTCGACGGGGTTCCAGCCAAGGGCACACGGCGCTGATCCCACAGCGATCGTACGGATAACGGAGTTCGAGGCAGCATCGATGACGGTAACATCGTTACTTCCTCTATTCGCGCAGTAAATCTTGTCGTTGATTGGGTCATGGATCAACCAGTACGGGTCGCTTCCGACCGCCAAGACGGCAATGACGCTGTGACTTGCCACGTCGATGACTGCCACTTGGCCGCTCGTCCGACACGCGCAGAATATCTTGTTGCTAATGGGGCTATAGCACAACTTGCAGGGCGTCCCGCTCACCGGGATGCTGGCGACAACGGTATCCGCAACTCCATCGACTGCAACGACCCCGTTCCATTCGCTGGCGCAGTAGACCTCGGAGGGGACCGATGCGTAGCAGATGGCGGACCAAACCCCAGCGCCTACGTGGACTGCCTCCACGACCTGATTCGTCACTCCGTCCACTACGGTAACCGTTGACTCCGGATGGTACGGTGGACTGCCATAGTTGGCGCAGTACACCTTGTTCTCACGGGCGTTCCAACAGAGGTCAAAAGGCATGTCCCCGGCGGGCACGGTCGAAATGACCGTGTTTGTCCGACCGTCGATGATCGTTATCCCATAGCCCACAGCGTATATCTTGTCGTCCGTGGCATTGAAGCACATGTCATCTGCACCCTCCGCGACCGGCAGCTTGGCGAGTATTGTGTCAACCAAGCAATCTATGACAGTGACGATATTGATACTCGCGTTCGCCACATAGACTTTGTCGTCGAGTCGGTTGTAGAGGATATCGTGCGGCCAGCAGGCCCAGTGCCCAACCCTCAGTTGACGCAGTACCACGTGCGTGGAGCAATCTAGGACCGCAATCCGAGTACCGTAGAACACCCTCCCGTGGCCGTCCGCGCAGTACAGCTTGTGGTTGCGGGAGTCGTAGCAGAAGCGGCCCGGCTGGAACGTCGCTGTAAAAACCGTCGTCAGCACAGTGTCCGCACTCCCGTCAATGACCGACACACCCTGCCCATAGTAGTCGGCGGAGTATAACTTGCAGTCGACCGAGTTGTAGCAGAGCGCGCAAGGATAGGTTCCGACCCCGAGTATCGTCACCACTTGTCGACTTCTGCAGTCAATCACAGAGATGGTGGTGTCATAGGGCCAGTCATACCAACCGGTGTTGGCGCTGTAGAGATGGCCGACCTGCCCGTTGTAGCATAGCGCCATCGGTCTTTCGCCAACCTCGATCGTCGCCACCACTTGGCCACCGCGACCGCTGATTACCGAAACACTATGGGAGTTGGAATTGGCGCAGTAGACATATCCAGACTCGGGCTCCAAGCACAGGGCAACCGGGCTTTGACCCACGGCCAACGTGCGGATGAGTGAGTCCCCCGCACCATCGATGATTGCCACACTGTTGCTGCCCTTGTTCGCGCAATATACCCTGTTGTCGCTGGAATCATAGCAGAGTGCAGTGGGGCCGTTTCCAACCGCCAGAGTGGCGACGAGCGAGTCCGTACCGCCGTCCAGTACGGATACCTCGGCACTCCCTGAGTTCGCGACGTATATCTTGTTGTCCGCGGTGTTACAGCAAACTGCGACCGGCGACGAACCGACGGCCAAGGTAGCTATCACCGAGTCGTTGTTGCCATCTATCACCGTAACGGTCCCTCCGGCACTGTTCGCGCAGTACACTTTGACACCCCCGGTGCCGTAGCACATCGCGCCCGGGCCCGAACCGGTTGGCACCGAAGCGACAACGGTGTCGGCCGCGGCATCGATCACGGTCACGCTGTCGCAGCCGACGTTGGAGCAGTATAGCTTGCTGCGCGCGGGGTTGTAGCAGAGCGCCTGGACGTTCCTGCCTATCCGAACCAGCGACCGCTTCTCATTAGTGGCGCCGTCTATCGCGATCACGCAGCCTCCATCCGCCCCGCCGACGTAGACCTTGTCATGAGTCGAGTCGTATGCCAGGCAGTTCACGCCGTCCAATCCACTCAGCGTGTCTGGAATAGGTATGGTCATCTCAAGCCACTGGGCCTTGACGGCTGACAGCAGACAACCTACGGCTAACAGCACAGACGCGAGTTTCATCTTTCCTCCCTGCGGTTTCACGATGGACACACCCCTGACCAGCCCGCTCTCCCGACGCAGACCAGGCTCAAGAGCATCTGCACAGACGGCGGTCTCAACTGTTACCTCGACAACATCCTAAGTCAGACTTCCGCGAAGTCAAGTTCCCTGAGTCGGCCCGAGAACCGAGATAGAATCAACCACAGCGGCCAGGGATGGGAGTCCGCGCTCAATCCAACTCGCCCTTGCGTTCCATCTCGTTGAAGAGGACGATGACGGCTTGCTTCATTTGGGTGAACGGTTCGGGCGGGAGTTCGTGCTCGGCAGCCCACATGTCGAGCTTGGCCATGGCCTTCTGACGCCAGACCGGCCGGGTCTTGCGCGTACGGCGCAGCGCGCCGAAGACCTTCCGACTGTAGTTCTGGAGATGGACAGCCATGGGGTCGCTCGCACCTACGTGCAGTTCGTTCAGGACGTCGTTGAGCACGCGGTGCAGCCTGCGCTCCCAGCGGATTGCACGGACCTGCCCCTTTGCCTCCCGCACGCGCCGGCGGTGTTCCTGGTCCAGCGTCTCGCGCCTGCCGGACTTCGGTTTGGGGGATTTCGGGGACATAATAAACGATTCCACTCGCGTCAAGGGCGGTCGGGGTACGGACTGCATCGCGGGGAGTTCGCCGACGGCCTGCGGCATTCAGCGGCGCTGAGTGTGCTCACGGCTTGCGGCTTCGACGGCGGGCAGGCTTGGTCGGCGGCTTGTCGCGGGCAACGGGCGGTTCACCGAGTATGTCTGCGGGCGTCTTTCTGCCGCGTTCGGTCCGGTCGAAGTCGGCGTCGAAGCTGACCAGGGTCAGGTTGTGCTTCTCCGCCGCGACGTACTGGTAGGCGTCGTCGAAGTCGAAACGGAAGCGACTCTTCGCATCCGCAATCTTCTTCAGGCCATCCGGATCAAGTCGAATACGAGTGGTTTGCGTGTCCTCAATGATGTCCGAGACGAACTTGACGAAGAGCGCATCACTCTTCAGTCGGCTCAGAGTCAGGCCGATAGAGTAGATCGAGAACTCCGTGATCGCAATCTCAGAGAAGGGCGCGGCCAGCATGAGGCTGCGGACCTCATCCGCACGTTCCTGGTTGAGCATCAGCTCCAGCCAGACGTTAGTGTCCAGCAAGAACATGTTCCGTCCACCAGTCCAGCGCCTTGTGCTGCAACTCTACGGACGTAAACTTGTCGCGGTACTCGCTCAGTCCGCCTGCCCAGTCAAGTCGGGGCTTGTTGCGTCTGGGGCGGTCCCGTCGCTCACGGAGAAACTCGACAAAGTCATCAACCTCTTGCTTAAGCTCCGGTCGCAACTGGGCAATCAGCTTGGTCGTTTCTTCCAACGTCTTCACGTTCTACCTCGTTTTCTGTCCTTCAGCTTAGCCCAACCCGCTATCGAAGTCAAGCATCCTGAGGACGGTCTTGGCCTCGACGAAGAACTTGCGCATGCCGCCGATGCGGAAGCAGTAGTCCGGCGCTTTGGTCGCGCCGCCGACTTTCAGCGAGTCCTCGAAGATGACGTCACGGTAAGGCATGGCGCTGCCCTGCCGATTCTCAACGTCCCAGCCCAGGGCTTCAAAGAGCGGGTCAATGAACTCCCGGCGGAGCTGCGACTCATTGTAGCTGCCGGAAAGATAGGCGTCGCGGTTCTGGTCGAAGCGGTCAACCAGACGTTTGACGGCGTCGGGCGCGGGCGTTGCCATCCTTGAGAAGGATATGCCCGAGGGACGTCAAGTCAAGGCGCGGCGCAGGCCGCGTTCAGTCGAGTTCGCCCTTGCGTTCCATGTCGGCGAAGAGGACGATGACTGCCTGTTTCATCAAGACGAACGGCTCAGGCGGAAGCTCGTGCTGAGATGCCCACAGGTCGAGCTTGGCCATCGCCTTGCCGCGCCAGACCGGCCGGGTCTTGCGCGTCCGGCGCAACGCGCCAAACACTTTGCTGCCGAACGCCCGCAGGTGAATCGCCATTGGGCTACCGCAGGCCAGGCTCAACTCGTTGCACACGTCGTTGTACGTGCGGTGCAACCTTCGCTCCCATCGGATTGCCCGGGCCTGCCCCTTGTAGCCTCCCGCACGCGCCGGTCGTACCGCTGTGCCGGCGTCTCGTGCTTGCCGGCCTTCGGCTCGTGGGAAAGGTCGTACCACTCGACCCGCGCCCGTTTGAGCAGAGGCAGGCCGGCCGCAGCCTCTGCGACCCGTCTCCTCGTCCGTTCTTCGGGAATCGGGGGACGGCTTGTGTATGCGTCGAAGATATCTTGGATTGCGCTCACCTTGGCCCCGCAGGCACGCAGGAAGTCCATTACCGCATTGAACGTGAGTCCGGGCATGTAGCCGCGCTCAATCTGGCACACGTACGACTTCCCGGATGGCCCGGGTCGGCACATGCGCAAGGCCACGTCGGCCTGGGTCAGACCCGCTTCCAGACGGAGCTGCTTGAGCCTCGCCCCTACTTCCTTCGGAAGTAGGACAGCGCCAAAACCAACCGAATCCGCCGTGGAGCCCATACCGGAAGTTTAGCCACAGTATACAGCTTCATCAAGCCCGTCCGAGTCCTAACTTCTGAATTCTCAATTCACTATTGGGCCTTTCCGAAAGTCCCCTCCGCCGCTCCCCCCGCAGCGGGTCCAGTTGCTCTCCACGTTGCTCTGGCCGTTGTGGTGTGGGTCGTTCTACCCGTTGCTGTCCTGATTGCCCTCGGAATCGCTTCCCCGGTTGCTGTCCCGGTTGCGGGCCGAGTTGCGGTCCCCGTTGCTCTCTCCATTGCTCTACCCGTTGCTCTACCGGTCGTTCTGACCATTGCGGTCTGAGTTGCCGGCCGAGTTGCTGTCCTCGTTGCCCTGACCGTTGCTCTCCAGATTGCGGGTAGAATAGCTTTCCGAGTTGCTCTCCAAGCTGCTCTGCCCATTGCTTGCCCGATTGCGGGTACAGCTATGGCCCCGACCACACGTTTGAACACGCCGCGCAACACCCCAACCCGCACCATAGTGTTAGACCCGTCCCGGCCGAAGCCGGTTTCGCGGGTCGTCCCGCCGCAGCCGTTGTCTTGACCGGGTCATCAAACCGACCTATGATTGGGCATGAAGCCGGCCAGGTTCTGGAAGCACGATGCCAAGGTGGGACGGGTCGTGTGCGTTCTTTGCCCGCATGAGTGCGTGATTGCCGAGGGCAAGTCCGGCCGGTGCCTCGGCCGAAGGAACATAGGCGGAGAACTCGTGGCCGCGAGCTACGGCGAAGTAGTCTCGATTGCCGTCGACCCAATCGAAAAGAAGCCGCTGTACCACTTCCTGCCGGGAAGCGAGATACTGTCGGTTGCGACGTACGGCTGCAATCTCCGCTGCCCGTTCTGCCAGAACTCGGACATCTCGCAGCAGGTCGTGCCGTCGCGGCACGTCGAGCCGGACGAGCTGCTGGCGCTGGCCAGGCGCCACGGCACGCCCTCAATCGCCTACACCTATAACGAGCCGTGTGTCTGGTTTGAGTACCTGATGGACGCCGGTAAGTTGGTGCACGCGGCCGGAATAAAGAACGTACTGGTAACCAATGGCATGCTCAATCCCGAGCCGCTGGCCGAGTTGCTGCCGCTCGTTGACGCGATGAACATCGACCTGAAGTCGATTCGGCCCGAGTTCTACCGCGACTACGTGCAGGGCGACCTGGACACCGTGCTCAATACCATCCGCACCGCAGCCAAGGCCTGCCACGTCGAGCTGACCAATCTCTTGATACCGGGAAGGAACGACTCCGAAGCGGACATCAACGACCTGGTGGATTTCGTCGCGAGCCTGGGACGCGAGACCGTGCTTCACTTCTCGCGGTACTTCCCGCGGCACCGTGAGACCGAGCCGCCGACGCCGACCGAGAAGCTGGTGGAGGCGGCGGCAATCGCCCGAAAGAAGCTCGACTACGTGTATCTCGGCAACGTCGGCCTTGGGGACAGTCCCCGTGCGGGGACAGTCCCCGACCGGGACACGTTCTGCCCGCAGTGCCGCAACCGGCTGGTTGAACGGAGCGGCTACGCCGGGCGCATTGTCGGCATCGAAAAAGAGAAATGCGCCAATTGCGGCCGGCCGGCGGACTTCGTCCTGGCCTGAATTCCCAATTGCCAATTCCCAACGACCAACTAATGCGGAAATGCCAAGGTCCCAATCGGACATTGTGTCATTTGGCATCGACTTGGCATTGACAATTGGTGATTGGTCATTCTTGATTGCCATGGCACAGCCGGTATCATACGTGCAGTGCCGATGAACTCAAGACCTTTGCGCGCGGGCGGACGTTCCATCGGTCTGCTGGTGCTCATTATCCTCGTTGCCGGTATCGTCGGCAGCGTCGTTTCGTATTTCATGGCCGGGGTATTCCCGCACGGGCCGGTGCGCGACTTCTTCTTCAAGTCGCTGGCAATCGGCATTCCGACCTTCACGGTCAGCCTCGGGTTCGCCACGCTGACCTTTGGGCTGTCGTTCGCAGTGACAACCGTTGCCGTGCTGCTTGTCGTTCTCGCGGTTTATCTCTGGTATAAGTTCTGAGCGGAGTTAGAAGTTAGCAGTTAGGAGTTAGCAGTGATCGAGTAGGGGGCGACTTTGCAGTCGCCCCCTCTCACACCACCGGACGTGCT
>CAZQZR010000107.1:0-11301 GCA_964597845.1 uncultured bacterium | reverse complement strand
CGGCTCAAGGCGCCGGGCATCGAGATGGCCGCGCGCGAGGTGAGCCGGCTGTTGCCGGACGCAAAGGTCTTGACCGTCCTGACCGAGTCCGTTCAGGGTTCTTCCCCTGAACCCGGGTCGGTTGTCGTCGGGACGCGTGCGCTGTTCGGGGTTCCCTGGCCGGAGCGAGTAATGGTAGTTGCTGCCCTGTCGGTTGACGACGACCTCTGCCTACCGGATTTCCGGGCAAGAGAGCGGACGTTCCAGGTGCTCTCGGAACTGTCCCGGCGTGCGGCAGCGCACGGGGCTACACTTGTGCTCCAGACGCGGCGGCCCGACGACCCGGCCGTGCAGGCCGCAACAGCGGGCGACGTGGCGCGCTTCCTTGACCAGGAGTTGAAACTGAGGGAGGAACTGGAGTTCCCGCCGTATCGGCGGCTTGTGCTCATCGAGTTGAGCGCCGGGAGCGAGTCCAAAGCAGCAAGGCACGGAGAGTTGCTGTGTCGAAAACTGGGGCGGGTTCAGGGCGTGGAAGCGATGGGCCCGGTACCGGTGCGCGGAAGAACGAATACCGTACAGGTTCTCGTCAAGGTAGCCCGCAACCTCAGGTTGGACCGGCTGGTGACCCTGAAGCAACTTGAGTCCGACGGCGTCAGGGCCAGGGTTGACGTGGACCCGCTGGAGACCGCCTGAACAATAGTGAATAGAGAATTGAGAATTGTGAAAGGCGGATTCGGATTTCACTCTTCGCTATTCACACTTCACTATTTCCTTCCGCCCGCCGCTCGTGTCAGGTTCTCCTTGATTGTCTTCGTTTCTTTCGGATACGCAGTCGAGTCGAGCAGGGCCGCGGCCTCGCGATAGGCGTCTCCGGCGGCGGCCGTGTCCTTCAAGACTTCGTACGCTGCGCCCGCGTTGTTGGCAGCTTGCGCCCTGAGCAGGCGGGCCGAATCCGGGAGGAACCGGCGTGCACGTGAGTAGTACGCGACCGCGCTGTCCTGATACCCTCGGCTCTGGAATACCCAGCCAACGGAGAACGCGAGTCGGGGCGCGGGCCCGGTCGGGCTGGAGTCCTCGGCCAGGGATTTCCGGAAAGATTGGAGCGAGCGGTCGAGGTTGTCGGCGTCATACCAGCAGAAGGCCATGTAGGCGCGTATTGCAGCCGACTCGGGCCGGGTCGCGCGACCCAGCATCTTGCCGAGAGCCGTCAGCGCGTCGTACCAGCGGCGCTGGGCGTAGAGCGAGTCAGGGCCGGCGAACCGCGCGCCCATCTCCTCGGGAAACAAGGCCCGGATGCCGCTGTCGAGCTTCACGTCGCCGAGCATCCGGGTTATCGAAATCAGGTCGGGCTGGGCAGACGTGAGCAGCGGGATCGGTGCGGGTTCGGAGGGCGGTCGGGAAAGAGCCCCAACGACCAGGACGACCAGGACCACCGCGACTACCCCGACGATTCCCCACTGCACCACGCTGCTCGGAAGATGGAACTTCTTCGCCGGACGCTTCTGGCGGATATTCTTTATCTTAGCCACGCAGGATATTAGCCGACTCGCGCCGGCTGTCAATCGGGCGGTGAATCCCGAGACCCGGAACAGGACGGCCAGGACGCGAAAGGGGAGGGGAAATGACGGAATGAAGGGAGCGAAGTCAGGGGGCAGAGACCAGGAACTGCCCTCTTACCACGAAACCTTGAATCCGAATAGTTCAGCCGATATGCCCGAACTCGTCCGATTTGCCTTGAATGTTGTGGTTTCATTGACCTCGCGTTCTTTGGTGCCCCTTTGAGAAACACCTTTTACGCCAAGGGCGTCAGAACCGTAGGAAACGCTTACGTATGTTGACGACCAGGAGCCATCTTCGCTAATCATGCCATTCAAGGTAAGGTCGACGTTCAGGTCCGATGAAGAAGAGGTGGAGGATACGCGGCACTGAGACATGTCATACTGCAAATGTACCGTCTGGATGCCATTACTCTGGTCGTAACTCGTGGTCCCGGTGATATGCACTGTACCGCCGAATGGTCCGCTGGCGGTTATGTCGATAGCGCCCGAAGGCGTGCCGGCAATATTCTGGTTGTAGATGTCCGACAACCCCGTCATCATGCCCCAGGCAACATCCTTGTAGAATGATTCGTCGTTGTACTTGGGTTCATGGTGGCAGGATACGTTCAGCATCGCTAGGAAGGGCATGGCCAAGACCAGCGTCAGCCACTTGTATCTGGTATGCAGGAGCGTAGGCATTCAATTCTCCTTGTTCACATTCGTACTCAATAGCATGGGCAGAAGTCGTGACGTCGATACTCCCGTGCCCGCCGTTCTCGTCAGGGCCGGGTCGGGTTCGGAGTATATCATCAGGCGAAGCGTACCAAATCGGGCCGGGATGTCAAGGCGGCGGCGGGGCTGGAGCCTGTGCTTGGGCTAGCGCTGTTGCTGCGGGTGTCCCGCGAACAGGGGGTAGAGGCGTTCGCGGGTGGGCTGGTCAACCGCGCTGAAGTGCGAGAACTGCATGGAGTTGGCGGCGCGGCCCTGGGATAGGGAGCGAAGCTGCGTGGCATAGCCGAAGGTCTTGACCAGCGGCAACTCGGCCTTGATTATCTGGTGGCCTTTGACCGGTTCCAGGTGAAGAATCCTGCCGTCACGCGATGTGACGTCCCCGAGCACGCTGCCTAAGTACTGGTCCGGGGTCACGACTTCGAGTTCCATTATCGGCTCGAGGAAGGTCGGACTCGCGGCCAGGAAGGCTTCGCGGAACGCCTGGCCCGCCGCGACCTTGAAGTCGACCTCGGCTGAGTCCTGTTCGTGCCACGTGCCGTCAAGGATGCGGGCCTTGACGTTGACGACCGCGTAGCCGGCAAGCACGCCGGATTCGAAGCTGTCCTGGATGGCCTGCCGGATTGCGGCGGCAAACTCACGCGGGAGGGTCCCGGGTTTTAGTTCGTCCTCTACGATGTTGCCGTCGGGCGAGGGTTCGAGCCTGAGCTTGACGACTGCGTAGTGTCCCTTGCCGCCGCTCTGCCGGATGAACCGGCCTTCGGCGGTCGCGGACGCGGTGACAGTCTCGCGGTAGGAGACCTGCGGTTTGCCCGAGTGGACTCCGACCCGGTAGTCGCGGAGCAGCCGGTCAATCAGGATTTCGAGGTGGAGTTCGCCCATGCCGGACAGGATGAGCTGGCCGGTTTCCTCGTCGGTGCGGACTTTGAAGGTCGGGTCTTCGAGCGCGAGCGTGTCGAGCGAGGTGTGGAGGCGGTCTTCGTCGGCCTTGGTCCTCGGCTCAATCGCGAGGAACACGACCGGTTCCGGGTACTTGACCGGCTCGAACGCAATCGGGTGGGCGAGATTGGTCAGGGTTTGCCCAGTGCGGGGTTCTTTCAGGCCGATGACCACGCCGATTTCACCGGCGGAGAGCGTTTCGACCTCCTGCTGCCGGTTGGCGTGCATGATGGCGAGCTTGGGGATGCGCACGCGTTTCATCTCCGGCACCGACATCACGACTTCGCCCTCTTCGACTTTGCCCGAGTAGACGCGGACGTAGGCGAGCATGCCGCGCTGCGGGTCGGAGGCGAGTTTGAACATCAGCGCGGAGAATGGCGACTTGGCATCGGACGGCCGGGTCTCTTCCTTGCCGGTCTTCGGATTAGTCCCGCGCGCGGGCGGGACGTCAAGCGGCGACGGCAGGTAATGGACGATGCCGTCGAGCAGTTTCTGGATGCCTTTGTTCTTGAACGCGCTGCCGCAGAAGACCGGTACGATCTTGAGGGCGATAGTGCCTGTGCGCAGGGCGTGCTTCAGGTCAGTTTCGCCAATCGGCGAGCCGGCCAGGTACTTCTCCAGTAGTTGTTCGTCGAATGTGGTCAGCGTGTCAATCATCCGGTGCCGGTAGTCCGCGACTTCGGGCAGGCGCTCCTCGGGAATCGGCACCTCCTCGAAGGTCGCGCCTAAGTCGTCGGTGCGCCAGATAAAGGCCTTTTCGGCTACGAGGTCGATCAGGCCTCTGAATCCGTCTTCGGCGCCGATGGGCAACTGGACCGGCACCGGCGTCTGCTCGAACTTCTCGGCCATCATCTTGACCACGCGGTAGAAGTCCGCGCCGTTGCGGTCGAGCTTGTTAATGAACGCGATGCGGGGCACGTGGTAGCGGTCGGCCTGGCGCCAGACGGTCTCGGACTGGGGTTCGACCCCGCCGACCCCGCATAGCACGATAATCGCGCCGTCGAGGACCTTGAGCGAACGCTCGACCTCGACCGTGAAGTCGACGTGGCCGGGCGTGTCGATGATGTTGATGCGGTGTTCCAGCCAGGAGACGGTGGTGGCCGCGGCGGTGATGGTGATGCCGCGCTCGCGCTCCTGGACCATCCAGTCCATCTGGGTGTTGCCGTCGTCGATGTCGCCCATCCGGTGAATCCGTCCCGAGTAGTAGAGGATGCGCTCGGTCGTCGTCGTCTTGCCCGCGTCGATGTGCGCGGCAATGCCGATATTGCGAATCTGCGTCAGGTCGGCGCTTTGCATAGGCGTCAATGCTATTGGCTGGGAGCGGAGAGTCAAGGAATGAGGGAATAGTGAAGGGTGAAGTGAGAATAGTGAAGAGGGAACTGCCATTGCCCACGGCACCCGGTGTCTTCCGATTTCCTTTTCACTATTCACTCTTCTCTATTCACCATTTCCGGACACGGCCGCCGGTATTGCGGATGCGGGCCTGCTCTGATATTCTCTCGCGTGCAGACCGGCTTTGGGGACAGTCCCCATTTGGGTACAGTCCCCCTCCAGAGCGACGCGGTCGCCTTTCAGGCGAGCGTTAGACGGATGTGGGATGAGTTCCAGCGGCTCGACCGGACGCAGGATTTCGGTAACCCGGAAGGCGGAAGTGTGGAACAGCAGCGCGACCGGAGACTGCAACTCCACCATTGCGCGAACTACGCGGCCGTGCTCGAAGTCCTGAGTCAGACGGGTCAGACGAGTCCGACTGGTCAGACAAGGCCCCTGCGGCTGCTTGAGCTCGGGTGCGGCAGCGGCATGCTGACGAGCGCCATGGCCCGGGTGATGCCCGAGGGCTGGACAATCGAGGCGACCGACTACTCGGAGCAACTGCTCGCCGGGGCCCGGTCACGGTTCGAGTGCGCGAATCTCAGTTTCTGCCATCTGGACGCGCGGGCCATCGGGCCGGAGCGGCTGGCGGGGATAGACGCGGTGCTGTTGCTTGAGGTGATTGAGCATCTGCCGCAGGACGAGGCGGCCGGGCTGCTGCGAAGGGTGTACGCCGCGTTGCCGCCGGGCGGGATGACGTTGATGACCACGCTCGACCGAGCCGCGTTCCCGCGCGCCTTCTCCGGGTACGCGCCGCACTTTGTTGAGTACACTCATCGGTCGCTCTCGCAGTTCCTTAAGGACGGGCGGAACAGCCCGTTCGAGGCCTGCGACGTGTTCCGGCTCGCATCCGCGCGCATCGTGGGCGAGTCGGTGCGGGCCGAGGAGCGCGGCGGTTACCTCGTGAACCGGCTCCGGCGGCTGGAGTTGAGTCTGGAGCGCCGGCACGCTGAGTTCAGCGCGTTTCGTGATTGGCTGGAATCCCGCCTGTTTCGGCTGTACGCTCTTCTGCCCGAGAACGACGGATTCGACCTTGAAGGCTACTTGAGCACCCTTGAGTTCGTCCGGTCCGCACCGGAATTGCGCGACCGGGATTCATTCGGGCTCGTCGCAGTCCTGAGGAAGGCCGGCGGGGCGGCCACTATGGAGTAGCGACAGGAGGATAGCGTAGATGAAGAGACTTGCCGCCCCGTTCGCAATGGTGGCACCCAGGGTGCTGCTGGTGAGGTAGTCCGTGCAGATACGGAAGGACGCAGAGCATCTGCCGGGATTCCTTTTCCGGGCGGTATCGTTCGAGCGCGGCCGGCTGCGAATCCTCGACCAGACGCAGTTGCCGCACCGCGTTATGTATCTCCACCCGACCAAAGCGGCTGAGGTGGCCGCGATCATCAAGCGACTCGCTGTCAGAGGTGCACCGGCCATTGGCGTCGCTGCCGCGTACGGCATGGCGGTGGAAGCCGGGCGACTGCCCGACCGGAATCTAAGGAGCGGGCTTGAGCGGGCAGCGCGCACGCTCGTCGCCGCGCGGCCGACCGCGGTCAATCTCAAGTGGGCGATTGTTCGTGTTATGCGGTCCATGGCCGACAGTGGTTTGACCCCAGATGCGATACGCCAGGAAGTCACGAAAGAAGCGAAGAGGATAGAGGCTGAAGAGGTTGAGAGCTCACTCGCGATGGCGCAACACGGGGCGAGGCTCTTGCCAGTGAACGCGTGCGTCCTGACCATCTGCAACACCGGCGCGCTGGCAGCGCCGGGAATGGGAACCGCGCTCGGTGTCGTATTTGAGGCCCACCGGCAGGGAAAGAAGCCGCGTGTGTATGCGTGTGAGACACGACCGCTATTGCAGGGCAGCAGGCTGACAACCCTCGAACTGCAGCGGGCGAGGATACCGGTCACGCTGATTGCCGACAGTGCTGCGGCCAGCGTGATTGACCGGTGCGACGTGGTACTGGTTGGCGCAGACCGTATTGCGGCTAACGGCGACACGGCGAACAAAGTCGGGACCAGGATGCTCGCGACGCTCGCGAGCGCCGCGCACAGGCCGTTCTACGTCGTTGCGCCGTCCTCGACGTTTGACCCCGCGACCCGGACCGGGAAGCGGATTGTCGTCGAGGAAAGGGATGGGGAAGAGGTGCGGGCATTCGCTGGATGTCGTGCAGCGCCAACCGGGACCGACGTATTCAACCCGGCCTTTGATGTGACGCCAGCCCACCTCATCACCGGCTTCATCACCGACCGCGGCATCCTCAGACTTCCGTTCACAAAGAGCATCAGCCGTCTGCTAATCCGCTAGACGTTCGCCGACCGTACGGTGACGCGCGGAGCGGTTGTCTAGATGAGCGCGTTCACGCCCACGTAGAAGAGTGCGAGTATTGCCTGAAAGATCAGAGTGAAGAGGATAACGAAGAGGAGTTTGCGTGCCGGGCCGGCGCTGCGAGAAAGCGCGGCCGGCGAGGAGATGTTGGGTGAGCCGCGTTCCCGGAACGTTGTAACGTGTGTGACCACGGCGAGTCCGGCAAGCGAGAGGAAGTTCCAGAGACCGAAACCCGCTTGGTGGAACGGCGGCAGCCGGTACGGCCTGAGAACGATTGTACCGGCAATGAGGCTGGCCAGGCAGGAGCACAGAAGGAAGACAAGCGGCACCCAGACGAGTTGGTAGCCATTTAGCAGTTTGGCGAAGGCCAGTCCCGGCGGGTTCGGCTTGAACCATATGTCTCTGGTCAGTCTGTACGCTGGAGCGCGGATGATGACACGCGTGTAGTTGAGTAGTCTGATGTTCTTTTTTCCGTTGAAGAAGGTCTGAAGCGCCTTGGGGACTCTGTAGTCGCGTTGAGTGAAGTGGTCCACGTGGGCGATCGCCCCAGCCGAGTTCCTGGTTCTGCGATATGGCGACGGGAACATGTGGCCGATAACATACACGTCAATCGGCACTTCAGTGTAACCGTAGACACTGGTAGGGCGCAGCGGGAAGTATGCGCGTTGGGTCGGGAAGGATACCGATATGCCGATGGCCGGAGTCAGATTGCGATACTGGCGTGCCGTCAGCGATTCGCCCATGAATGCGAAGCTGTCCGATATCCATGTCACGACAAAGGAGAAGCTGTCCGCCCGGTACTTGTCCAGTACGTCTTGCGCCTCGTCCGGCAGTTCGACGCCCTTCTCCTTGAGGTAGCCGAATATCGCGCCAGGGTGTTCGGCCGTCACGAGTTCGGTCGTCAAACCCATCTCCTCCTTGCGGTTATGGACGCTGACCTCCTCAGAGTCGCTACCGCTGAGGCCGTAGACGGGACCGAATCCTGCTTCGCGATTTGGGTCCTGCAGGAATAGAGCCGGGTAGAACTGCGTGAGACTCATCCGGGTGAATTGTCTCGTCACGACGCGCTCGACTCGCGCCAGGATGCTGGTACCTGCGAGGGTCGGGAAGCCCCTCACGATGTCGATAGAAGCGCTGTCTGGGGATGATGGAATCGGAACAATCCAGGCTGCCTTCGAGCCACGCAGGTCACTCAAGGCGACGGACACGAGCATCCTCTCGACGCCATTCTCATAGTTGATGAGGCAGAGCTGGCTCTCTTCCTGCTGCAGGTCCCACCGCCCCATGCGGGGGTCATAGCCAAAGACCATTCCATCCGCCAGGGCAAGGGTCGTGGTGACGGCGGCTGCGACCAGCCAGCGGCACGGCGACGATCGCCAGGCCAAGCTACCTCTTGGTGACGGACAGAAAGAGCTCTCCATTGCTAGCGGACCAGATTGTATATCCCAACCCACTGCTGTCAATGGGCAGTAGAGACAGGGGCGGGCATAAGCCCGCCCCTGTGAGACGAGTGCTTGCCGTTATTCGGTGGAGACCGTGACCTGCTCCATGACGACCGGCTTGACCGGCTTGTCCATGGCGCCGGTCTGGACCTTTTCCAGTTTCTCCAGCACGTCCATGCCTTCCTTGAGCTGGCCGATGACCGTGTACTGGCCGTCAAGCTGCGGCGTGGGCTTGAAGCAGATGTAGAACTGGCTGCCGGATGAGCGGCGCTCGGGGTTGACCTGGTCGCCGGTGCGCGCCATCGCCATCGAGCCTTTCTCGTGCCGACGCTTGATTTCCGCGGGCACAGTGTAGCCGGGCCCGCCGGTGCCGTTGCCGGACGGGTCGCCGCCCTGGATCATGAAGCCCGGGATGAGCCGATGGAACGTCAGACCGTTGTAAAACCCTTTGACGGCGAGGTTCGCGACGTTGGTGACGTTCAGGGGCGCGTCCTTGGTGTAGAACTGGATCTTCATCGTCCCGTAGTCCTTGACCTTGATGGTCATGTACAGGTTCTCGGGAAGTTTGGGTGCGATCAGCGTGTCTTTAGGCATACCTTTTGCCGCCGGGGGCGGGGTTACGGACTTGGCTGCGGTTGTTTCGGCCGGTGCGGCCGGCTTGATTGTGTCGGCGGCCTGGGCCGGCGGCTCAGCCGGCGGCTTGGCCACGGGCTGAGTCGGCTTGGGCGTACCGCAGCCGACAACGAGCAGTACGACCAGCATTGTCAGTAGCCACTTCATCGAAACGGACCTCCTTTAGTTGCTTGCATGTCCTTGCCGGGATGAACCGTGCGTCACGACGAACTTGTGCCGGGAGGCACCGGTCGCGGTCTCAAGTTCCGCCAGATAGACACCGGGCGCGAGCCCGGCCGCCTCGGTGTCCACCGTATACTGCCTCGGGCTGCCTCCGGTCGGGTAACATTTTACCGTCCGACCCGTAATGTCAATGATTTTCAGATAGCGAGTCGCCGGCGGCAGCGCGACGCGCAGGACGCGGCCGACCGGGTTGGGCCAGACCGCCAGCGAAGGGCGAGGGGCGGGGGATGAGGGGTTCGGGGGCGGACCGCCAGGGGCGGCATATGCCACGGCGTCAAGGTCGAGACCGGCTTTCGGGTCTGAGGCCGAGTCGGTCGAGTCGCAGACGATGCGGAGGCAGCGGACCGAGTCGAGTCCGGCCGAGCCGAGGTCGAATGAGGCGGTGCCGTTGGCGTGGCCGAGGCTGGTCCAAGGGCCGGCCCAGTCGTTTCCTGCGTAGAGCCAGTACCCGTCCGCAACGCTGTCAGTGTCAAAGACGGTGATGTCATTTCCTGACACGTTCGTGATTACCCGGCTGCGGCCCGCGCTCAGGCAGACGTCGCCTCTCTGGCCCAGTGAGAAGCAACGGCCGTCGGGCGCGCCCAGCGCGAAGATGGACGTCGTTGGCATGACCTTGGTCGAGTCCCCGTGGTTCAGCCAGACCATTTCTTCGATGTAGACCTGCCCTGACGTGTCGGGCGCGAGATCGAAGTCAGCAGTTGCCGTGCCGCCGTCCGTGACGACGACGTCGGCAACGGTCTTGGGCAGGAAGCCCTGCGCATGCGCGGTCAGCGTGTAGGTGCCGGGCTGCAGCAGGTGGTGGTAGTCGCCGAGCGCCTGGTCGGTGTAGCAGTCCCAGCGCAGCGGGCTGTCCACCGAGATGCGGGCGAAGAGCGGCGCGCCGGTCAACGAGTCGCGGACCACTCCGCTTGCTCCCTGGCGGCAGGCGCGAATCATCCCGAGCAGGGCCCGGCGGTTGGCGACGCAAATCGAGTCTATCTCGGCCTGCCGAGATTGATGCGGCCTCTGCGTCTCAATCGTGTAGGCGAAGTTGCCGAAGAGGCCGAATCCGGCATCCTGGCACGATCCGTCCACTTCGTACCAGCCATAGCCGTTGATTGGCTCAAGCAGCGTCGTGCCCGAGCCGTAGGTCGAGTCCGCGTACTGCCGGGCCAGGGCCATGATAGAGCCGGAGTCGGGCGGGTCAGCCGGGTGGTTGTCCCAAAGGTAGTTGACATACGACGAGGCCGAGTGGTAGGCGAACTCCATGCAGATGTTGTTGTTCATGCTGTGCTGCCGGATGAGGCGCGTCTCCGGCTGGGAGAACGGGCTCGGGCTCCCGCCCATTCCGCTCCAGCGATACCCGTAGTCGCGGTTCAGGTCAACGCCGTTGGCATTCTCGCGGCCGTTCGCCACGAAGCCGTCTACGTTGACAATCGGGATGACCCAGAGTTCGGTCGAGTCCACCAGGTTGTGAATGGAGGTGCTGGTATCGTAGCTTGCCAGTACGTATTGCAGGAACGAGAGTGCGATTTCGGTCGCAATCTTCTCGTCGCCGTGGTGCGGGCCGAGGACCCGGAACTCGGGCTCGGCTTCTTCAATGAGCGGGTTGTCGGTCACACGCATCGCCAGAATCAGGCTGTCATTGACGCTCCGGCCGATGGTGTCGAGCCGGCAGATAAGCGGGTAGGTTTGGACCAGCCTGACCATGGTGCTGCAGACCTGTGTGTAGGTGCGGTAGCCGAACTGCGCCGAGTCGGTCCATGCCTGGTAGTCCGGTATGGTGACTGCCGGTGAATAGCCAAGGGCGCGAAGCCGAGCCAGATCGGCGTCAGTGACAAGCACGCGGGCGAAGCCATCGGCGACGCTGATGATGGTCAGGTCGTGCGGCAACTGATATACGGCAGCGTGGCTGGGCAGCGGGACTTCGGCCACGCGCCTTTCCTGCCCGGGCGCGCCGAGCAGCAGCAGGGCGGCGACGATGAGATTCACGGGCGGCTAGTCCAGCACGATCAGCCTGCTGGTCAGACTTCCCTGCGGTGCGGCGGTCCGAAGGAAGTAGGCGCCGGGAGGAAAGTCGGAAGTGGAAAGGGGAAATGGCGAAGTCGAGACCGTGAAGGACCGGACGAGGCGGCCGGAGGCGTTGTACACGCTG
>CAZQZR010000106.1:0-11349 GCA_964597845.1 uncultured bacterium | reverse complement strand
GAGGCTCCAAGAGAGACTCCAACAGAGAATCCAAAAGAGGCTCCGACAGAAACTCGAAGAGAAACTCCAAGAGAGACTCCAAGAGAAGCTCCAACAAAGACTCCAAGAGGAACTCCAACAGAGACTCCATCCAATACTCTGTCTTAGAATCTATCATAGCCTGTTTCAAACCCGCCTCGCGACCTCCGAGACCCACCCGCGCCGAGCCCGCCGACTCGGCCAGTCGCCGCTCGGGAATCCCGCTGCCCGCGTCCTGTCCGTCGCCCTTCGTCGCTGTCATTGCGGCGTCTCTGGCATCCTCTTCTGCTTCGCTTGACTTCCCCAGTTTTCCCGCTACAACTTGCCTATGCAGAAGGACCGGTCCGGACCTCGATGCCGCTGGCATGGAGGCGTGCCAACATAGCGGACCAACACTCCAGTTCGGTGTGCCGAACTGAGATGGTATCATGCGTGAAGGGAAGGCGACCATGAGCGATAGACGAGACAACTACAACCTGCTCGAAGAAGCGTGGATTCCGGTCCTGTGGGCTGACGGCAAGTTCAGCCGCGTGGATATCGAGAGAGCCCCCGGGCTGCTTAGGATGCGGGGAGCGCACAGGACTTCGGTGCCGAATCCTTGATGCAGCAAGACGGAAGACGGCGCGTGCCAGAAGGAATCCAGGCCAATTGCGGAGATCAGATACCTCCGTACCTGAAGTTCTGGGCCAAGACCGGGGACCAGAACATGTACCACCCGCTGTTGCTTCACATGCTTGACGTCGCGGCGGTCGCAGGCCGTATCTGGGATGACTGCCTGACTTCGTGCATCCGCAATAGACTCGAAAATGGACTGCGAGCCAGCGACGCCCGGTCGGCCTTCGTGTGCTTGGCCGGAGCCCACGACATCGGCAAGGCCAACCCTGCCTTCCAGAAGCGTCAACCTGCGCTTCACGGTTTGGAGGCATCTTGGTTCTCGGAGAACGACCACAACCGTCCGCATGGACATGTGAGCGCCTCGGTCTTGCGGGAAGTTCTGCCTTCACCTCTCTATGGTCAAATCGCCGGTGGACACCACGGAGTCTTTCCCCGTTCAATCGAGCTCCAGATGGGCCGCGACACACTCGGCAACAACGAGTGGAAGGAGGCTCGCGCTGCCTTATTGATGGAGTTCTCCAGAGTCACGGTAGCAAGACAGGACTGGCTCCCGGATGCAGGTAGCGAAATCAGCGACCCCGGGCTTGTTCCGCTCCTGGCCGGTCTCATCACGGTCGCTGACTGGATAGGTTCAAACCAAGAACTCTTCCCCTGCGCAAGAGAAGCCGGCGACGAACGACCCGTTGATGCTTCTGCCTATTGGGACCAAGCCAGACAGCAGGCGCAGAAGGCGCTGGAACAACTCGGCTGGCTGCCCAGCGTAGCTTTCGCCAAAGAGGCGCCATTCGGATCGGTCTTCCCTTCCCTCAAGGCAAATGCCCTCCAAGAGGCGGCCATCTCTCTCTCGTCGGAGCAGCACTCGCCCTATCTCATGATTGTTGAGGCGCCGATGGGACTGGGCAAGACCGAGGCCGCGCTCTATGCGGCCGACCTTGCATTCTGCCGTGGCTTCGCGCGCGGGATGTACGTGGCCATGCCCACTCAGGCGACCGGCAACGCCATGTTCAAGCGCGTGCTGGATGACTATCTCAAGATACGTGGGCACTCCGGAAAGCTCAACGTTCAGCTAGTTCACGGCAATGCCCTGCTGAGCAACACAGCAGAGCCTGGAGAGGGAGAAGTCACCGACTACAGGCCTCGCAGCGTAGGCGAAGAATCTGGTGACGTGGAAGCCCAGTCCTGGTTCACGGCCCGGAAGCGTCCGCTGCTTGCCCCGTTCGGCGTCGGCACGATTGACCAGAGCCTGCTCAGCGTGCTTCAGACCAGACACTGGTTCGTGCGGATGCTCGGTCTCGCCGGCAAGGTCGTCATCTTTGACGAGGTGCACGCCTACGACGCGTACATGGGTACGATTCTCGAACGACTCCTGCACTGGCTCGCCGAACTCGACTGCACGGTGATACTCCTCTCCGCCACACTACCGGAGGCTCGGCGCCGGGCGCTGGCACGGGCCTACTCTGGCCGAGACGACTCAGGCTACTGCCGCTATCCGCGCCTCACATTAGCCCGACCGCGACGCCATCCCGCCGCGCAGACCGGCGAGCGGCCATCCTGCATTGAAGTGCCTGAAGGCGTCTCGTACCGGGTCCATCTGCAGTACCGCAAGTCAGACCTTGCGGCACTGACTGGGATATTGACCGCGAAGCTCGCATGCGGCGGCTGCGCGGCGGTTGTCTGCAACACGGTTGACCGCTCAATTGAGGTCTACCGACACGTGCGCGACAACCTCCAAGATACCGAGTGTCTGCTCTTCCATGCCCGGACACTACAGATGTGGCGGCGCGAGAGAGAACAGGAAGTGCTCTGCAAGTTCGGCAAGGGTGAGAAACAGCCGAACGGAACCTATCTGAACCCCGCCCGCCCCAAGCGCGCCGTTCTCGTGGCAACCCAGGTTATAGAGCAGAGCCTTGACCTCGACTTCGACCTGATGGTCTCCGAGATGGCGCCGATCGACCTTCTCCTGCAGCGCGCCGGTCGTCTGCATCGTCATCCGCGCCAACGACCGCCGGGGCTGGAGCAACCGCTCCTCATCGTGCTCTGCGACGCAGAAACTGCCGGCCCGCCGCCTGAGTCCTTCGGCAGGGGCATCGAGTACGTCTACAATCGGTACATTCTGCTTAGGACTTGGTTGACCCTGAGAGAGCGCGGTGGGATTTCGGTCCCCACCGAGATAGAGAAGCTCGTCGAGGGCGTGTATGGTCTCGACGGTCCATCACCAGAGAACGGCTGGACTGACGCCCTCACGTCGGCCAGAGCGGAGATGGAGTTCGAGCGTTCGGAGTCAGAGAAGGCCGCATGTCGGTTGCTTGTTGCCCAACCCAGCGACCCTTCTGACCTCGTGGAGCAGTTCAACGAACAACTGACTGAGGACGAAGACCACGAAGTACACAAGGCCGTCAGGGCGTCGACCAGAGAAGGCGACCCGTCACTGACGGTAATCCTGCTGCCAGCAGGCGAGACTCCGCCAGATGTGACTGGGCAACGCGAAATTCGCCGGCTGTTGGACAACTCGGTCAGCTTCAGTCATCGCGGCGTGCTTCATGCACTACTTGAGCACAATAGGTTGCCCAACTCCTGGCGCAACTCGGCGCATCTACGACATTGCCGGCTCCTGCAGCTCGACACGCGAGGTCGGTGCCGGGCCGGGGAGTACGTGCTCTGGGCCGACGAGCAGGTTGGGATAATCATAAGCAAGGAGGCTGAATCTGATGGCAGAGTTCAACCTGATTGATGAGCCTTGGATTCCCTGCATTGACCTGCATGGAAACGGAGTCGAGAACGGTATCCGCGACACGCTACTGAAGGCGCATGAACTGCGCGAGGTCTGCGACGACTCGCCGCTCGTCACGGTGGCGATTCACCGGCTGCTGCTGGCGATAGTCTACCGCGCGCTGAGTGGGCCGACTGGCTTCGATGCATGGAAGGGGGTCTACGCCAAAGGCTGCTTTGAACCCGGTGCTGTTCAGAGCTACCTGGACAAGTGGAAGCCGCGTTTCGACCTCTTTGACCGCGACGTCCCCTTCTACCAGATGGCCGGTCTTGAGACGAGGAACCCCGTGTCCGTCAACCGACTGGCCGCCGAGTGCGCAAGCGGCAACAACGCCACGCTCTTCGACCACTGCAGCGACGAACTGAAGACTGAATGGATCCCAGCGCAGGTCGCCAGGCAATTGGTCGCCTGTCAGTCGTTCGCACTAGCGTTGGGTGTGAGTGCCAAGGCCAGAATAGGCGGCAGAGATGAGGACCGGCCGCGCTTCACCGATGCAATCGCCACGCGCGGTATGAACGTCTGGCTCCAGGGCAACAGCCTAGTCGAGACTCTGGCAGTCAACCTCGTGCCGGTGTGTGACAAGTCACTTCCACCATGGGAACTGAATGATCAGCAACAATACCGAGACCGCCAGGATGGCAAGAAACGCAAGACCGTTTCTTCGTTCGGCATAGTGGACCGGCTGACTTGGCAGAGCCGACTGATACGGTTCACTTTGGACGGCGATACGGTCTCACAGATGCACTTCACTCAAGGTCGCTCGGCGGACAAGGGCATAGGCGACCCGATGAAGGTATACCGAACCGACAAGGAGGAGGGCATTTCGGCTGTGCCGCTTGGCCGCGACAAGGCGGCTTGGCGAGATTCGTACTCGCTACTCATGATACCGGCCGCAGGAAGCAACGAGCGGCGGCCCGAGTGTTTCAACCTCGTTGCTCGGGCTAGCGCTTTGCGTCTTGTCGACCCCGCCAGGTCATTCTCGGTGCAGGTCGTAGGTCTTGCGTCCGCTCCAAGTAAGGCCAGCAAGCTCCTTCTCTGGAGGCACGAGCGGTTGCCCATTCCCGCCTCGCTGCTTGGCGACGCCAACATCATTGGGCGGCTCGGCCTGCTGATTCAATCTGCGGACCATGCCGCCATCCAACTCAACCACCGAACCCAGAGAATCGCCAAGCTCTACTTGTCTCCCACTAGCGAGACCCCGAACGGTCGGCAGCCGGACAGGGACGAGGTGACGCGAGTCGCAGAATCCCTTGACCCACGACCGGCCTACTGGGCAAGGCTGGAGAGATACTTCTACACCCTGCTGGAAAATCTGCCGGGCGACTGGGACAGGAAGCGCGGCGACTGGAAGCCCGACAACGTGCAGACCGCGACACGAGAGTGGCGCGAGCACGTCAAGCGGGAAGCCAAGCGGTCGCTCGAAGAGAACATCCGGTCTCTCGGCACGACCGGCCGGGCAATCCAGGCTGTAGCTCGTGTCCAGACAAACTTCACCGACGATGACCTCAAACCGAGGCCGCAGGCAGCGGCCAAAGCCAGAAAGAAAGGAGGCGGCAAGAAATGACGCTCGACCAAAGACAGAGAGACTTCGTCTGCCATCTGCTGAGCCTGGCTCAAGAAGGCCGGGAAGACCGCGGTGCGCTCGCGGACCTGCGCAGCGGACTTGGCAGAGAACCGGGCCAGATGGCCCGCGTGCACAGGCACGTTGTTCCGTATCTGCCCGACGACAAGCGTTACAACGACCGTTGGTACTACCTGACGGCTACGCTGTTTGGGCTGTACCCGAAGCACAGAAGCGGCTACTCTCTGGGCAGGGCATTCCGGCCGCCCAAGGCGAATAGCGACAGCACGGAACGCAGGTTTACAGCCCTGCTCAACGCCGATGCCGATGACCTTGGTGGCCACCTGCGCCATGTGGTCAGCCTGTTGAAGTCCGGCGAGCAGCCGCTCGACTGGCATCGGCTGCTTGGCGACCTGCTCCAATGGAGTCATCCGGAAGGGCATGTCCAGTTGAGGTGGGCGCGTGACTTCTATCAGCAAGACTACAAACAGGATAACAACAGCTCGACCGAGAAGTCCGTAGAAGAGGAGGAAAAAGACCATGAGTGATTCCGGCATCAAGTACGAAGTTCACCTGATTCAGAACTTCGCACCGTCCAATCTCAACCGTGATGACACCGGCCAGCCCAAGAGCGCCTACTTCGGCGGCTTCAGGCGGGCCCGGATATCCAGCCAGTGCAGCAAGCGTAGCGTGCGGCTCGAGGACCACATGGTGGAAATCCTGCAATCGCGTGGCGCGGTACGCACTCGGCAACTGATTGTCGAAATCGCCAGGCGGATTGTGGGGAAGGAGGAACCTGACAAGAAGGCAGTTGAGACAGTCGCGAGTGTCTTTGAGGCGGGTGGTATCGAGCGTCCCAAGAGAGCCGAAGGCAGTACTGAAGGCAAGAACACAACGACAGTGGTTGTCTTCCTCGACAAAGATGCACTCCCGAAGTTGGTCGCGGCCTTCAAGGAAAAGTGGGCAGAGCTCTCGGAAGGGAAAACGGAGGTGAAGGACAAAGCGCGAGATGAAGTTGGGAAGCTGCTATTCGAGTCAGTCAGCGCGCCCGACATAGCTCTGTTCGGCAGGATGCTGGAGGTCAAGAGCAGCACGCCATTCGGCAAGTACAACATGCGCGTCGAGGCCGCCTGCCAAGTTGCCCATCCGATTTCCACCCACAAGGTGGATATGGAGATGGATTACTTCACCGCGGTTGACGACCTGAATCCGCAGGAAGAGACCGGGGCCGGAATGCTCGGCGAGGTCGGTTTCAACAGCGCATGCTTCTACCGCTATGCCGTCGTTGACCGCGACCAACTGGCTCGGAACCTCGCTCGGAAGACCGAACGTGAGAACGGCGAGTGGAAACAGGCCTCGGTAGCGGATGACTACACCGAGGCAGACAAGGTAATCAGGGCTTTCCTTGAGGCAATGGTGTACGCCATACCGACCGGCAAGCAGAACTCGTTTGCCGCTCAGAACCTGCCTTCCTTCGGCCTGTTCGTGCGCCGGCACGGCGGTGTGCCCATCTCACTGGCGAATGCGTTCGCCAAGCCGATTCGGGCCACGAGGGAAAACACCGACCTCATCGGCCAGTCCGTCACAAGGCTGGCCGCGCACTGGGACGCGCTCAAAAAGACTTACGGCGAGCAGGGATTAGAAAAGACCGCCTACTTTGCAGTTGAGTTGGACGATGGCGCCCTTGGCAGCCTCAAAGACAGCAGGGCGGATAGTGTCGAACAGGCTGTCACCAACGTCATGGGGCAGTAGTCGGCCATGAGCGAGGTCTATACTCTGCTCCTGCGGCTTGAAGGCCCAATGCAGTCCTGGGGTTATCGCAGCCGCTTCGACTACCGCGACACGGCGCTCGAACCAACCCGCAGCGGCGTCATTGGCCTGATTTGTGCGGCGATGGGCATCGCTCGCGGCGAGGACATCACCCGTTTCGATGGCCTCCGCATGGGTGTGCGTGTGGACAAAGAAGGCAGGCCCGAGTGTGACTACCATACTGCGCTCGACGTTATCAAGGCCGACGGCGGCGGCCCGGACACCGTAGTCTCCCGCCGCGACTATCTCGCAGATGCCTCGTTCACGGTCGGCCTTAAGTCCTCGAATAGACAACTTCTCGAGGAGGTCGAGGCCGCGCTGCGCAATCCCAAGTGGTTCCTCTACCTCGGTCGCAAGGCCTTTCCTCTCGCGCGCCCGCCACTTGACGCATCGGATTCCATCCGCCTCGGCGACCTTGAGCAGCATCTCCTGTACGGGTTTGCCGGGAAACGCATCGTCCTCGAATCTCTCGACGGCGAACGCACCCAGCACGACTGGCCACTCAGCTTCGACAAACGCCGGTTCAGGCCGAGGTCGGTAAAGACCGTGTTTGCCACGGAGGGAGAGTCATGACGGCATCGGCCTCTGCCACGCCCGTGTTTCTCTCCCGTCTCGTCCTCAACCCCGATTCCCCCCAGGTCCGGCGCGAACTGGCCGAGCCGTACGAGATGCATCGAACGCTGATGCGGGCGTTTCCGACTGTCACCGGTGACACCGTACAGGCACGCCAGAAGTTCGGCGTCCTCTTTCGGACGGAAGATGATGACACAGCGGGTCGGGTAGAGGTCATCGTTCAGGCTCTGGTCAGGCCGGACTGGTCACGCCTCGTCGCCGGCGACTATCTGCAGGCCGACGCCGACCCGCCCAATCCGGACTGCAAGGACATCACCAATAGGCTGCAAGCAATCGGGGACGGTCACGTGCTCCGGTTTCGTGTGCGAGCGAATCCGACCAAGAGGATCGCAAAGGATACGAGAACCGGTGGCGCTCTGGATGGCAAACGGGTCGGGTTGCTGCGCGAAGGCGAGCAACTGGATTGGCTCAAGCGGAAGGGTCAGACCGGCGGCTTCGAGTTAGTGACGAGAGAAGGCGACGGCCGCGATGACAGGGTCGTCGAAGCCCCGAGTGTCCGGGTGAGTTTCGAGGGAAGACTGTCTGGGCGTAAGTCGGAAGGCGAGATTCGACGACAGATGACGCACGTGGCCGTTCGCTTCGACGGCCTCCTACGCGTCACGGATGCGAGTGCCTTCCGCGAGACGCTCATACGCGGCATCGGCCCGGCCAAGGCGTTCGGCTTCGGCCTGCTCTCCGTCGCGCCGGCTCGACCTTGAGGTAAGGTGCGACTTCAGGACTTTCATCTACTTCCGAAGCTCCGCGATAGCTGGAGCCATCTTTATGTCGAGCATTGCCGCGTTGACCAGGAAGACAAGGCCATCGCCATCCACGACGTGTCGGGCAAGTATCCCGTGCCCTGCGCCAATCTCGCCCTGCTCATGCTTGGCCCCGGTGTCTCCATCACCCACGCCGCTATCTCGGTGCTTGCCGACCACGGCTGCCTCGTCGCGTGGACCGGCGAAGACGGCGTGCGGTTCTACGCGGTCGGGATGGGCGAGACGCGCAGCGCCGCGAACTTCCTGCATCAGGCCCGCATGTGGTCGCGCGACGAACTCCGGATGACGGTCGTGCGCCGACTCTACGAGAAGCGCTTTCCCGAGAGGCTCGACCCATCACTGACCCTGCAGCAGATTCGCGGCATGGAAGGACTTCGCGTCCGCGACGCTTACGAGAAGGCTGCGCGCGAGGCCGGTGTGTCCTGGACCGGCCGCAGCTACAAACGCGACTCCTGGGCTAAGGCCGACCCCATCAACCGCGCGCTGTCCGCGGCCAACTCCTGCTTGTACGGCATCTGTCATGCCGGGATAGTCTCGGCCGGTTTCTCTCCTGCACTGGGGTTCATTCACACCGGGAAGATGCTCTCGTTTGTCTATGACGTGGCCGACCTCTACAAGACCGAGGTCACCATTCCGGCCGCATTCCGGGTAGTCAAGGAAGAGGGCGACAAGCCCGAGCGGCGGACGCGACAAGCCTGCCGTGAGGCCTTTGTCACGCAACGTCTCCTCGAACGAATCGTACCTGACATACAGACCATACTTGGCGTTCCCACTGCCGACCCGACCGGGGAATCGACGCGGTACGACGCCGACGCTGCCGCGCCCGGCGCGCTGTGGGACCCTGTCAACGGTGAGGTAGCCGGCGGGCAGGTGCAGCCGTCAGTAGAACCCGAACCCGAATCGAGCGATGGTAGTACTGATTCTTGAGTGTGTGCCGACCGGTCTGCGCGGCGAGTTGACGCGATGGCTGCTTGAGCCGAAGACGGGCGTGTTTGTCGGCCGGGTCTCCGCTATGGTGCGCGAGCGACTCTGGACCAAGGTGTGCGACGAGGCCGAGATGGGCGGATGCGTCATGGTGCACACATGCAACTCAGAGCAGGGATACAAGATACGCTGCTCCGGCAAAACTAGCAGGACGGTGGAGGACTTTGAAGGACTGCAACTCGTACGGGTGCCGTAAGTCATTGACATTGCCAGCGTCTTCCCCACGCGCGTGGGGGTGAACCGGATGATCTTGGCCATGTGGCTACTGCCAGATGGTCTTCCCCACGCGCGTGGGGGTGAACCGGTGGCCGAGAAGCTGCTCACCGGTGAGACCGAGTCTTCCCCACGCGCGTGGGGGTGAACCGGCGTAGCAGACGGATACTGCGGGCTCCCAGACGTCTTCCCCACGCGCGTGGGGGTGAACCGGCGGCAGCGACGAGCTAAACATCGACGGCCTAGTCTTCCCCACGCGCGTGGGGGTGAACCGATGGTCGAGAGCGTCAGTGCCGGGTACAAGGAGTCTTCCCCACGCGCGTGGGGGTGAACCGAGGTCCTGGGGTAGGCTGTTGTCGAGGCTGCCGTCTTCCCCACGCGCGTGGGGGTGAACCGTCGCGGATGTCCGCCGCACAATTCGGGACCCGGTCTTCCCCACGCGCGTGGGGGTGAACCGTGAAACCGGGAACGGGTAGTCTGAGCAATAAAGTCTTCCCCACGCGCGTGGGGGTGAACCGCAAAGCGCCGTCTACCGCGCCGACATCAAGAGGTCTTCCCCACGCGCGTGGGGGTGAACCGATGAAGGGTGGCGCGCTGGGCCAGGCGAAGGGGTCTTCCCCACGCGCGTGGGGGTGAACCGATACACCGCGGAGGTCCACTCAATCAGCATTAGTCTTCCCCACGCGCGTGGGGGTGAACCGCCGGGTGGCGAGGTGGCGGTCAGTAAGGTTGCGTCTTCCCCACGCGCGTGGGGGTGAACCGGACTCTGCTCATCTCTCTATCTCCTATCGTTTGTCTTCCCCACGCGCGTGGGGGTGAACCGTCGTGATCGCCCGCGAAACCCTCCGCGAGTTCGTCTTCCCCACGCGCGTGGGGGTGAACCGCAGGCACCTCCGAGCGCGGCGTCTGCCCATCCGTCTTCCCCACGCGCGTGGGGGTGAACCGTCGTACTGGCGACGGCTGAAGCTCACGGCCGGGTCTTCCCCACGCACGTGGGGGTGAACCGGGACTGTCCCAAGGTACTCCGGGGACTGTCCATCTTCCCCACGCACGTGGGGGTGAACCGTTGCCGCGGAAGTCGAAGGTGGTGGCGTCGGCATGTTCCCCACGCACGTGGGGGTGAACCGCCAACGCCCGCCGCCTGCGTCCGTGCCCTCGAGTCTTCCCCACGCGCGTGGGGGTGAACCGAAGCGCCGGGCGTGAACCCGGCGCAGACGGACGTCTTCCCCACGCGCGTGGGGGTGAACCGAGCATGGACACCACCGACTATCGCGGCCTAGTGTCTTCCCCACGCGCGTGGGGGTGAACCGCAGGCACCTCCGAGCGCGGCGTCTGCCCATCCGTCTTCCCCACGCGCGTGGGGGTGAACCGTCGTACTGGCGACGGCTGAAGCTCACGGCCGGGTCTTCCCCACGCACGTGGGGGTGAACCGGGACTGTCCCAAGGTACTCCGGGGACTGTCCATCTTCCCCACGCACGTGGGGGTGAACCGTTGCCGCGGAAGTCGAAGGTGGTGGCGTCGGCATGTTCCCCACGCACGTGGGGGTGAACCGTATAGGCACTTGCCGAGCGGGCTCGACGAAGCCGGGACGAAGTCGGTCGTGTAATCCCGGGGACGGGAACTACCGACCTCGGGCGCGCCCGGAATTTGACATAAGGAGGGAAGTCGGGACACTTCCTAATTACCTGCGTATCAGGCGAGAATCCGGGTTCTGCAACCGGATTGGGCCGCGGAAAATTGGCGATTGGCGGATGGCGGTTGCGGATTGACGAACCGCACTGCGCGACCAAACGTCAGGCTCCAACCCCCAAACACGAAAGCCGGTTTCAGGCCGGCAGGCGGCAGTGGTTCGGCCGCTTCGCGGAAACTCCAAATCACAAACCCCAAATCCCAAGACCGATCTCGGGTTCCGGGCGGTTTATCCGGAAAGGGAGGGACACTTCCCCATATGCGCTAACTTAAGGCGTTGACAATGCGGCCGAAGGTC
>CAZQZR010000105.1:0-11567 GCA_964597845.1 uncultured bacterium | reverse complement strand
CGCAATAAGCAATTCCTGACGCGCGAGTGGCCGGTTCCCGACAATCCATATGTAGTGGTCAGGCACAGGCGGAACCACAATTCTCCCGTATGGGGTACGGACTGGAGACCGCCCCCCGGGTTGGTTTCAAGTGAGGTTTTGAACGAGCTTTGAAATGTGCTTTGAACCGAGCTTTTGACCGAGCTTTGAGCCAAGCTTTGAAACAAGCTGTTTCTCGAGCTTTTCGGCGAGCTTTGAACCGAGCTTTGCGAGAAGCTTTGAAGTGAGCTTTTGGGCGAGCTTTGAAATGTGCTCTGAAATGAGCTTTCGAATAAGCTCTTGAACAAGCTTTCCGATGAGCTTTCCGGCGAGCTTTCTAAGGAGCTTTCATCGCAGCTTTGAGGAATGCTCTGCAGCTCCCGAGTGACCCAGACAAGAGAGACCCTCTCGCTTCCGCGTCGCTTCGCGACCCCTTCGACCGCGCTCAGGGCAGGCTCCGGAACGAGCAGGGCGGCTCAGCGCCGGTTTTCAGGTACCAGTTGCGGACTCCGCCTCAGCACTTTGCCATTTCCCCTTTCCCCTTCGACCTTGGCGGTTCACTCCTCCCGTTCCCGCTTTCGCACCTTCGTGGCTCAGCATTGGTTGACTTTGCGGCAGGACGGTGCTAATTTGAAGCGGCATGGATGAGATAAAACTCCGCTACGGCGTCAACCCGCATCAGGCCCCGGCCCGCGCGTTCATGGGGACAGTCCACGACGGGACAGTCCCCTTGCCGTTCAAGGTGTTATCCGGCGCGCCCGGGTACATCAATCTGCTCGACGCGCTCAACTCGTGGCAACTGGTCAAGGAGTTGAAGGCGCTGACCGGCCTTCCGTCCGCCGCTTCGTTCAAGCACGCCAGCCCAACCGGCGCCGGCACCGGCCGGCCGCTTTCGCCCGACCTCGCCGAGTCGTACTTCGTAACCAATACCGAGCTCTCGCCCCTCGCGGTTGCCTATGTGCGGGCGCGCGGCGCGGACCGGCTTTCGTCCTTCGGCGACTGGATTGCCTTGAGCGACAAGGTTGACGAACTGACCGCGCGGGTTATCAGCCGCGAGGTCTCGGATGGCTGCATCGCGCCCGGGTTTGAGCCGGCCGCGTTCGAGTTGCTGAAGGCCAAGAAGAACGGCACTTACCCGGTGCTCGAAATCGACCCCGGTTACGAACCGCCCGATGCCGAATCACGCCAGGTCTTCGGCGTGACGCTGGAGCAGGCCCGCAACAATACGCTCATCACGCCCGCCCTGCTCGATAAGGTCGTCACAGTCAAGAAGCAGATGCCGGACGACGCCCGGCTCGACATGCTCGTGGCCACGCTCGCCCTGAAATACACCCAGTCCAACTCGGTCTGCCTTGCCTACGACGGACAGGTCATCGGCATCGGCGCGGGCCAGCAGTCGCGCATCCATTGCACGCGCATCGCCTGCGCCAAGGCCGACAAGTGGCTGCTGCGCCTCAACCCGAAGGTACGCGCGCTGGACTTCAAGAAGGGCATCACCCGCACCGACCGGGCCAATGCGATTGACCTTTTCCTTGAGGAGGACGCGACCGAGGCCGAACTCAAGTCGTGGCGACTCCATTTCAACACCGTGCCGGAGCCGCTCACCCGCGAGGAGAAGCACGAATGGCTTGCCCGCTTTGACGGCGTGGCGCTCAGTTCCGACGCTTTCATCCCGTTCCGCGACAACATCGACCGCGCGGCCCGCTCCGGCGTGCGCTACGTAGTCCAGACCGGCGGGTCGAGCCGCGACGAAGGCGTCATCCGCGCCGCGGACGAGTACGGCATGGTCATGGTCTTCACCGGGCTCAGACTCTTCCACCACTAGAAGGGACATGACCGAGACCCTAGCGGGGTTTCGGACCGTATCCCGACTCCGGTACCAACCACAGGAGCACTGGGCCGAACGTCATCTCGTCGCCCAATCTGCAATTCGCAATCTGCAAGATCTGGAATCTCGAATTATGTTGTCTGCCGCGGCCTTGACGCGCCAAAGGTAGATGCCGCGGGCGACGCCGGGACGCCTGTTAGGCTACGGCCGGTCTTTGGGTCGCAGCCCCAGCGCTTCGAAGAACGTATCCTTGCCCCGGTTGATACGCCAGAGCCCGACGGTACCGACCGCCCGGATCGTATGCCGCACCGACTTGCTGCCCCGTTCCTGCACCCTTAGCAGGAGCGGCAGGCTGGCGAAGCGGCTCAGACCCGCGGCGAGGAACAGCACGTCGTAGTTGACGAACTTGAGTCCGAACAGCGTAAGTTGGAAGCCGTGCAGGGCCTGCGCGATGACGCCGGAGAGCATTGAGGCGCCAAACGCGCAAAGGCCGGTCACCGCGCTGTAGATGGCGAAGTAGCTCTCACGATGGGATGGGTCATCGGCAAGGTCGAGCAGCAGGTTCCAGAGCCCCAGACTGGCGCCGGTCCAGACGATGCCGTTCAGCAGCGCGTCGCCCCATATCGGCAGCTTGAACGACGGCGTGGCAAAGAGCCAGAGCAGCGGCATGGTGCCGACCAGGGCGAAGTTGAGGACCGTGACCGGGCGCGAGCCGAACCGGTCAATCGCCCGGCCCCAAAGGAGCTGGAACAACATCCCGATTGCGCCGCCGATCATCGAGTAGACGCCGATGGCGGCGAACGAGAAGCTGAGATTCTTCATCATGTGGACGAGGTAGAACGGGGAGGCGAGGGTGCCGGTCAGGAACCAAACCGCTAGAAAGAGTATGAGCTTGCGGAACTGCGGTTCCTTCAGGGGCCCAAGGAAGGTCCGGCCCAGGCTCAGGGCCGGCCGGGGTTCGAGTTCCGGCTCGGGCTGCCGGGACAGAACAAGCGTCGAGACCAGCCCGAAGAGCGCCGCCAACCCGATCGCCAGGCCGTACCCGACCGGTTCAAGTCCCTGCGCGTCGAGCCAGTCCATGCCCCGGCCCGCCGCATAGGCAGTGCAGACGCCGAGAATACCGTGGATGGCGTTGCGCAGGCCGAAGAACCGCCCGCGCCGCGCCTCCGGCACCAGTGACGATATCCACGAAGTCCAGATGGTACCGGCAACCGTCAGGAAGATGCTCGACACCAGGACGGTGGCGAAGAAGAGCCCGAGGCCGACCTTCATCCGCAGCAGCAGGAACGGCACCAGCACGGCGAATACCGAACGACCGATGCCCGCGGACCAGATGACGAGCTTCTTCCGGGAACCGGCCTTGCGTACCAGGTAGCCGGAGAGGAACGAAAACCCGGCTACGAGCGGTGGGATGGCGGCGATGAGCGCAATCTGGAACGAGTTGGCCCCGAGCCAGAGCGCGAGGCCGGTGAGAAACATGCCGCCGCCGAGCGTGGCGTAGAGCATCGCGAACCCGCCCTCGACGATGGAGATGCGCAGGCCGCGGTCCACTTCCGACGGGGATAGTGGTCGAGTGGTCGAGTGATCTAGTGGTCTAGTGCCGGAATCCGCTCCCGTGTCCGTCTTCACTTGACCACTGGAGCACTGGAACACTGGAGCACTTCCGCAGCATGGAAGGAACTCCGCACGAGCGGGCCGCAGAGCGCGCCCTTGAACCCCATCGCCAACGCCTCCTGCTCGAGCGCGGCGAACTCTTCGGGAGTCACGTAGCGTTCGACCGGCAGACAGCGGCGGTCCGGCTGCAGGTACTGGCCGATGGTGATGATGTCGCAGCCGACGAGACGCAGGTCACGCAGCGCCTGCCGAATCTCGTCGCCGGTCTCCCCCAGCCCGACCATCAGCCCGCTCTTGGTGGTTACTTCCGGCGCCAGTCTCTTGACCGCCTCGAGCAGGCCGAGCGACATTCGGTAGGATGCGCGTCGGTCCCGTACCTGCGGTGTCAGCCGCTCGATGGTCTCGAGGTTGTGTCCGAACACGTCCGGCGCGGCGTCGGCCACCTGCTCTATCAACGCATCCCGCCCGCCGAAGTCCGGAGTGAGGACCTCGACCAGGACGCGCCGACCGCTGACCGCTGACCGCTGACCGCTCGGAGAGTCCGACAGGTCGGACTTGTCTGACCCGGAAGCGACCCGCAGAGAATGCAGGGCTTCGAGCGTCGCAACAAAGCCTCCTGCCCCCAAGTCAGAAAGGTCGTCACGGTCGACCGAGGTCAGTACGACGTATTTGAGCCCCAGTTCCGCAACCGCTTGCGCCACGCGCCCAGGCTCGGTTTCGTCAACCGCGCCGTGCGGGTTGCCGGTCGCGACCGAGCAGAACCGGCAGTGCCGAGTGCAGGTGTCGCCGAGGATCATGAACGTGGCGGTGCCGCGGCCCCAGCAGTCGGCGAGGTTTGGGCAGCGGGCTGAACTGCATACCGTGTGCAGCCCGTACTGTTTGAGCCGGGCGTTGACCGCGTCGAACTCGGCCCCGGACGGGAGCTTTGTCCGCAGCCAGTCAGGCTTTCTCATCGGGGAGGAATCATACCACAAGGAAGCTCAGAACTCAACGGAGGGGACGAGGGGAAATGTGAGATGTAAGATGAGAGATGTAAGAAGTCAGAAGGGCGGAATGCGGTTCACGGCGCACGGTGTACGGTGCGCGGTCTATCGCTAGACCCTGATTTTCAGACCGGACTTGGGGCAGCTCCAGACACACTCGAAGCAGCGAATGCACTCAAGCTGGTTCGGACCAGTGTGCGGCTCAATGTCCATCGGGCAGGCTTTGCGGCAGAGCGAACACTCGGTACAACTATGGGGCTCGTGTCTCATGTGCAGCATGCTGCCCTTGTTGAACACCGAGTAGACGGCGCCGATGGGACAAATCACGCGGCAGAATGGACGCTTGATGGCGATGGCGGCGACGATGAAGGCAAGCAGGATGCCGATCTTCACGAAGTAGAGCCAGCCGACCAGGCCGCGCAAGGCGTGGACCGGGTCCCAGAGCACGAGCGGAATGCCGGCGCCGAACGTGCCCTGCGGACAGAGTTTGCAGAACCACGGCTCGGCCGTAAAATAGGAAGCCAGCCCGGCGACGAGCAGCAGCACGCCGAACTTGAGGAAGTTGGACGGCAGCGACAGCTTGATGACGATGTCGAGAATCGCCACGAGGCCGAACCCCGCGACCGCCAGCGCCAGCCCGAGTGGCAGCCCGGACACCGGGCCGACGTGGAACGCCGGGTTGCCGAGCCAGCCGAGCAGGAACCCGGCGACCGCGGCGAACGCCGCGGCGAACCAGCGGCCGGTGAGCCCGAGCAGGACAAGGCCGAGGAAGCCGAATGCGACCGCGTACCCTATCTCGAACTTGAACCAGACCACGGCTGCAAGCCCGACCGCGGCCAGGAAACCGCCGAGCCACATCCGGCGCGGCAGGTCAAGCTTGCCCCGTATTGCCACGGCCAGCACGAGCAGGTTGAACGGCAGCCACGCGTACAGGAATACCGGCAGCGGCGGCAGCTTAAGGAACCGGACCAGCGCCGCGCCGATTAGCGCGGTGATAAGGGCAATCACTGCGAACGACACCCAGCGTTTGCCCTTTGCCTCTGCGCCGACCTTGATCTTATGGAGCAGGTCCTGCCACATCCCGAACGGACATATCCACCCGCACGCGGCCCGGCCGACAAACGCGCCAATGATGATGAACACGCCGAGCGGCAGCCAGGGTAGGAGCTTCATCCCGACCATCTGCTGGGTCGAGCCGATCGGGCAGGCGAACACCGCCAGCGGGCCGCCGTAGCAGTTGAGGATAGGCTGGGGCATGTACTTGAAGAACCCCTGGTAGAGTATTTTGTTCTGCAGGTAGGCGACGATGTAGGCGTTGAGCAGCACCGCCGATATAATCTGGACCACCCGGTACGGCGCGACCCGGCGCCGCACGAACACGACCGCGCCGAGCATGATCAGTGTGAACGGCACCCAGCCGAAGAGCAGCACCCGGCCCAGCGGCAGCCCCTGCCCGTAGCTTAGGAAGGCTGCGGCGAGCGCGCCCGTCAGCGCGATGACGATGAACGACAGCCAGCGATTGAGCGTCGTCAGCCGGCCGAGGAACAGGGCGAGAAACAACCCCAGCCCCAGCATTGAAGCCAGGCCGTAGTAGATTACGCCCCAGTCGAACCCGGCAAGGAACTTGAGCAACAGGGTGGCGAGCGCCGCGGTTCCGGCGATGACAACAAAAACCACGACGCGCGTCCGCGTGCTGACTTCCGGCTGGTTCTTTGCCATGTGGCGGGCGGGCTATGGGGCTACACGAGCCCCATGCAGGAGAGTCATATCTGGGCCGCGAAGCGGTGAATCGTCTCCGGGTCGCCGGCCATGATGCCCAGCACGACCGCGACAATCCCGATGACCGCGACCAGTATGAACGCGATGCGCCGCTTCATCCTAGAACGTACTGATGAGCTGCGCCTTGATACCGTTGAACGGCGCTTCTTCGCGGCAGACGCCGCCCGAGCAGGTGTAGCCGCCGCGCTCCGCACCGACGCGCACGCGCAGCATGTTCCGTTCGGTGATTGACCAGACCGCTTCAACCACCGGCCACGATTGTTCGCCGTTGTACCGGCGGTCGAGCTTCATGTCCACGTACTGCCAGCCGACCGTGAACAGCCACGCCGAGCCGTAGCCATAGCTCAGGGCTATCGCCGACTCGTGGTATTTCCATGGCGTCGGCATGAACCCTGTGTCCTCGGCGACGAAGTTATAGTCGGCCTCCAGCGCGAACGTGTGCTGGCCCAGCAGGTAGTTGACATGGAACGTCGGCATGTCGGTCGTGCGGTTCGCCACATGCAGCTCAATGTTCTTCTGGACCATGTGGTTGAACTTCGCCTCAAAGGTCCAGTCGGTCCCGAGCGAATAGCGCACCTTGCCTTCGTCCTCGAGCACGCCCTTGCTGGTGTCGTGCGGGGCGATGAGGCTGCCCAGGTTCGCCTCGACATAGAGCGGCGCAGCCGGCGTACCCGATGCCGTCACACCGAACCCGCGCTCATCCACGCCCCGGTTGATTGCCACGCCGGACTTGATGGGCGTCGGCGGGTCGGTGTAGCGGTAGGTCTTCCTGTCCGCCAGGACAACGTCCGGGAAACCCAGCTTGTCGTAGTTCATGTACTCGCCAAGCACCGAGTAATTGCCGAGGGCGACGGTGCCGGTCAAGTAGTAGCCGAGTCCTTTCTCGCGCCCGCCGACGTACGGCTTTGTCCCCAGGCGCTGACAAACCTCGCCATAGACCTCGACCGGGCCGGCCGATGCGGTGACGTCTCCGCCGTAGAGCTCGTTGAACGCTTTCGGTGTCGGGTCCTGGGTGCGGTTCACCCGCACGTAACGTGCGCCGAACCCGGCGAAGCTGAACGGCCGCGTTGACAGGTCCGCGCCCAGCACCTGGTCGGTCGTATCGGCGTGAACCGAATCGGCGTTCATCACCCTGTAGGTATTCTCCTGGAAGAAGATGTCGCGCATCCGCGCCCCAAGCAGCACCAGTTCAGTCTTCAACGGCAGCCGGCCGATGCCGCGCACGCCGTTCAGGCTCTTGTAGTGCCGGAAATCGTCGTCCGAATAGGTGCGCAGGGCCAGGCCCTTGCCGAAGGTCTGGAAGAACTTGCCGTACAGGATTTCCAGTTGCTTCGGGCTGTAGGCGACGGTGTAATCGAGCAGGCGCAGCGGCTGCTGGTCGACGTTCCACGGCTTTGACGGCTCGTAGAGGAACGCGCCCAGCCCGCCGCGCAGGTCGCCGTAGCGGAGGTTCAGGTCAAGCTTGTTCTCAAGATGCGTCGCCCAGTCGGTCTTGTAGAGCCAGAACTCGGCCCGATTCGTGCCCTGGATGGAAAGCTCCGCAGCCGGCGCGGCCGCGGCCATGAGTCCGATGAGGACTATGAGTCCTGCGCGTCCCATTCCCGGCAACCTACTCGTCGTCGCCGGACTCTTCCTCGCACGGCTCCTCGCCCGGCTCCTCCGGCTCGTCGGGCAGCCACTTGAGGAACTCCGCCTTAATCCTCGCCTCGTCGCCCTTCTTGTAGCCGATGTGGGTGTAGACGATTTCGCCCTGCTGGTTGATGAGATAGGCGGTCGGCTTGATGATTATTCCGTAGAGCTTCTTCACGTCGTTCTGGGCGTCAAGCAGACAGATGTACGGCCACTTCTTGCTCTTCACGAACGCCTTGACCCTGGCCTCGTCGGACGGCTTGTCCACCGAGAGCGCGACAATCTGCAGGCCCCGCTCCTTGAGAGAGTCGTAGACCGGCATCAGCGCATCGAGTTCGGCGATGCAATTGACGCAGGGCAGGTCCCAGCATTCCATGTAGACCGGGCCGATCGCGAGCAGGCTGTCGAGAGTGATGTCGTTGCCTTCCACGTCGGGCAGCGTAAACGGCGTAGCCTTCGGGTTCTCTCCGTTGTCGCCGGCCGCAAAGCCGATACCCGCGACCATGACCAGAATCAGACCGATATTCAGTAAGTGTCTCATTTATCCTCCGTCAGAACGAATTGACTAATAGTCGCGGATTGGAGAACCCGGTGATCCTCGGTTCCGCTCGCGTCTTCGATGAACACCGCCGCGCCCAGCTTCTCCAGCCGATGACCGGCGGTAGCGAACGTCAGGGTGTCGACCAATGTGTCCCCGCGGGCGAGGTTGACCGGCACGCCGTTGCGGTCCGGCAGGAACTGCTGCGGAACGCGGAAGTAGGCCCCACCGAGCGGGTCGATCAGGCTGTCCTCGGTCACTATGCAGTAAAGGGTCGGCGCCGAGCCGGGCGTGATGCTGTCCATAGCCAGCGTGACGACTATCCTGCCTTCAACGGTATCCGCGTCCCCGGTCGCGGTCAGCATCACGTAGGCCGCCGTCGATTTCACCGTCCGAATCGCGGCGTCGAACGACTCGTAGTACTCGGATGGCTCCGAGGGCATCGCCAACTGCAGGTAGCCGTCGAGCACCAGCGACGGCTGGCCCAGATTGTGCTGGTAGCCGGCCACCCACACGCTGTCGTCCGGGTTGATGTTGAACGCATCGTGGGCATACGGGTGCCACGCGACGATGACCACGCTGTCGCCGTATGTCGTCCTCGCGAGGCTGTCGAGCGCTTGCGACGCAAGCACGCAGTTCCCTCAGCCGGCCTCGCCGACCATCTCCGCCAGAACCCGGCGGTTGGTCGGCTGGACCGGTACGACCGGCGCGTCTGAGCAACTGAGCACAACCGTCGCGAATGCGAGAGCCGCAGCCAGCGGTACAGTCTTGCGAATCATGAAGGTAATCTTAGAAGCGTATGCCAGCACTGTCAAATGGCGCTATCTCCCACTGCTATATACCCTGACCTGGCCCCGCGTATTCCCGGCCGGCTTGAGGCCCTCCGCCGTTCTGCTTGACTAATACGCGCCTGTGCGGACACTTACATCGTGGAGAAGTACGTCCAAGCGGTAACCACAACCGCCGGCCGGGCCGTTGCCCGTCGCATCGCCCGGGCGCTGGTTGACCGTCGATTGGCCGCCTGCGTGCAGATCGTCGGCCCGATCGAGAGCACCTACCGCTGGCAGGGCAAGGTCGAAGTTGCGCGGGAATGGCTCTGTCTCATCAAGACGACCCGGGCGCGATACCCGCAGGTCGCGGCCGCGGTCGAAGTCCTTCATCCCTATGACACGCCGGAGATAATCGCCCTCCCAATAGCAGCCGGCAGCCGTCGTTACCTTGACTGGCTCGCGTCGTCGGTCCGCCCGCCCTCCGCTAATCTAAAATCCAAAATCGGAAATCGGAAATCCCCGCGGAGGTCCTCTTGTCGCTGAGAGACCTCATCTCCGAGTTGCAGAACCCGGACCCGGTCATCCGTCGTCGCGCCGTCGAGAGGCTCGGTCACATGGGCGGCGACGAAGCCGCCGGCGCCCTGGTGCTGATGCTGAAGGACCCGGACGACGGCATCCGGACACTGGTCGGTAACGCACTCGCGGCTTTCGGCTCGGACGCGGTCGAGCCGCTGTTGCGGTATCTCGCGACGTGGCAGGGCCCGGTCGACGCGGTGGTGCCGACCCTGCTCGGCAAGCTGCGCAGCGAACGCGGGCTCGACTTCCTGGCCGGGCATGTCTCCGACCCGGAGGCGTCGGTCCGCGCGGCCATCGCCACCGCGCTCGGCTGCATCGGCTCCGAACGCTCGCTTCCGCTGCTGCTCGAACTGCTGCGGGACATGTCTGCCGACGTCCGGATTGCCTCGGCCCGGGCCCTCGGCGAGATCCACAGCCCGGCAACCGCGGATGCCCTGCTTGACGAGATGGCCGATGAGAACCCGGCGGTGCGGGCCGCGGTTGCCGAGGCCCTCGGCCGGGTCAACAACCAGAAGTCGGTCGACATCCTCTCCCGCGCCTGCACCGATGACCCGGACGCGAACGTGCGCAAGGCGGCGATGGCCGCACTCCGCCGTGTCAGTACCTGGGCGGTCACACCGCTGATCCGGTCGCTGGCCGGTGACGAGCTGGATGCGCGCATCCGCGCGGTCAGCCAGTTGCTGGACCAGGGCAAGATCTCGATCCTGCCGCTGATAGAACTGCTCACCAATGAAGAACCGACGGTCCGAGCTTCGGCCGCGGAAGTGCTCGGCGCGCTCGGCGACGCGACCGCAATCGACGCACTCATCCAGGCGCTCGACGACACGGACGCCCGGGTCCGGCTCTCGGCAACCAACGCGCTGGGCCGGATCAAGCACAGCCGTTCCGCCGCAACCCTGGCCCGCGCGCTTGAAGACCAGGACAACAAGGTTGCCGCTGCCGCCGCCACCGGGCTGGAGAACCTAAGCGAACTCGCCATCGACCCGGTGTTCGAGCTGCTCAACCACGAATCGGCCGACGTAAGGGTGCGGGCAACCGATGTACTGGGCCGGCTCCGCCACAGAGGCGCCTGCGGCCGGCTCATCCGCGGCCTGGCCGACAGCGTCACGTGGGTGCGGATTGTCTCGGCCCAGGCGCTCGGTGAAATCGGCGAAATCCAGGCCGCACCGGCGCTGATTGCGGCACTCAAGGACCACGACCCGGTAGTCCGGGCGATGGCGGCCGAGGCGCTGGGCAAGCTGCGCGATTTCCAGGCCACCATGCAGCTCCTCGGCGCGCTCAGCGATGAGAGTGACCTGGTGCGCATCAACGCGTTGCGCGCCCTCGGCCGGATCGGCAACCCGGCCGCGATACCATTTCTCGAACCCGCGCTGGACGCTCCGGAGCCGGGCGTGCGCTGCGCGGCGATTGACGGACTGGCCGCGATGCGCGTGACCAGCGTGCTGCCAAGGCTGCACAAGATGGCGCGACACTGGCCGATGGGAAAAGAGCCGAAGGAAGTCAGGGAGGCGGCGGAGCAGGCAATCGCCGCCCTGGAAAGCGCGCTGGCGCGGGAGAACGCGCTGGGGTTGAAGCCCGAGGAATCGGGCGAGAGTTAGCAGGTAGCAGTTAGCAGTTAGGAGAGGGACACTCCGAGCTCCTAACTCCTAACTCCTAACTCCTAACTCCTAACTCCTAACTCCTAACTCCTAACTATTCTTCAAACAGCGCCTTCGCGTAAGCCTCCGGGTCAAACGGCTCGATGTCGTCGAGGCTCTCCCCGGTGCCGGTGAATTTGACGGGCACGCCCAGTTCCATCACAATCGGAATCAGCACGCCGCCCTTGGCCGTGC
>CAZQZR010000104.1:0-11588 GCA_964597845.1 uncultured bacterium | reverse complement strand
GCGCGCCGACGAGACCGGTGTTCACCGGGTAGGGCGGCCGGTTGCGCGGCTCGCCACGATTGCCCTCAAGTGACTCGATGAGGGCGGTTTCCTCGCCGCAGACGTAGGCGCCCGCGCCCATCCGGACTTCGACGTCGAAGTCGAACCCGGAATCGAGGATATTCTTGCCCAGAAGACCGTGGGCGCGACGCTCGGCGAGTTTCGCTTCGATTCCGGGCCGCATGTAGGCATACTCGGCGCGCAGGTAGATGACGCCCTGCTTCGCGCCGATGGCGTAGCCGCCGATGGTGATGCCGTCGAACAGGGCGTCGGTCCGCTCGGCCAGAAGCAGCCGGTCCTTGAACGTACCCGGTTCGCCCTCGTCGGCATTGCAGACGAGGAACTTCTTCTCGGACTGGACGACCGCGCAGAGGTTCCATTTGACCGCGGTCGGGAACCCGGCGCCGCCCCGGCCCTTGATGCCGCTTTCGCGCACGGTCCGGATGACGTCCTGCCGGGACTGCGACAGGGCTTTCTTCAAGCCCGAGCCCGGCTCATACCGCTCCATGATGTGGACGGGATTAGCCATGCAGCACCTCCGGGGCAAAGGATGAAGGATGAAGGATGAAGGATGAAGGCGGAACCGCAAACTGCAAACTGCAAACTGCAAACTCCCTACGCATGGTGCGCCTCCACTTCTTCGAGCCGTGACGCCGGGCCGAACATGCGCCGGTACTTCTCCAGGATGTCGGAGACCAGTTCGGGATGGACGCGGGTGTAGACGTCGTTGTTGACCAGCAGCGCGGGCCCGTTGTCGCACATGCCCAGGCAGTTGCAGTATTCGAGTGAGAACAGCCGGTCTTTGGTCGTCTCGCCGAACTTGATGCCGAGTTCGTTCTCGAGCTGCTGCGCGACCTCGCGCTTGCCGGCGAAATCGCAGGAGAGAGTCCGGCAGAGCCGGATGACGAACTTGCCCTTGGTCTCGGTCGACAGGAATGAATAGAACGAAACGACGCCGTAGACCTCGGTCGGGAATACGCCGAGTTGCCGCGCCACTTCCTGCATGGCGAAGTCCGACACGCAGCGGTATTTCTCCTGGATCGTTTCCAGCATCGGCATCATGCCGTCGCGCTTGTGCTCGTACTTCTCGGCCAGTTCCGCGATTTCCTGGCGAAGAGATTGTCTTTCAGTTGCCAGCATGATTACTTCCTCAGGAACTTCTTGACCTTGGCGACAAGGTCGGCCGGCGCCACCGGCTTCGCCACAAACTCGTCAACCGGCGCCATATCCGAATCTTTGCCGTACTTGTACCCGGTCACGTGGCCGATTGAACTCAGGATGATAATCGGCGTTTTCAAGCCCTTCCGGCGCAGGTCCTGGGCGACGACAAAGCCGTCGTCCGGCTGCTCCATCATCACGTCGAGGATGATGAGGTCGGGCTGCTCTTTCTCGACCGCCCGCATACACTCTTCCCTGCTCGTGGCCGCAGCCACCGCATATCCTTCGGCGGCGAGGATAAGCTTCAGGGAATCGACTATATCCGGGTCGTCATCAACTATCAGGACCTTCGGCATAGCAACTCCTTTTAATTCTTGCCTGTCTTTAGGTCCGATTCCTTGGATTGTTGCGGATGGATCGGCGTGCGACCTAAAGGACGCATTGTATCAGAAACCCGCCCCGCTGGCAAGTACCGGCGAGTTGAACCGCGGTTGACTGAGACGCATCTCCGGCTATCTTCTATCCGCTAGAAAGGTAGACCCACGGCGCTAATGAGCGAATCAGAAACGCATATCCAGGATGACCTGAACGGCCGCCTGCACGAAGCCGCGGTCCAGATGGTCATGGAAGACCTGAAGCACCTCTGGTTTTCAGGCAAGTCGCTGTTCGAGGTGCTCGACGTCGTCTACGACACGATGCGCCACATCATCCCGTTCGACCGGATGTCGGTCGCCTTCTACAATGAGGAAACCGGCCTTGTCATTTCGCGCTGGGTGCGCAGCGAGACCGAAGTGAAGTGTGTTGACAAAGGGTACTGGGCCGAGCTCAAGGGCTCGTCGCTCGAACCTATCCTCCGCGCGGGCCAGCCGCGCATCATCAACAACCTCGAACGCCACCTTGCCGCCCATCCCGATTCCCGCGCCACACAGGACATCCTGAAAGACGGCGTGATGTCCAACTTCACCTGCCCGCTGCGCGCCGGCAACCGCGCCATCGGCCTGCTCTTCTTCAGTTCGCGCCAGCCCGACACCTACGAGCCCAGCCACATTGACGCCTTCCTCGCGGTCGCGGACTCGCTCTCGCTCGCGGTCGAGAAGGTGAAATACATCGACGACCTGGCCCAAGCCAAGCACAATTACGCCCAGATACTCTACTTCGTCGCGCACGAACTGAAGGCCCCGCTGGCGTCGATTGCGACCATTGGTTCAACCCTGACCGAAGGCTACGTCGGCAAGCTGACGGCCCAGCAGTCGGAAAAGGTCCAGCGGATGATTGCCAACTCCAACTACCTGATGAACCTGGTGCGCGACTACCTCGACCTGTCGCAGATCGAGACCGGCGAGCTCCGGTTCCACCCCGGCCCGGCAGTCGACCTCGTCGAGGAAGTCATCCGCCCGATGATGGAAATCCAGACACCGGCTGCCAAGGCCCGGGGCATGACCATCGAAACCGACCTCGAATACCTGGTCGCGCCCTGCGACGCAACGCTGCTCAAGGTCGTCTTCAACAACCTGCTCGGCAACGCGGTCAAGTATGGCCGCGAGAACTCGAAAGTCCTGGTCCGGCTCGTACGCCGGAGCTTCTTCGATTACGCCGACTCGGGCGAGCGCGTTCGCCAGTATTGGGCCCTCTTCTCGGTGCGCAACGACGGCGTCGGGTTCGCGCCCGAGCAGAAACAGAAACTCTTTGCCCGGTTCCAGCGGCTCAACCACCCGGAGCACAGAGGCGTGACCGGCTCCGGCCTCGGCCTTTACATCTCGCGCCAGATAATCCTGAAGCACGGCGGCGAGATTACGGCCGACTCCGAGCCGGGCAAGTGGGCCGAGTTCCGCTTCCGTATCCCGCTCCGGCAGGAGGCCTCGCTCGTCGACGTCCCGGGTAGAGGAAGTTAGCAGTTAGGAGTTAGGAGTTAGGAATCCGGAGTCCGCAGCCGAACGCTTGTGGAGATATGCCGGTGTCGTCCCTCTTCTGCTAACTGCTAACTGCTACCTGCTAACTCCGGCGCAGCTTCTGGCTGCGCCGCGAGTTGTCTGGACCGCGCGCTATGACGGGCCCGTCCACAACGAGGACAACCTGACCGGGCTCGTCACCGACAGCGCGGGGAACTGCTGGATTTCCGGTTACAGCTTCGGCGACACAACCGACTTCGACTTCGCCGCGCTGTGCGTGAGCCCGCAGGGTAAGACCGTCTGGACCCGGCGCTACGGCTCGCCGCTCAAATGCGAAGACCGCTCCTGGTGCCTTGCCCGCGACTCTGCCGGCAGCATCGTCGCCGCCGGCGGCTCGATCGCCGACTTCAACATCGGCTGGGACTTCCTCCTCATCAAGTACAACCGGGTCGGGGACCGGGTCTGGCTCCGCCGGTACGACTCACCGTTCCACTCGGACGACAAGCCGGCGGCGCTAGCGGTAGGTCCAAACAACTGCCTGTACGTCGCCGGGTTCTCCAGGCACAAACCCGTGCCCGACTCGCAACCCACAACCCGCAACCCGCGACTCACCCGCACCGACACAGACGTGTCGCTCGTCAAGTACTCGGCCAAAGGCGACACCCTTTGGCAGCGGTTCTACAACGGCCGGGCCGGCATGGACGATGGCGCCGCCGCCCTTGCCGTGGATCGGGCCGGCAACTGCTACGTCGTCGCCAGGTTGGTTAACCGCCAGCCCGGAACCGACATCACGCTGCTGAAGTATCGAGCCGACGGGTCCCTCGCCTGGTTCCGCGACATTGACGGCCCCGGCCACTCCACCGACCTTCCAACCGCCGTCCTCCTGTCAAACCCGCAACTCGCAACTCACCTCTCGCTTCTCGCCTCTCGCCTCTCGCCTCTAGTGTACGTCGTCGGTTCGGTTACCGGCGCAGGCACCTCGTTTGACTACTACACGAGCTGTTTTGACACGACCGGCAACCAACTCTGGCTGCAGACCTATGACGGCGACGGCAGAGTTGACATCGCATCGGCCGCCTGCCTCGACTCCGCCGGCAACATCATCGTCACCGGCCAGTCAACCGGCGCCGCGTCTTCCTTCGACGTCGCCACGGTTAAGTACTCGCCGACCGGCGAACGGGTCTGGGCCCGGCGCTACAACGGCACGCGCAACGGCGCCGACCGCGGCTCCTGCATCGTTGCCGGCCGGCAGGACCGCGTTATCGTCGGCGGCAGCACGGTGGGGGCGAACGGGTTTCCGGACATGGTCCTGCTGGGCTACTCGGCCAAAGGCGACACCCTTTGGACGTTCACCCACGCCGGCACCGGCCCCGGCGAATCCAAGCCGGTCATCATCCTGCCCGCCCCGGGCAACTCGCAACCCGTAACTCGGAAGTCGCAACTCTTCGTAGCGGGCTACGAGAACAACGCGGGTACCGGCTCTGACTACCTGCTGATGCTCCTCGAAGAGTAACCAGGGAAGAGAACGTTCTTAGTTCTTAGTTCTTGGTCCTTGGTCCTTCGTTCCTCTCTCCTCCCTCCTTCCTTCCTTGACTTCCGGCCGAATTGGGCTTAATGTCAGAGTGATGAAACACATTTTGGTGGTTGACGACGAAGCGCCGATTCGGCTTCTACTGGAGAAGATATTGCAGTCGGCCGGCTACCGCGTGACCAGCGTAGCCGACGGCATGGCCGCAATCACAGCGGCACGCGAGAACCCGCCCGACCTGGCCATCTGTGACCTCTCGATGCCCGGGGTTGACGGTTTCTCAGTCTGCTCGATGTTCAAGCGCAGCACGATGTCGAATGCGCCGGTCCTGGTTCTCTCCGGACGCGTGTCCGAGAAGGACGTCCAGACCGCGCTCAAGACCGGGGCCGACGCGTTCCTCCACAAGCCGGTCGAGCGTGAGAAACTGCTGGCCGCGGTCGCGGAGTGGCTCGCCAAGGGCGAGAAACGGGCTGTGAGCAGAGACGACTCCGCTTACTGACCGAGGCACGTCCGGTCCGACCCGCCTCGTGAGCCGCACACCGTAAACCGTGCACCATGTTCCGCAGTCCGTATCCGTCACTTCTGACTTCTGTATTCTGACATCTGACCTCTGACGTCGTCCGACTCCTGTCGGCCCGCTCGTGTCCACCCTGACGTAGACTGTCAGCGATTCGACAACCGCCGACCCGAACACGCCGAGGCCGCCGACGAGGCGGGTCGTGTCACCGCCGCCGCCGAACCCGAACCCGCCCGCACTAACCCAGTCAAAGTAGTTCGTGTCCAGCGCGTAGAGCCGCAGCGTGTGTATCCCCTGTTCGAACTGGTAGAGGAAGAACATCTGGGGTAACCGGAAGACCAGTGTATCGTAGTTGCCCGCGCTCGTGTCATTGGGGATGGCAAGGTCGAAGAAGGACGTGTCCCGGCGCTCAATCAACACGATCGACATGTAGTACCCGGCGCAGTTGCGGCTCCGGGTCCAGACCATCGAGTCGTTCAACGACACTGTGTCGCCATCGCGCGGGAACAGGATGCGGAACGAGTCCGGCACCACGGTCCGGCCGTAGACGGTATCGAGCCCGTCCCTGGCGACGCGAATGCCGAACGTGTCGCCCGACGCAGGCAAGGGACCCGGCTCGCGCGGCACGTAGACGTCACGTTCATCGTTAACGAGCGACCAGGTATCGGTCCCGCGCCAGACGAGGCCGCTCGCGCCGGGGAACATCGTGTCAAACGGCTCATCAATCGCGTAGCTCCGGTTGATGTTGACCTGCAGCCCCAGGTAGCCGGCACGGACCAGCCCGTGCACGACCAACTGCGGCTTGAACAGCTCCGACTGGGTCTTCTCGCACCCCGCGCCCAAAAGCAGGCTCAAGCCGCAAACCACAAGCCACAGGCCCGAGCGCGAACAAGCCCGAACCTCGAAACCAGAATGACGAGTCAAGTTCGAATGACCAAAGACCGAATCGGGGCCGGCCGCCGTTCGGTCATTCGGACTTCGGGTTTCAATCGTCATTCGGACTTCGGAATTCGTCATTTCCTAGAACCTCACCTTCACTCCGACCGTCGGCAGAATCGGAATCATCCCGACGCTGTGCTCCACCGGCAACCCGTTGTCCCCGACTTCCCAGTAGTAGAGCAGCACGTTCTTGGCATTGTAGAGATTAGTCACGTCGAGGAACGCGGAGATCTCGCCCCACTTCTTCTTCCAGGTCTTTGTCATCCCTGCGTCAAGGCGGTGATACACCGGGAAGCGGAACGCGTCGCGCGCGCCGTTGAAGAACCTCCAGTCCGGCTTGCGCCACCATTCCGGTTCGCTCGGCCGGTACTGGTACTTCGGGTAGTAGGCGACGATGCCCGAATACGGCAGCCCGGTGCCGAGCGTCCACTTGGCCGAAACGTCGATACCCCAGAACAGGCGCGGAAACGTCAGCACCACGTTCGCGTTGTGCCGCCGGTCGTAGTGCGGGTGGTAGGACTCGTCGCCGATGTTCCGCCACGTCCACGCGTACGAGTAGCTGACCCAGCCGTTCACCCAGCCCTCGGTCTTGCGCAGCATGAAGTCCGCGCCGAGTGAGTAACCGTCCGCCACAAGCAGCGATTCCGGCGGCGTGAAGTAATCGCCGTACCTGGTTTCGAGCAGATTGCTGTAGTCCTTGTAGTAACCCTCGAGCGAAGCCACCACGTCCCGCTTCAGCCACTGCTCCGCGCCCGCGATGAAATGCAGCGCGGTCGGCAGCGCCTGGTCCGCCTGCACCGGTAGCCACATGTCGTAGATCGAGAGTATCGCGTCGGTCGAATTGAGCGTTACCATCGGCTGCGTAAATCGCCCTGCCGCCAGGTTGAGCGCGGTGTTCTTGGCCGGGTGATACTTCAGGCCCAGCCGTGGCTCCGGCGCGAATCGCCGGCCCTTGGTGTAATAGCTCAGCCGGAAGCCGGGCTTCAGGTACAGCTTGCCCGGAACGGCCTCCCACTTCTCGTCAACGTACACGGCCAGGGGCCAGAGCGTATCCGCGGTGTTGTACCCGGACGTGTCATACGTAAACGACATGCCGGTGCGCGTGAACCGGCCGTCGAACCCAAGGTCGAGTGTGTGCCGGTCACCAGCATACCACATCAGGTCGGCCTTCAGCGTCAAGTCGGTGAGGTCAGTGCTCATCCGGATGTCGCTCGTGCTGCCCAGGTTCACGTTGAAGTTCGAGAAGAAGTTACTCCACGCGCCGATGACCTCGCCGTACAGGATAGGCGTGAACACGCGGTTCCAGCGCAGCGACGCCCCGCGATTGCCCCACGTCATCTTGGCCTTAAGGCCGTTGGGGTCCTCAGGGTCCCAGAAATCGAGCACGTCCTCGGCCGCAAGCCCGGTCAAAGTGAACCGCGAGTCCTTCCACGGCTCATAGTTCGCCTTGCCCATCAGGTCGTAGAAATAGTAACCCAGCCCGTCAATGCCGAAAGCCTTCAGCAGCACGTCCGGCAGATAAGTCCGCCTACCGGCAAGCAGAAACGAACCGCCGGGCGAAGTTGCGGGTTGCGGGTTGCGAGTTGCGAGTAGGGAGTCCTGGCTGGTGCTGTCATCGGGAATTGGCGATTGGGAATTGGTCATTCCTCCTGCTTCGTCCTTAGTGCTCCCCACTTTGCCATTTCCACTTTCCCCTTTGTCCTTTGCCCTTGGCAATGGTCCCTCGACCTGTCCCTGCGCCGCAATCACCGACACCGACGCGTCGCCGGTGTACCGCTTCGAGTTCCCCTCTTTCGTCGTCACGTCCAGCACCGAACTCAAGCGCCCGCCGTACATGGCCGGGAACCCACCCGCGAGCAGAGTCACGTCCGACACCGCCTCGGCGATGAACGGCGAGAACAGCCCGAACAAGTGCGAAGGATTGTACACCGTGATGCCGTCCAGCAGAATCAGGTTCTGGTCAGGACTGCCGCCCCTGATGTACAGCCGGTTCGAGAAGTCCGAAGTCGCAATCACCCCGGGCAGCAGTTGGATCGTCCGGAACAGATCCACCTCGCCGCCGACTTTGGGGATGAACTGCAACTGCTTGGTCTCCAGCCGCACCGCCGAAACCTCCACCTCGCGCTCAAACCGCGCCCGGTCAGCGGTCACCTTCACCTCTTTCACTTCTATTGACCCGGCCGAGAGTTCAAGATTGACGTTCACGGTCTGGTTCGGCCCGACCGAGAGCGTTCGCTTCTCATTCTTATACCCAACGAACGACGCTACCAGGTCATACTTGCCGGCCGGCACGTGCCCGATATAGAAATAGCCCCTGTCGTTCGTCGCCGCGCCGAACTCGGTCTTGTCGAGGTACACGTTGCAGTACGCCAACGGCTCGCCGTCCGACGCGTCGCGCACAAATCCGTTGATGGCGCCCGACTCAGCGCCGTGCGCCAAGTGGAAAGCGAAAAGGCATAAGGCCAAAGTCAGGATTGCAGGAATCCGGCCCAATCCGCACTTCGCCATTTCCCCTTTCCCCTTCATTCCTTGGCGTTCTTGGCGGTTCTCGTCATCCGGCCTTCGGGCTTGATTAGTCATTAGGAATCAGGACTTCGTCATTCTCCCCACGCGGGTCTTGGTCATTCTCCTCATTCGGATTTCGTTAGTAATTAGGAATTAGAAATTCGTAATTGCGCCGCGCCTACGCCTTGAGCGCTTTGGCCAACTCCTTGCCAAAACCCTTCGCGCTCTTCTTGAGCGCGGCGTTCGCGGCCAGCTTCGCCCCGTCCGGGCACGGCGCAACCACATGCTGGCCCAGGTACTTAATGTCGCCGTAGTCCGCCAGCCGCCGGAACATCTCGACCGCGAGGTCCGCCCCGTCAAACGCATCCCCGCCCGCGGTGATTACCAGCGCCCACTTGCTGCCCTTCAGCAGGTCCTCGCCGGTCAGGAGCGCGAAGCAGCGGTCCAGCGCCATCTTGGTCTGGGCCGTCACGTTCCAGCAGAATATCGGGCTGGTCCAGAGCACGAGATCGGCGTCAATCAGCTTGTCATACAGCTCGACCATGTCGTCATTCTGCGCGCACCCGGCACCCTTCTTCGTGTCGGTGCAGGTGAAGCACTCCTGGCACGGCTGGATGTGCTGCTCGTGCAGCCGCACCCGTGTCACCTTGTTGCCTTTGCCCATCCCGGCCAGCACCCAGTCGGTTACGACGCTCGTATTCCCCTTCCTCGGGCTCCCTTCAAGCACAAGAATGTGATTCATGCCAAAGTCCTCTCTTCGACGATTGTCATTATCGGAACGTTCACCGCCTCTAACACTACCCGGCCGTGACGGAGAGTCAAACAACACAGGCCGCGGCCTGGCCTCAGACCGTCAGCTCAGCGCACTCCTGAAGTGCGCTCTGAACCACTGAAGACGACTCCTTGATGCGGGCAAACTCCTCCCGCGTGTAGCAAAGATAGTCAACGTGCTTCGGAAACCGGGCCAGACCGAGCACATAGGCCATGCGCCTGACAAACGGAATCCCGGCGAACGCCTCAGCCACGATAATCACGTCGAGGTCCGACTCGGGGCGGGCGTTTCCGGATACCCGTGAACCGAATAACAGAATGCTCGAGGGCCTGAGCGCATCGGCCAGCTTGGGCAGCACTTCCTTCCGATACCGCTCAACCCAGGTGTCAGTCATCTCGCGACTCCGGCATCAGGCCCGCGTAGCGTTCCTTCAACAGCGCGAAAACACTTCTGGCCGCCCGGACCTTCTCGTTTGCCAAGGCCTCGTCATACTGCTCGTAAGGAACGAGGTCGCTTACGTCGGGATAGCGGGACAGCATGTAGTCCGCGGTCAGGCCGTCAATGTGGACCTGCACTTCCGGGGGCAGGTCGAGTTGCCCGGCCAGCTCATCGATGAAGTGCATCCTCGGGACTGCTCGGCCCTGAGCTGCAAGGAGTGCCTTGAGGAGTTTCTCAACCGACTGGTGCGCAAGGAACGCGGCGGTATCGTATCCGCCGATGCCGACATTCCTCCCGGCCATCTCGAGGTCGTGAAGAGCCTGTTTCAGCCACTTTGCGGCCGCAGCGCGATTCATCAACTGTTAGTATAGCACAACTGACACAGAGTCAAGCCGGCGCTTCCGCCAAAGTCCAAGCTGTCGGCCGTTGGCTGTAAGCTGCAGGCCGTCGCAACGTTCACCGCCTCTAACACTACCCGCCGTGCACCCGAGAGTCAAACCCCGCCCGACACCCGGAGACGGGGAGGGAACGGCCAAGGACGCCAAGGGGCAAGGGGAAAAGGGGAAATGGCAAAGTGCAAACGGGGACGCTGGGAGTACGCTCGCAACTCGCAACTGGCTTCACGCCCCTTCCGCCTTGCTCCCTCTTCCTTCCTCCCTCATCCCTCCGCCTTCATCCTTCCTGCTTCATCCCTCATCCTTCATCCCTAAGCTATGCGCCCCGGCCGCGCCTCCAGTCACGGCTCGTCTACCATGAAAAACCATCATTGACTGGCGGATTTTCATGGTTATGCTCTCCGGTGGTCGAGCGCAAGACCGACGTGGCACGGATTCAGTCCGCGCTGAGACGAAGCCGGGTCGTAGCCCTGCTTGGCCCGCGCCAGTGCGGCAAGACGACGCTCGCACGGCAGCTCGCGCCCGTCAGGTCGCTCAACTACTTTGACCTGGAAGACCCCGGCAGCCTCGCCCGTCTCTCGCAGCCGGACATCGCCCTGCGTTCCCTCAAGGGTCTCGTAGTAGTCGATGAGATCCAGCGCCGACCCGACCTGTTTCCTCTCCTTCGCGTGCTTTCGGACCGCAAGCCTTTGCCGGCCCGCTTCCTCATCCTCGGCAGCGCGTCACCCGCTTTGCTTCGCCAGTCTTCCGAGACGCTGGCCGGCCGTCTGGAGACTGTCCTGCTGGAGGGCTTCCGGCTGGCCGACCTCGGGGCCGCGGCCCAGGGCCGGCACTGGTTGCGGGGCGGCTTCCCGCTGGCGTACACGGCCCGCAGCGAAACGGATTCGCTGTCCTGGCGGCGCCAGTTCATCCAGACATTCCTGGAACGGGACATTCCGCAACTGGGGCTCGCTATCCCCGCGGTCGCGCTGCGGCGCTTCTGGACCATGCTTGCTCATTACCACGGGCAGACCTGGAACGGCGCGGAACTGGCCCGCGCCCTCGCGGTCGGCGAATCCACCGTCCGGCGTTACGTCGACCTGCTGGCCGGTGTCTTCATGGTGCGACAGCTTTCACCGTGGTTCGAAAACCTGAGCAAGCGGCAAGTCAAGGCCCCCCGAATCTACGTCCGCGACAGCGGTCTGCTCCACGCGCTGCTCGGCATCGGCAGCCGGCGCGAACTGGAATCCCATCCAAAGGTCGGCGCCTCCTGGGAAGGTTACGCGGTCGAGGAAATCCTCAAGGCACTGCAGCCCGACGAGGCCTATTACTGGGCCACACATCAGGGCGCCGAACTCGACCTGCTGCTGTTCAAGCGGGGCCGCCGCATCGGCGTCGAGTGCAAGCGCATGGACGCGCCCCGGCTTAC
>CAZQZR010000103.1:0-11592 GCA_964597845.1 uncultured bacterium | reverse complement strand
CCGGTCACAAGCAGGACGTCGTGAAGGTAGCCTTCGTCCTCCCATGGCTGCACGCAGAACTCGACCCACGGGCGCCCGGCGCTGTCAAAACCGACCTCACTGATGTAGGTCAATAGAAACGGGTTGGCGGACGCCGCACCAACAACTACGAGCAGTGTCACAATGATTCTTATCATATTGCCTCCTTACCTCTGCAGAATGACCTTGCGGACGGTGACGGCCGACCGCTCACCGCCTACCGCTGACCGCTCCCTCACGAAGAAGACGCCTGGCTTCGGGTCCAAAACCCTTCGCCCCATCGCATCGAACGCGACCGCGCCGGGCGGCAAACTGCGCAGGACCGTGGGCGGCAGCTCGCGGCTTGAGGCTTGGGGCTGGCCCTCTTCGATGCCCGGCATATCCCGGCCCCTTACCCTCCATACGACCGAGTTCGTCGGAATCGTGCACTTGACCGTCCAAAGACCGGTGTCGTTTCCGATATCGAACCACATGGATGCGACGATGACCGAGTCACCCTGCACGACCTCAAACGAGAACGATTCGATGTAGACCACGACCCCGTGTGGATCGATGAAACTCCAAGAGCCGTCCACGTTCACATCTACAACCGAACAGCAGACCGCGACTCCGCACTGGAACGCCGTGTCCACAGTGTCCGGCGGGCCGAACAAGCTATCCAGCCACACACTGTCGATAGGCATTGCGGTCGGCTCGGGCGGCATGAACAACACTGCCAAAGAGTCGTAGTACAAGTTCTGCGGCAGGAAGACCTCGTTGTTGGTGGAATTGTAGCACAACGCGGATGGCTGGGCCGAATCGGGCAACTGGGTTCCAGTCTCCAACCACTGTGCCTTGACGACTGACAACAGACAGCTTACGGCTAACAGCACCGACGCGTACTTCATGGCACCTCCCTACCTCTGCAGGATGACTTTGCGGACGGTGACGGCCGACGGCTGACGGCTTACGGCCGACGGCTCGGCCCGGACGAAGTAGACCCCGGGCCTCGGGTTCACAACCCTCCGTCCCATCGCGTCGAACACAACCGCGCCGGGCGGCAGGCTGCGCATGACCGTGGCCGCGGGCTTGTGGCTTGGGGCTTGCGGCTTGGGGCTCTCTTCGATCCCCCCGCCCGAGTCGCGCAGCACCGAGATGCTCGCGCTCCGGCTGTTGGAGACGTAGACTCTGTTCTGTGCTGGGTTGTGGCAGAGGGCAACCGGCCTGTCGCCGACCGCGATGGTGTGCAGCACGGAATTCGAAGACCCGTCTATCACTGTGACGTCGTCAGTACCCAGGTTCGCGCAGTAGACCTTGTTGTTGGCGCGGTTGTACAAAAGAATCCAAGGCACGTTTCCGACGGTGACGGTAGCGACGACCGAGTCCGACGAACCATCGATCACCGAGACGTTGTCGCTGTCCCCATTCGCACAATACACCTTGTTAGCCCTGTAGTTGTAGCACAATGCCCTTGGGAAGCCCCCGACCGGTACCGTAGCGATGAGCTGGTTCGTCCCACAATCAATCACGTCCACGACGTCGCGGTCAAAGTCTGAGTAGTATGCCTTGTTGTCGGTCGCGTTGTAACAGGAGTTTTCGGGCGCGCCACCTATGGCCACACTGTCGACTATCGAATCCGTGGCGCAGTCGATGGCCAGGACGTAGTTCGGTAACGACCTCGCGCAGTAGACCCGGTTGTCACGCGAGTCGTAGCAGGCGACAGACGGCAGGCCGTCAAGGACGGCGATGACCGCGACCACAGCGTTCGATGCACCGTCCACGACGGTTACGCTTGAGTACAGGTAGCTGCAGTTCGTGCAGTAGATCTTATTGTCCGAAGAATCGTAGATGAGCGTGGTCGGCCAGAAGACAAGTGACACCACCCCGACGACGCTGTCCGTCAGACCATCAATCACAGTGAGAGTATCCGCGTCATGGCTCGCGCAGAAGACGCTATTGGCCACTGAGTTGTAGCAGAGCGCTGATGGACCAGTGACAACGGGAATCGTGGCGATCACCTCGTTGGATGAACCGCTGATGACGGCGACGGCACTGCCCGCGATTACGCAGTAGACCTTATTCTCGCGGGAGTTGTAGCATAGCGGACCAGGACCGGCAGGCAACTGGATCGTAGTCTCAAGCCACTGGGCCTTGACGGCTGAGAGCAGACAGCTTGCGGCTAAGAGCACCGACGCGTACTTCATGACACCTCCTGAGTGTCTGTCACCCCGACAGACACGGTGGGTTCTCGCGCACCCTTTGTCACCCCGACCGAAGTGGAGGGGTCTCTCGGGCACGCTGAGAGATTCCTCGACTCCGCTCCGCTCCGTGTGGCTGCGCCACCGTAGGAACGAGCGGAATGACTTCGGCAGTTTCATAGCATATCCCGGACGCCTGATTATCGGCCCTTCCCGCCGCTTGTCAATGGCCGGTTTGGCATGGAGCGAAATGCGCGGGCGGAGTCCGGCAGCGGAACTCCGCCCGCATCGTTCGTGGCCTTCTCACGGCGCAACCGGCGCCGCGACGTTGAAGACGTCGGTCCGGACCGCCTGCAGCACCGCCTGCGTCAGGCCTCTTGCGGTCCACTTCGTGATCAGGATCGCGGCTTCCTTCGCCAGCGACTCACCCGACATCTCCTTCTGGCTCTTGCTCCACAGCTCACGGCCGAAGGAGAGGTAGAACGGGTACATGATGAACGACACTCCGGACCCGTCGAGCACCTGCTTCACCTGGGTCTCCATCAACGCGATGGAAGTGAAGACCGCATTCACGTGCTCAAGCATCTTCGGGCGCTTCTCGTCGATGATGGCCTTGATCCGGGTCGTGTCGAACTTCGTGTCCCAGCTTTGGATTCTCTTTCCAGGGTCAGGCATATAGCTCACCTCCTCTTACCTGCGTTAGCGACGCCGGTCTCGCATTCGCTGCCCATGCGTCCGGTCCTCCAAGTTGTCAAAGAGCGCTTGGTTCTCTGACTTCGCATACTTGTTCGCCATGAGGCGGGAAAAGGTGCAAAAAAGGGACCCGGCCCTGATGGCCGGGTCTGACCTTGAGGCTGAGTTCTACTTCGACGCGGTTCCGTGTCGGCGCTTTCGGTCGAGCAACTTGTCCAGGTCCACGTGCGGGTGCTTGCGCCGGAACTGGGTTATTACACGGTCGAGCAGCAGCGCGGTCTCGAGTATCGGCCGCATCGTGTCCGCTGACCCGGGACAGCGCTTGAGATACTCCTCCATGTCCGGGTTCTTCTGCGCCTGCAGCGCGTCGGTGTAGTCGCCAAACACGTCCAGTTCGGCATCGGTAAAGTCTATGTCTTCCGGGTCGGTACGTTTACTCTCCATAGCACCTCCATTTTACCTGCCATCGTGCTACTGCTGCCGCAGCCTCACGCGGAGCAGCGCCGCGGCCCGGGCCTCGCGGTACTTCACGGTTCTCACGCACACGTGCAGGACGCGCGCCACCCTGGCGACGGTCAGCCCGTCGTGGAAGCGCAGTCGCATGACCACGCGCTCCGACTCGGGCAGGTCGCCAACCGCCCGCCACAGCCCCTCCCGCGCTGCCGCCGCATTGTGTTCCGCTTCAGGCCCGGCGCAGGTCGGCTCCATGGACTCGGGCAGCGTGTCCAGGCTTCTTTTCGGCAGCCGCCGCTTGCGCCAGAATCCGACCGCTTCGGAATGTGCTATGAGATGGAGCCACGTGCAGGGACTGCTCCTTGACGGGTCGTACTGGTTCTGGTGCTCCCAGACCCAGTCGTACACGGAAATGGTCAGGTCCTTCGCGTCCTCCGCGTTCCCGACCATGCCATACAGCCAGTGATAGACCCGCTCGTGGAACTCGCGCCACAGCGCTGCGATGTCTATCACGCCCTTCCTTTCCCCACCCGCCTGTGCTGCATAGTTCATGACGTACCTCCGTATGAACTCGAATCGCAGACCTGCGGATTCCCCGGCGCGCAACAGCCCCGGACCGGTCGAAAACTCACTCACAGGACGCCCGGCGTCATTGTTCCAGCCGGCCCGTTATCGGACAGTACGCGCCTGCGTACCGGACGCCCTGATTGGTTCCCCACTATGTCCTGTTTAATTCTACTCTCGTGTCATCGGCCGCGCAAGGGTCAGGCTCAGGCCCGGTCAGGTCCAGGCCCAGCACCTGCAGCGCAATGTGCGCGAGCAGGTTGCGCGAAAGACCCCGGGCCGCCCACAACTCCAACTGCAACCGGCCCTCGACCCGGCGCGCGTGCTCGGACACAAGCTCGCTGTCGCGCTTGGCCAGCCGCAGCACGAAGTCATAGTAGTACGGCCGCACAATCGACGGCACGCCCTCGCGGTCCAGCAGCTCGGCCGTATCGGCCCGCAGCCGGCTGATGCGCGCCTGGCCCGCCGTATAGTTCGCGGCCTGTTTCTCGATGTCGCCATCGCTGCGGCTGGCTCCGGTGCCCAGAGACAGCTTCAGCGCGTAGTTCTCACAGACCCGTTCTGTGCGATCATGGGCTCGCTCTTTCATCGTATACCTCCATTTACCACTCTTGCTCCCGCAGCACCGCCTCGCCGATAAGCCAGAGCAAATGCCCCGAGAGTCCGCGTTTGAACCACTTCGCGACGATGCGTTTCGTCCTCGGGCCATAATCAGGGAAGGGTGGATTACGCGTCGTCGCAGTTTCCAGTTTCCAGTTCCCAGCTCGCAGTGCCGGCGTCCTTTCCGAACCTCGAATCTGTGTCCATCTGCGTTCATCTGTGGTTAGTCGCGCCTGCCGCCCCGCCATCGCAAGCTCCCATGCGAACGAAAGATACGTCTGCTTCCGAGAATCATCCGGCACCAGCTCATCCACAATCTCCCGCAAACGCTGCTCATGCGGGCGCTCGTGGCGCGGCGGGTGAGAATATCGTCTGCTCATATCATTGCTCTCGCATACTTGTTCGTAACGAAACGGCAAAAGGTGCAAGACTTCAGCACCCCCCGGCTCGTTCTCATCCGACCGGGGGACCCGTACTCCCCACCGTACTCCCTACCGTAATCCCCGCTGTACTCCTCACCGTACTCCTCACCGTAGTCCCCGCCGCAATCCCGGCAGTAGTCCTCACCGTACTCTCCGCTGTAGTCCTCACCGTAATCCCCGCCGTACTCATTACCGTACTCCTCACCGCAGTCCTCACCGTACTCCCTGCTGTAGTCCCCGCTGTGGTCCCCGCCGTGCTCCTCACTGTGGTCTCCACCGTGGTCCTCACCGTAATCCTTGCCGTACTCCTCACCGTGCTCCCCACCGCAGTCCTCACCGTAATCCCCGCTGTAGTCCTGACCGTATCCGAGACTTCGCACTCTAGCAACCGGCTTTGGCTTTCGGGCTGGCCGAATCCGCCGCCGCTGCCGACTCCGCTACCCGCCTAGAACCGGACCCGGAACTATGCGACGAGTCGCAGAGCGACGAGCCAGCGCATTGACATCCCGGTTCGCCGCGCAGTCGTCTCCGTGCCGTCTTGCTTGACGCCCGACACGTTCCGCCCTATGCTGACTGAGTCTGGAGGACACGCTTACATGAATACAGTAAGAGACGAAGCCAGGAAGCTCATCGACCAGTTGCCCGACGAGGCCACGTGGGACGACGTCATGTACGAGTTGTACATAAAGAAGAAGCTCGCCGTCGCCCTGAAGGCCGTCGAAGATGGACGCGTGGTAGCTCACGACGCGGTCAGGAAGCGGCTCCTGGACGAATGAAGCTCGTCTGGTCCGAGCCCGCGCTGGCCGACATCGAGAGCATTCGTGACTATATCAGGCGCGACTCCGAGTTCTATGCCGGCCGCTTCATCAACCGGATTATTGAGGCCGTGGAGACCCTTGTCGAACTCCCGGCCAGAGGCCGGCTCGTTCCCGAGGCTGACGACCCGAACACCCGAGAACTCCTGTTCCAGAACTACCGCATCATGTATCGACTCGAAGACGCGCGCGTCATCATTCTCGCCATCGTCCACGCGGCCCGCGACTGGACCCAGAAGGAAGTCAAACCCTGGGACGCGACTTGAACCGGAGCCCGCAGTTCCGCCCTCGTCGCCGTGTGCCGCTGATTTTCAGCCCTCCCCCGCCGCTGTGCCGAACTCCTGCCCCTCTCCCCGCCGCCTTGACTACCGCGCCCGAATCGGCATAATGGCCTGATGCCCAAGATGAACCGCTGACATCCAGTCATGCTGCCGGACGACTACCTGCGGAAGATGAGGCAGGACCTGGCCGAGTCCGACGCCGCAGCCGACTCCGCCACCCACCTTGAGCCGGACCCGGAATTATTCGACGAGTCGCAGAGCGATGAGGCCACGCCTTGACATTTGCTGGCCACCGACCTACTATACTGTAAATGCTGTCCGAACTCCCGGCTGCGACCGGGAAAGACAGAGTAGCATACAACTACGGTAATCAGGAGGTGTGATGGAATCTTATCCGGAATTGGAGACTAAGCTGGAGAAACTCCGCACTGAATTCCTCTCCACAGCTAAGGCCATGGGTTCAAGCTGGAGCGCCTTTCTCGTCAGTGTGAAGAGCTTCATCGAAGAACGCAACGAGCTGCTTCTCCAGCATGTTATGTACACACACGCAGACCGTATGGCCAAGCTCCCGGCTGAAGACCTGAAACGGGCGAAGACGCAATTCACCGAGATGAACAAGACCATCGCCGACATAATCAAACAGCAAGTTAGTGACCCAGTGTGGCTGCCGCACCGCGACACATCGTGGGAGGACGATAAGCACTGGGAACCTGACAGACTCACGCTGGATATCGTGGACAAACCGAGCATACCACGTGCCATTTCTGCCATCATTAGCGCCGCAGCAACACCGTTGCGCAGGGCGGGTCTCATGGATTCGAACGAGGGCGTTGCCGGAGGCTGGTACAACGACCTGCAGTCAGCGAACGGGGTACAATGCCATTGGAACGGAAACCTGTTCGCGCCTGGGATGCCTTTGGCTCAGGCCATCGCCGAATACGAGCGTCAGGCTAAGCTGCTGCATGCGCTCAAGAAGCAAAAAGGTCTAGTACTGGCGGAGATGAGGAAGACCAAGGCGCAAGAGCAGTGGGACCGCGTGTAAGGCGTCCCGCTGTAAATCGTGCCCCTCGTAACCACATATGTCAGGATAGGCCACATATACAGCGTGGCGGTGCAGCTTGAATCACGCCAAGCTTAGAGAGGACTCGGCAGTCAAACTGACCCCGTTACCGCTGGAGGAGTAGCCACCATGCCAGTGAAGATGAAGCGCGAGTATCTAAGGCTGCTCGAAAGTGCGATGTGGGCTGCGGAGGAGGCGGTCGACGCTTTCAACCGCGTCGGGCGGCCGTACAAAGCCGAGACCTGTCTGATGCTGACAACTACTGCGTGGGAGTTGCTGGCGAAGTCTGTGCTGGTGAAGAACCACCTAAACATCACGAAAGACAATGCCGGGAACACGATTTCTGCTGAGGTGGCCGTATCCAGATTGAAGGGACTGCGTCTTCTGGACGATAACCAAGAGGATTGCATCCAGCAGATCGTATCACTGAGGAACTGCGCGGTGCACCACGTGCTGCCAGCCACTCCCGCAGAAATACTCCACCACCTATTCTTCTTCTCTTGTAAGTTCTTTCGCATGGTTGTCGCCAAGGTATACCCGCAGAAGGTATCTCGGCTCCAAGGACACTACCTATCCCTGTCCTTCGCCGAGCTTACTACATACGCCGACAAGGTACAAAAGCTGGTATCTAAGGTCAGAAGGAACGACTCCAGCAGGAGGCTCATCTGGCTCCTTGACCGAGGAGTCAAGTTTGATGGGCACCAGTACATCAGTCAAACCCAATTTGAAGAGCAGTACAAGAACAAAAAGAAGGTGCTTCCGCACCTCGCTCTGAATGCCTACTTGAAGGGCAGCGACATGGTGAGAGTCGTCGCCGTGCAGGCACCGCGCAACTACACCGCGGACCTGAATCTCAGGAAAGGCAGCTCGGCCGATTCATCGCTGCCGGTCCTGATCCGACGAACCGAGCTTGAATCGGACTACCCGTATCTCACCGCCGAGCTCGCACAGAAGCTTGCGAAGACTCGCAACTTCGTTGCGGCCACGGTGAAGTTCCTTGGTCTCAAAGGGAACGACCAGTTCCATCAGGCGGTAAGGGTGTCGCACTCGGGCGTAGTCCACAGGTACTCGCAGGCTGCGCTGGACAGAATCAGTGGCTACGTCTCGGTAAATCCTCAGTTCAATCCTTACATGGCCCTACGGAAGATCGCCCAAGGGCCACAGACGCGGAGCTAGGGCTCTCGGACTGCCCAATTGCCGTCCTCGCACGGTCCACGTGCGGGCGGCGTCTACCCTGACCGTCCGATATTCGCGGGCCGCGACAGCAGATCCTGCCGGGCCGGACACAGTCACTTTGGTTTCCCGCTCCAGACCCCAGAGTCAAGGCAAAGCCGGGAGCGCGCCGGCGGTCATCACGCAGTTGTGTTTCGGCCGCAAGCTGGCAACGCTCCCAGCAGCAGGATTTTACCAGACCCGCCCCGGCGCAGCAAGCCCCCCTCCCCTGCCACCAGCGCAAGCCGTGAGCCGTCGCCGCGCCCGGCGGGCGTGAGTCCCCAGACCGAGGCTGCGACCGGCAGTAGCAGGACCCGGTCCCGGTAGCCCGGTTTTGGCCCTCGACGGGAGTCTTCGTCCGTGGTACAATTAGTTGGAGGTGCAGAATGGATGATAACTCCGATTCGTCGGGCCGGCAGGCCCTGTTCGATGAGGTCCTGCTCTACGTGCTGGAGAAAACCAGCGGCAAGCGGGACATAGGTCAGAATGTCGTTCGGAAGCTGTTCGGGTGGATTGACAAGGTCTGGTCTTCCACTCACAGCGAGAAACTCCTCCGCCCCGGCCGTAGTTCACACTGCTACGGTCACCTTTCCAACGTCTTCACCGACACCGTACGGCGACTGGTCGCCGACGGGGCAATCACGCGCGAACACTGGCACGTGGGCACGATAACCATTGAAGGGCTGGTGGCGCAGCGCAAGCCGAATCTCGCGCTCATACCTGCCGAGGTCGTCGCGGTCGTGGATGGAATTCTCAAGGAGATTGTCGGCACGTATGGCCTGGAGATTCTGGGTCGCGAGCCGCCGAGTTTCCGTGCGCCGCGGGAACCAAAGAGCCCGCCCCTCTACGGGACCGCCGTGCGTCGCGAGGCTTACCGCGTCCGCCATCGGCATCCCTAGTGAGGGCAGCCGGAGAGATTCAGCGTACATAAGAAGCTCCTGTCGCGCGGGCGGCGTCTCCCCTGCCGTCGCGCCAACGGCGCGAGTTATCAGCTGCTAGTTCATAGTCCCTAGTCCCCGGTCCCTGGTCCCTGCTGCCCATGTCACGCGGTTGAGCCATCGGATGGCACCTGCCTGCGGCAGAGCATCATGAACCGCGAGCCGTGGGCGGTCAGCCGCAGGCTGCCGCCTTGACTTCCCGGCCCGGTTCTCCAAGAGGTCCGCGAGGGAGTCCGAACCTCCGGCGGCGATGGAATCGAGAGAGGCATGATGTCCAGGTGAAATCCCGCCTCGGTCCTCGGAGTTCGGATTCAGCTTGACATGCGGTCTCCCGTGGTATAATTAGGGCTATGATGAAGGGGAAAGTTCCAAGGGGAAATGAACAAGTCCGGACTCCGAACTTTGCCATTTCCACTTATCCCCTTTGCCGGGGGAAAGTTCCAAGGGGAATGAACAAGTCCGGACTCCGAACTTTGCCATTTCCACTTATCCCCTTTGCCGGAAGATAAGCTCGGCCCTGACAGGGCCGGGAATGACAGGAGGTGTCATGATTAAAGGCCGCGCTGGTCTGATTCCGCTTCTGTCCGCAGCCCTGCTGGTAGTCGGGATTTCGTCCTGCACCAACCACCCGCCCGAGGCACCGGCCGTACCGACCGGGCCCGCGTACTGCTTCAAGGAGATAACCTACAGCTTTTCCGCAAGCGCGGCCGACCCGGACGATGACAGTGTGGCTGTCCGCTTCGACTGGGGCGACTCGACGATGTCGGAATGGTCCGGCTGGTCTACCAGTGGCCGGGCCATCGAACTGACCCACGCCTGGTCGGATACGGGGACCTACGAGGTCCGCGCCCAGGGGCAGGACCAGGGACTCGCCGAGTCCGACTGGTCGGACGGGCTCACGGTGCGGGTCGCGCTTCACCGGCCGCCCGACACCCCGGCCGCACCATCCGGGCCGGACACCGGAGTCCAGGACTCGTCCTGCACTTTCGCCACCGTCGCCTCCCATCCCGACAGCTTCACCGTCGCAATCAGGTTCGCCTGGGGTGACGGCGACACTTCCGACTGGAGCGCTTTCGTCGCCTCCGAAGAGTCGGTGCGGGTGAACCACGCCTGGTCCGTTCCCGGTACGTGGACGGTCACGGCTCAGGCAAGAGACACGGGCAACGCGCTGTCGCAGTGGTCTCCCCCGCACGACATCACCATCCAGTTGGACACCCTGAAGTGGCAGTACAAGGCTGCGGGTTCGATAAAGTCCAGCCCGGCAATCGGACCGGACGGCACGCTCTATTTCGGGTCGTACGATAGCTCCCTTTACGCCGTGAGCCAGCAGTGCATCCTGAGTTGGCGATTCCATACCGGCGGCGTGGTCTGGGTCTCGCCGGCCGTCGCCGCGGATGGTACCGTGTATTTCGGTTCGGATGACGGCTATCTGTACGCGCTCAACCCCAGCGGCACGCTCAAGTGGAGCCAGAAGGTCGGCGCGGCCGTCGCTGAATCTCCGGCCATCGGCCCGGACGGCACGGTCTACGTCGGCTCGGACGACCTCAGCCTCTATGCGTTCGGCGCGGACGGCACCTTGAAATGGCAATACGTGACCCTGTGGGGAGTCACCAGCCCGCCGGCCGTGGCGACGGACGGAACGGTCTACATTGGGACGAAAGACGGTTTCGTCCATGCGGTGAACCCCGACGGCTCTGCCAGGTGGCAATACTCTGTCATCGGGTGGCCCACCTCGCCGGCGATCGCGGCGGACGGGACCCTCTACGTCGGGACACGCTTCAGCGACTTCTACGCCATCAATCCGGACGGAACAGTCAAATGGCAATACCCGCTGTCGGCAGACATCAGGTCCGAGCCCGCAATCGGCACGGACGGTACCATCTATTTCGCATCGCAGGACAACTACGTGTACGCCCTCAATCCCGACGGCACGCTCAAGTGGCAGTACCAGACCGATGGTTCGATATGGTCGACGCCGGCCATTGCGGCGGACGGCACGCTCTACGTCGGCTCGGACGACACTTACCTTCACGCGATAAACTCCGACGGCACGCTCAAGTGGAAGTACGCAACCGAGGGCAGCATCCAGACGAGCCCGGCCATCGGCCCGGACGGAACAGTCTACTTCAGCAGTTATGACGGCTACCTGTACGCGCTCAGAGGCGAAAGCCCCCTGGCCAATTCGCCCTGGCCCAAGTTCCAGCATGACTTGAGAAACACCGGTCGCACGGGCGGAGGGCGGTAAGAAGATACGGCAACGCACACGAGAGCTTTCTTTGTCGCAGTCCTGGCCATAATGCTGGTTGCCGGGCTCGCCTGCAAGAGGAACCGACCGCCGGACGTGCCGGCCGTCCCGACC
>CAZQZR010000102.1:0-11660 GCA_964597845.1 uncultured bacterium | reverse complement strand
TCGTAGTAGAGCAGCGAGTCGAAGCCCAGGTTGTGGAACTTGCGCTTGACGCCGAGCGCCCAAAGCCGGGCCTGGTTGATCTTGCCGCGCTGGGTGAGAAACGTGAGCCAGCCGAAAGGGAATAGATGGCCGTTCATCTTCTTCAGCACCTGATTGTAGTCGGGCAGGGTGACGCACATGCCCGCAATCTCGCCTTTGTAGAACACGAACGGGCAGGTTTCCGGCCGGATGAGCGGTTTGAGCTGGCGTGCAAGGTCGGCGATCTCGTCATTGGTCATCGGGATGTGGTCCCAGTTGTCCGACCACGCGTCGTTGTAGACTTCCTGGATGAGTCTAAGCTCGCTCTCCGCATGTTTCAGGTCGGCCGGCCGCACCGTCAGCCCTGGCTTCTCCTTCAGCTTGGTCATGACCCGCTGCAGCTTCTCCGGCACCGGTGCGTCCATCTGGATTGCGTACGCATAGAAGTCCTTGACCTTGGTGAAGCCTGACTTCTCGACCAGTTGCACGTAGTAGGGCGGGTTGTAGGACATCTTGACCATCGGCGGGGAGTCGAATGGGTCGATGAGCAGCGCGACCTCATCGTTCAAAGACGGGTTGGCCGGACCGTAGACCGTGTCCAATCCGCGGGAGCGGGCGAAGGCCTTCACTGCGGTGAACAAGGCCTGCGCGACTTCGATGTCGTCCTCCAGCTCGAAGAAGCCGAAGAAGGCGACGTGGGACTTGCGGTACTCGTTGTAGCTGTGGTCGAAAATCGCGGCGACCCGGCCGACCACGTTGCCGTCGCGGAAGGCAAGATAGAGTTCGCGGTCGGCGTGGCTCCAGAACGAGTTCTGGCCCGGGGTCAGGGTGCGCTTGAAGTCGCCGATGAGCGGCGGCACCCAGTTCGGGTCGTTTCTGTAGAGCCGGAAAGGCAGCTTGACGAAGCAGTCGAGATCCTTGGAGGATTCGACCTTCCGAACCGTAACCATGGCCTAGGGTAGAATGCTGAGCTTCTTGCCAACTTTCTCGAATATGACCAGTGCTTCGTCGATGTCCTCGTCCGTGTGGGTGGCCATGACGCTGGTACGGATGAGGGAATGGTTGGGCGGGACCCCGGGCGGTACGAATGCGTTGGAGAAGATACCCGCGTCGTATAATGCGCGCCAGAAGAGCAGGGTCTTCAAGTCCTCGCCGATATGAATGGGCATGACCGGCGTCACCGTGGTCCCAAGGTTGTAGCCCATGGCGCAAAGCCCGTCCGTCATCCTGCGGGCATTCTTCCAGAGCTGCTCGCGGCGCTCCGGTTCGGCTTTCATTATCTTGAGCGCGGCCAGCACGGTCGCGACCGCGACCGGCGGTGCCGCCGCGGAGAAGATCATGCAGCGGGCCTGGTGCCGGATGAAGGTGATGACCTTGTGCGTGCCGACGACAAACCCACCGACGGAGGCGAAGGTCTTGGAGAACGTGCCCATTATCAGGTCGATTTCAGCTTCAACACCGAAATGCTCGGCCGTGCCCCGGCCGTTCTTGCCCATCACGCCGACCGCGTGGGCTTCATCAACCATGATGCGGGCACCGTACTTCCGGGCCAGCGGGACCATCTTGTCCAGCGGCGCGAGGTCACCTTCGACCGAGAAGACGCCGTCAGTCACGATCAGCTTGCCGGCTTCCGCCGGCGCGCCCGCAAGCGCGTGCTCCAGTGATGCCACGTCGTTGTGGACGTAGCGTTTCACCGAGCCGGCCGACAACTGACAACCGTCCACGATTGAAGCGTGGTCGAGCTTGTCGGTGAAGACTATGTCGCCCTGGCGTACGATAGCGGATATCGTGCCGAAGTTGACCTGGTAGCCGGTCGAGAAGACCAGGCAGTCTTCCTTGCCGTAGAAGGCAGCCAACTCGGATTCGAGCTGGACGTGCAGGTCGAGCGTGCCGTTCAGGAAGCGCGAACCGGTACAGCCGGTGCCGTACTTGCGGATCGCTTCAATCGCGGCTTCCTTCACCTTGGGGTGCGTGGTGAGCCCAAGGTAGTTGTTCGAGCCGAGCATTATCAGTTCCTTGCCGTTGATTACGACCCGGCGGTCCGGCTCGGAACTGAGTGGGATGAAATAGGGGTAATAGCCCTGTTTCTGCGCGCGCGCGACAATCGGGTAGAACTGGTCACATTTGGTAAACAAATCCATCGCGGCCATTCTAGGGCAGTGCTGCGAAGAGTCAAGCTTGGGGCGGGCTTGATTCGAGCCGGGAAGGGGCTATATTACACGCGTGCTTGGTCTCATCCTCGCGCTTACCTGCGCCATACCTTCGTCCCGGTCCGATTTCCAGGTGCTCCGTGTCCTCTACACGTCGGACCTCCAGGGCCGAAGTCGGCCGGGCATCGACTTTGGGTCGACGGGCCTGCCGCGCCGCACGCTCGGCGGCTGGGATAACCTGCTCAGCCTCATCAAAGAACAGAGGACCGACGCCACGCTCCTGCTCGACTGCGGCGACTTCGGGTTCGGCTCGCCCGAGGGTGACAGCTCGCAAGGGCGGGCGGCGGTCGAGTTCATGAACGCGGCCGGGTACGACGCGGCTGCGAGCGGTGCCCGCGACTTCGTTGGGGGCACTGAGAATTTCGAGGTCCTGGCCAAGGCGGCGTCATTCCCGATTCTCGCCGATCCGATGCTCAACGTCGTGCTGAACCGGCGCGTGCCGCTGTTCCGGCCGTACCTCGTGAAGGACATGATGGGAATCAAGCTCGCGGTTGTCGGAATCACCGACCCTGAGATTCCGAAGCTCAACCAGCGCGGGGACGTGGGCGGGTGGGTCGTCGAGGACCCGCTGGCCCAACTCGGCCGCTACCTGCCGGTCGTGCGCGCCGAGAGCGTGGACCTTGTCATCGTCATCGGGCACTTTGGACAAGAGACCGGGTGCGCGATTGCGGACAGCTTCAAGGAAGTGAACCTAGTCATCTGCCGAGGCACGGCCGGCAACGTGGAGAACCGCCTGGCCGGCTCGGGCGTGACGCCGGTCTTGACCGCGGCCGCATACGGCCAGCGGCTGGGATTGGCGGACGTGCTCTTCAGCAAGGCCGAGCACAAGGTCTACCAGACCGAGGCGCGCATGTTGAACGTCGAGCCGGCGGCGGGCGCGGATTCATCGCCGGCATCGGCGTGGATACATCGGCTGAGCGCGGCGCCCACGGATACGGCCGTGTGCCAGAACCCGGTCGAGTACGCGCCGGATAGCGCGGGCCGGTTACGCCTGGGCGCGGTGGTTGCCGAAGCCGTGCGACAGAAGGCGGGCGCGGACATCGCGGTTCTGCCCGGTTACGTGATTGAGTCCGGTCTCGGCTCGGGCAGGCTGGGCTGGCGCGAGTTGTTCGCGGCCGCGCCGTACCGGGACCGCGTGCGGCTGCTTGTGATTGACGACACGACCCTGGCGCGGCTGGTGGCGCCGGAGAGCGTGGGCCTGCACGAACCCGCGCCGCTGCTGGCCGGGGCCGACTACTTCGTGACCGGTGACACGCTCGTCTGGCCCGAGGTTTCGCAGGTCGGGCGTGCCCGCGTCAGGAACCGCCTGCCCGGGACATACAGAGTTGTTACCACCGAGCAATGGCTGGAGCGGTCGCGAGTCCCGGTCGAGGGCAAGCTGCTCCCGCAGAACCTGACCGACCTGTGGATTGCCTACGCAGCGGCGCAGGAAACGCTCAAGCCGGTTCAGCCGGTACGGCTGTACCCGGCAACACCCGGCGTAGTGCGGCAGCAGGCGGGCGGGCTGGTGAATATCAACACGGCCGACTCCGGGCTGCTTCAGACCTTGCCCGGTATCGGGCCGATGACCGCCGAGCGTATCATCCAGTATCGCGAGACCGTGGGACGGTTCAAGTCGGTGGAGGACGTTCAGAACGTCAAGGGCATCGGGCCGAAGAAGCTTGAGCGCATCAAGGCGCTTATCACCGTGCGCTGAAGCGCACGGAATGTGCAGTTTCCAGTTGCCAATTTCCAGTGAGGAGCCGCTTCGCATACTGGTACCTGGTCACTGGTAACTGGTACCTCGTGCGACGCGCGTCAGTACGTCCGCGCGTAGTATATGACGGTGTTCGTGTCCATCCCGCACACGATGCACTTGCCCGGCTTGCCCTGGTCGGCCGCGGGCATGTTGCGCGGCGTGGTCTTGGTCGCCTCAACCAGCGCGTTCTCGCACTCCTGCATCTTGCACCAGTGGACCCGGACGTAGCCCGGCTTTGCTTCAATCGCGGCCTTGAACTCGTCTATCGTCGCGGCATCCGACGTGCGCGAGGCGGCGAACTCACGGGCGCGCGCGAGCATCCCCGCCTGAATCTCGTCCAGTAGCTTGCCGAGCGTCTCAGGCAGGCCGGCCAGCGGTACGAACCGCTTGCCTGAGCCGTCGCGGGGCACGAGCACGCACTGTTCCTTGGCAACGTCCTTTGGGCCGATTTCGATTCGCACCGGCACGCCGCGCATCTCGTGCTCATTGTATTTCCAGCCCGCGGTCTGCGTGGTCCGGTCGTCGAGCTGGACCCGGTAGTCGGCCAGTTGGGCTTTGGTCTCGCGGCACTTGGCCAGCACCGCCTCATCGTTCTTCCCGAACAGAATCGGCACGATGACCGCCTGGAAGGGCGCGACGCGGGGCGGCATGAACAGACCCTTGTCGTCGCCGTGGGTCATGATGAGCCCGCCGATGAGCCGGGTCGAAACGCCCCATGACGTACCCCACGGGTGCTTCTCGGTGTTGTCTTCGTCGAGGTACTTGATGTCGAATGCCTCGGAGAAGTGCTGGCCGAGCAGGTGCGACGTTCCCGCCTGCAGCGCCTGGCCGTCCGGCATCAGGGCTTCAATGGAATAGGTGTCAACCGCGCCCGGGAACTTCTCGGATTCGGGTTTGGCTCCGGCGAGCACGGGCACAGCCAGGTCGTTCTCTACGAAGTCGACGTAGAGGTCGAGAATCTTGAGCGTCTCTTCCTGGGCCTCGTCGTGGGTGCGGTGCAGGGTGTGGCCTTCCTGCCACAGGAATTCGAGCGTGCGCAGGAACAGGCGCGTCGCCTTCTCCCAGCGGAAGATGTTGCACCACTGGTTGATGAGCACGGGCAGGTCCCGGTAGCTCTTCACCCATTTCGCGTACATCGTGTTGATAATCGCCTCGCTCGTGGGCCGGAGCGCCAGGCGCTCGGTCAGCTTCTCGTCGCCGCCGTGCGTGACCCATGCGACCTGGGGCGAGAAACCCTTTACGTGCTCGGCTTCCTTGGTAAGGAAGCTCTCCGGGATGAGCGTCGGGAAATAGGCGTTCACGTGGCCGGTATCCTTGATGCGCTTGTCGAGCCGCGCCTGCATGTTCTCCCAGAGCGCGTAGCCATATGGCCGGATGACCATGCACCCGCGTACCGGCGCGTAGTCGGCCAGTTCGGCTTTGAGCACAACCGCGGTGTACCATTCGGAGAAGCTCTCGGACTTGGAGGGGACTTCCTTTGCCGTTCCGACGTCCTTGGCCGGGCGATTCGTCTCGTCTTTCATAGGCGCTGATACTACCGGCAGGCGGAATAGAGTCAAGGAAGCCAGTCCGGGCGAGTGAAGGAAACCGCCAAGAACGCCAAGACGCGAAGTGGAAAGGGGAAATGGCGAAGTGTGGACGCGGACGCCGAGCATGATGTCATTCTGACCGCAGCCCGTTCGACTGGCTCAGAGCAGGCTCCGCGGAGTGGAGGAATCTCTCAGCCACTGCCAACTGGAAACCGACGCCGAGTCGCCCTGAGTGAGTCGGACGAGTCGAAGGGTCTTCCCTTCGGGGAACTGGCAACTCGCGCCCGCAGGGCGCGGCAGACGGTCTACGGTTTACGGTCTACGGTGTACGCCGAGAGCTTGGTTGCCGCCCGCGCGGCGGGCCGGGCAGCCGAGGCGGCGGGGTCTGGCTCGGGAGCAGCTTAACGCGGATGGAGGAGGCGTTTCGACGTCCGGCACGACCCTTGTGGTCATCTCCCTTGTGGCAGCGGCGGGGCAGTCCGGCGGGGTCGGTCGCGCAGTCCACCACGGCGACCCGACTGGTCGTCTGGCAACTCACATAGACGCGGCCTGAGACACGTGGGCTTTGCGCGAAGGTTCTGCTCGAACGCTTGACAACGAGCGGTGAGGCGTTAGACTCCAGGCTCAGACGGAGAGAGCATGTCGGTTGTAACGACCGTAAAGAGGATGCGCAGCATCCAAGGAGGTGCGTATGCGTAGAAGCATAAACGTCGGAGTAGCCCTAGTCGGGCTGCTCGTGGTCGCTGCCATCTCAGTGGCAGCAGGGTCGGGAAGGAAACCGGCACGGCAAGAGCGTGCAAACACTTCTGTGCGGGTTCTGACTGGTGCTGAGGCGGGTCAATTAGGGAAGCGCTTTCCCGGACTTCAGGCGCGCGTCCAGATCACCGGAGATCTGCTGGAGCGTCTCTTCCCAAGAACCGCCTTCTACAGAGCCTTTTATCACCGGGGGAGGCCTGATGTTCCCTACCTGACTTCTATCAGCGATACCAGTCTTCTACCGTTGCCTTCCGGCTTTAACAGACTGCTCCGAGTGTACGACATGGAGGTCACCGATGATAACAAGGTGGAACTGGCCAAAGCACTCGTGCTTATGGCAATTGGGGACGAGAACGGATTCGCTGTCGGCCTCGATTCGTTCCCTCCGGTCACCTTTGTGGACGCGGACGTGACCGAACACAGGATCAACTACTTCCCCTACGGCGTTGAGTTGAAGGTGAAGATTGGCGAGCAACTAGAAGTGTGGCACTTCGCTATCGCGATGGGCAAGTTCGTCGATGTGCTCAGACTAAACACGAAGGGGCGCACCATCAATTTCTACAACCCTGGTCAGTTCGAGCCCCCTCCCGGCCGAAGCCAGCTTGATCTGGGCCCGCAGTTGATCATTGAGGACACTGTCGGCGATGCCTACCTGGAGTACTACCCGAACAACGTGGCTTGGTACTTCCTCACTGTGGACACGAATAGCACAGCGACACACGACACGGTGGTGTTTTCTCTATCCGGATTCCCGCCGGAGTCGACGAATGTCTATCTGGCGGTCCGTGATAACATTCGGAGTACGAGACGGCACATCGGCAAGGTTCAGATGGCCTCTGGCTGCGGCAGCCTCAGATGGTCGCCGCCGAAATGCTCGACCGGCTACTCCACTGCATATGGCGGCTACGCTGACCCATCCGACCCATGGGGGACGTTTACGCCCATCACTGCGGGCAAAGTGCTCACTCTTGAGAGGCTGAACTCAAGCACGTTCCCCGGCGCTGACACAGAACTGCTACTGGTCTACTTCTGCGACCAGTTCTTCATGGGCCTTCCGGGCGGTGAGGCGCACGCTGCTGTCTTCGCCCAATATTCTGAGAATGCCATGCATGAATCCTGGCAGACGCAGGTGGGCGCATGGGGCCTCGGGTCGCCCGCTGATGCTGATAACATCCATGAGGTGTTTATCAACGACAGCCTGCGCTACTTTCACGTTCGTCCCCAGACATACACTGAATTCGGAGGAGAACAGAAGATCGGCATCCAAGCCCAGCTCTGGTATGCCGACAGCACCAGTCGTGCGTACTCCAGTGAGTCGATTAGAGTGAAGGATGCCGTGGCGCACGAGTTCTACCACGGAATCCAGTGGGGTCTTGATTCAGCCAAGGTAGTTAACGATACTTGGAACTGGTTCACCGAGGGGCAGGCGAGATTCATCCAGTCGGCCCAGTATCCAAACGAGGAGTTCAGCACAACCGGTGGGCAGGTTTCGGGGCTCCGTCAGTACCCGAGAGACGCGAATAAGTACCTCACGCAATACCTGAATACCTCGCTTCGCACGCTTTCAGCGGACTCTAGCATAGCGGGCTATCCCTACTGCCTGTTCTGGCGGTTCATGTATGAGAGATTCCAACTGGGCGGCATGCGGATCGTGAGGGACTGCTATGCCGAGACCGTCGGCACCAGTAACTCCATCAGTCAGGGGAAACTGGCGATTGACCGGGCGATAGCGAGGTACTCGTTGGACCCAACGCGGCCCACTGCGCCTCCCTTCAGTGACTTTCTTCAGGGCATAGATGAGTTTGCCATCGCCTGTTATCTGAATGACACCTCTCTCGGTCAATGGCACGACCCTAATAAAGTCTACAGCTCACCGCCTCTGACCGCAGACACCACTTTCCGACTCGGGGCGAGCGAGACCGATTCCATCGTCATAAGGAACAGTGTTCCCAATTCCTACGGCTTTGATCTGATACAGCTGCGACTGAATGACGATGTTGACTCCTTGCTGGTCAGTTGCAGCCTCGCGACTACGATACTACAGGCGAGACTGGTGAGGGTCTTCCCGGCGACTCCCAGAGACACCTTTAACTTTGATTCACTCAGAATCTCGTGGATTGGAGGGGCTTCGGGGCAGATTTCGACCCACGGCGCGGACCGAGTCTGCCTCGTCATCACCCGGCACGACACATTGGATGATCCGGCAGGCGGCGGGTATGTGGCTCGATTCAACGTGACGAGAGCCGTTGGGGTGTCTGACTTGCTGCCGGCGGCTGATACGGCGATTGCAGGAACGTACTACACCCCGAAGGCTATTGTCGTCAACCGCGGTTGGATGAAAGAGGTATTCCCGGCGACATTCACGATCGGACTAGGATACTCCTGCACTAAGACGTGTACTCTGGATGTGAGCGAACAGAAGATGGTTACGTTTGACTCCTTGCAGACTACCAAAGGGACTTTCGCCCCCTGCTGTTCGGTCTATATCGCTTCTGATACCACCCGGAGCGACGATACACTCCGGGCGAGCCTCATTGTCCTTGGCGATACCTGGCAGGTCAGGCCATCGCCGCCGCCCCTGGAGGGCGCCAATGATGACGCCGCACTGGCCGCAGTTGGTGACACGCTTGTCTACGCCTTCCTGGGCAAACACACGAGGGGCTTCTACTGCTATGACACGAGGAGTAGATACTGGGACCAGAAGGCCTCACCCTGCGATCTCTGCGATACCATCGAAGTAGGTGCAGCGCTGACCTGGAACTGCGGTACGTACATCTATGCGTTGCTTGGGTGCCCCCTCGACCAACGCTACCTTCACCACTACGAACTGCTCCGATACGACATCGAATCTGATGGCTGGGCGGTAGAAGCTGCCTTGCCCAGGCCGTTTGGACCCGCGAGCGACCTAGTCTGGGCTGGCGACGGCTGCCTTTACGCCCTGGAAGGTGGTTGGGCGGGGGACAGCGCGCATGGATTCTACCGATATGATGGGTCGTGGACGCGACTGGACTCTGTGCCTGGAACCTGTTTCTCTAAGCCCTCTTTGTGTGCGGACCAGGCGGGCCATGTTTATGCTCTGTGCGCCGCCATTCGGGACACCTTCTGTCAGTACGACATGAGCACCGGTGATTGGACGGTTATGGATCCATTTCCCGAGCCAGTTGCCAGTTCCGAACTCGTGTACAACGGCCTGGACAGCAGTGTCTATGCTATGACCTCGCACTTCGTCAACGGTTTCCGGAGATATGACGCTGTTCCCGACAATTGGTCGGACCGCGCCGATCCGCTTGGTCCAACGACGAGTCACCCGGGCGGACTTGCCAGCTGCGCCGGCTTCGTCTACAGTCTGACTGCCAAGGACAACGTTCCCACTTTCTCGCGGTATGCACCTGATCTGTCACTGGGAGGATCCCGACTTGCGGCTGCAGTGGTCGAGCCAGCCAGACCCTTGGGAGTCATGGGCAACCGCTTCGAGGTCTCGCCCAGCCCTGCCCGAGGCGCAGTGCGTGTCCAGTGGCAGGTTGGGGAACCAGGAGCCGTGGTTGTGAGGGTATTCGACAACGCCGGTCGCGTTGTCCGTACGATACAGAACGGCTACCAAACGGCAGGGCGCTATTCGGTGCGATGGGACGGCATCTGCGACAATGGAAGGCGCGCCGCCAACGGCATCTTCTTCTACCGTCTTGATGCGCCCGGTTTCCACAAAATCGTTAAGGTCGTGACTGTAAGCGAATAGCTCAAGCAACATCCGCAATGGGAGGCGCGGTTGGCCGCGCCTCTCATCTTCTTGGGGTACGAGGCGAAGAAGGGGCACTTCTGAGGCTATTGAAAAGCGCCTGTTGGCTCCATGCCGCTAAGGCGAGCATCGCGAACGAACAGCAGGGGTCGGATGCCGGTCGACGACGTGTACTTGTGCGCGTTGGACAACGGTGCGGAGAGAATCAGCCGGAAGGTTGTGCTGACGGAATAGTGCTCTCGTACTGCTGCGCGGCAGACGTGCGTGGGCGGCTGCGCCGGAGGCGAGGTCCCGAACACGGTGGAGATTACGGTGGGGACCACAGCGGGGATTACGGTAGGGAGTACAGTGAGGACCACGGTGAGGATTACGGTGGGGAGTACGGTGAAGAGTACGGCGGGGATTACGGTGGGCACTACGGTGAGGACTACAGCGGGGACCACGATGGGGAATACGGTGAGGAGTACGGCGAGGAGTACGGTGAGGACTGCGGTGAGGATTGCGGTGAGGAGCACGGAGGGGACTACGGTCGGCAGTACGGTGAGGAGTACAGCGGGGATCACGGTAGGGAGTACGGTGGGGAGTACGGGTCCCCCGGTCGGGTGGGAACGAGCCGGGGGGTGCTGAAGTCTTGCACCTCTTGCCGTTTCGTTACGAACAAGAACATGAGAGCAACGACATGAGCTGACGATATTCTTACCCGCCGCGCCACGACAGCCCGCACGAGCAGCGTCTGCGGGAGATTGTGGATGAGTTGGTGCCGAGTGATTCCCGGAAACAAGCGTATCTGGCGTTCGCACTGGAGGTTGAGCTATCACCATTCCGGCAGCCACAAGCCGCAAGCCACAAGCTGCGGACGCGGCTTGGGCGGCAGCGGTTGCGGAGTTCACGACTGTCGTTCGTAGGTTTGGGGCTGACGGCTGACGGGCACCGGAGAAGCAGGCAGCATTCACCAGTCAGCACTGCGGGAGCCGGTCCGGGCCGGGGGCGTCAGTGCTGTGCTTCGTAGACGACGCGGCCTTCGCGGGCGAACGAGGCCGCCGGAGAGGAACGGAATTCGTACTCGTCAGGCGCGAGCAGGACAAGGTCGAGCGGCACTACGAACCGGCGGATGGTGTCCCGGTCGGCCCGGGCAGTCATCTCGACGCGCTCGAAGATGTCCTTTCCGGTAAAGTCCGGCGAGATGAGAGCCACGTCAAGGTCGCTGTCTTCCCGCGCGGTTCCCGCAGCCTGCGAACCGAAAAGGACCAGCTTCTCGACTCGCAGACCGTGCGACTGCAGAGCCGAGCGGAGGAAATCGAGGATTACTGCGATAGTGACTTCAGCCATTCCAGCGCCCTTCTACTCTGTCCGATGACGGCACCTGTCTGAAGAACCCACTCTTCAGGCGGCTTGCGGCTCGGGGCATCCATTGAGCGAGAGTAGCAGCGGGGCAGAGGGAAGTCAAGCACTGCGCATGGGCGTGGGGTCACGGGGTTCCTGATTTCCGATTGGCGGTTTGGGCGAGGTTTCCGGGTACGATGTCGCGTTGTCGCCGCTGGTGCTGTGAGGTGAGGCCCCGTGGCGTCAGACCGCCGCGCCTTGACTTCCCGGCGTGGTGCTAGATAATCACTAGTTCACATGAAGAAAGAGAGCTTCTATCTTGCCAAGCTTGAGTGGCTCGGCCCGATTCT
>CAZQZR010000101.1:0-11754 GCA_964597845.1 uncultured bacterium | reverse complement strand
GCCATGAAAGAGATGATCGAGCACATCGTGAGGGCACTCGTCGACCACCCGGACGAAGTCAAAGTCACCGAACTCGCCGGCGAACGGACGCTTACCTACGAGGTCAAAGTCGTGCAAGGCGACCAGGGCAAGGTCATCGGCCGGCAGGGCAACACCATTGACGCGATCCGGGCGATTGTCAGAGCCGCGGCGCGCAAACTCGACAAGCACGCCACGGTTGACGTCATCGACTAGCGTCGTCCGCGCCCGCGACCGCCTTTCATACCGATGCAGGCAGCAATCATTACGCTGTTTCCCGACTACTTCCGCGGTCCCTTCGACTGCGGCCCGACGCGCGTCGCCCGCGCTGACGGCCAGCTCGACGTAAGTTACGTCAACCCCCGCGACTTCACGGCTGATGTCCACCGCACGGTAGACGACTACCCGTTCGGCGGCGGCGCGGGCATGGTACTGAAACCCGAGCCGCTCTCGGCGGCAATCGAGAGCATACGCCGGCCCGGAAGCATGATTGTGCTGCTCTCTCCCCAGGGCGACCGCTTCTGCCAGCCGATGGCCGAGGAGTTCAGCCGGACCAGTCACCTCATACTCGTTTGCGGCCGGTACAAGGGCGTTGACGAACGCATCCGCACGATGGTTGACCGCGAAGTCTCGGTCGGGGACTACGTGCTGGCCGGCGGCGAGGCCGCGGCCGTCGTCATCGTCGAGGCCATAGCCCGGCTCCTGCCCGGCGCGGTCGGCCACGAAGATTCGGTTGCGACCGATTCCTTCTCGGTCGGCATCCTTGATACACCATACTACACCCGGCCGCGCGAGTTTCGCGGCAGCGAAGTCCCGGAAGTGCTGGTGTCCGGCGACCACGCCTCGGTCGGCCGCTGGCGCCGGGAACAGGCTCTGAAAACAACTGCCCAGCGCCGGCCCGAACTCCTGCGCAACGAAGTCCTGACCGAGTCCGAGCGCGAGTTCCTCTGCCGCGAACTGGAAAAGGAGGTTCTCAATGGCTAAGAAAGAAGCCCACAAAGATACCAAAGCAACCCCGCTCGCTCCCCGTCACGCGGCCGAGATACCGCCGCTGAAGCCGGGCGACAACGTCGCCGTCCACGTGCGAATCGTTGAGGGAGACAAGGAACGCGTGCAGGTCTTCCAGGGGACAATCATCCAGATTCGCGGCGCCACGCCGAACCGGAGCTTCACGGTGCGCAAGGTGAGCCGCGGCTACGGCATCGAGCGTATCTTCCCGTATGCCTCGCCCGCCATCGCCAAGGTCGAAGTGAAACGGCACGGGAAAGTCCGCCGGGCCAAACTCTACTACCTGCGCGGCAAGAGCGGACGGGAAGCGATGCTCAAAGAGGACAAAGACCACAAAGAGCAACCGAGTGAGGGACAACCTCGACCTGAAGCTGTGGCAGAGTAGCACTCTCTTCTGCGGCGTGGACGAGGTGGGAAGGGGCGCCTTGGCCGGTCCGGTAGTCGCTGCCGCCGTTATTCTACCTCCGCACACCGAGATCGACGGGGCTGACGACTCCAAGAAACTAACACCACTCCGCCGCACGCACCTGGCACCCGAAATCAAGCACCGCAGCCTGGCATGGACCGTCGCCTGGGCCGGCCATCGCTTCATCGATCAGCACAACATCGCCAACGCCACCTTTCACGCCATGCGCCTGGCGGTCCGGCGGCTTCAAGTACGTCCCGAACTGGTCCTGGCTGACGGCTGGGCGATACCCGGACTCGACCTGCCCTGCCGAGGCATCATCCACGGTGACAGTTCGAGCCTCTCCATCGCCTGCGCCTCAATCATCGCCAAGGTCTGGCGCGACCGGCTGATGACCCGCTTGTCCGGACGCTACCCCGGCTACGGCCTTGACCGGCACAAGGGCTACGGAACGCCGGCGCACATTCAGGCGCTCCGGGAGTTCGGCCCCTCCCCTATCCACCGCCGCACTTTCGCGCCGGTCCGGAATCTCGCCGTCACGCCACAGTGAACACAAAGCCGCTGGGCAGGAAAGGTGAGGACCTTGCGGCTTCCTATCTCAGAGATCAAGGTTGGGAAATCCTCGAACGTAACTGCCGAACCCGCCGGGGTGAAATTGACCTTGTCTGCCGGGATAGCGACACAATCGTCTTCGTTGAGGTGAAGGCCCGCACCCCCACCGACTTTGCCCGACCGGACCAGTCGGTCACGCACCGGAAACAGGCGAAGCTGCGACGTCTGATCGAAGAATACCTTGTGACACATCGGCTCGAATCATCGGATATCCGGTTCGACGTGCTCGGCGTCACGCTTGGTTCCCGGCGTCCGGAGTTCGAGCACATCGTCGGAGCACTCTAGTGCTATCGCGCGTTCTCTCGGCGGCGGTCTACGGAGTTGACGGCTACATCGTGACCGTTGAGACCGACATCACTCACGGCCTGTCCGCTTTCAACATCGTCGGCCTGCCCGACGCCGCCGTGAAGGAATCCCAGCACCGGGTCCAGGCCGCAATCAAAAACTCCGGCTTCACGTTTCCCAACCGCAAGATTACCGTCAACCTCGCGCCGGCCGACATCAAAAAGGAAGGCGCGGCCTTTGACCTGCCGATGGCGGTCGGCATCCTCGCTGCAAGCGGCATCCTGCCGCCGGCTGCGCTCCGAGACCTCGTATTCCTCGGCGAGCTGTCGCTGGACGGTTCGCTCCGTCCCATCAAGGGCGCGGTTTCGATGGCGGTCGCCGCGGGTCAGGCCGGCCTGCGCAGCCTCATCGTTCCGGCCCAGAATGCAACCGAAGCCGCGATGGTCGAAGGCCTGAACGTCTATGGCATTAACTCGCTGATTGAGGCGGCCGGCTTCGTCAAAGGCGAACTCCGCTTACAGCCGACGCACACCGACGTCGCCGCGCTGTTCGCCCAGGCCGCGGTCCAACCGGTCGACCTTGCCGAAGTCCACGGCCACGAACACGCCAAGCGCGCGCTCGAGATTGCCGCTGCCGGCGGCCACAACGCGCTGATGATTGGTCCGCCCGGCTCGGGCAAGACGATGCTCGCGCGCCGGCTGCCAACCATCCTGCCGCCGATGACCATGGCCGAAGCCCTCGAGGCGACCCGGATTCACAGCGTGGTCGGCGCGCTCTCGCCCGACCGGCCCCTCGTCGCGACCCGGCCGTTTCGCTCCCCGCACCACAACGTATCGGAATCCGGCACGATTGGCGGCGGCAGCGTGCCCCGGCCCGGCGAGGCATCACTTGCCCACAACGGCGTGCTCTTCCTCGACGAGCTGCCCGAGTTCCGGCGCGACGTACTCGAAGCCCTGCGCCAGCCGCTCGAGGACGGTGAAGTCACAATCGGCCGCGCCCGCTCGACCTTCACCTTCCCGGCCCGGTTCATGCTCGTCTGCGCCATGAACCCGTGCCCGTGCGGCTACGCCGGGGACCCGCGCCACGCCTGCGCCTGCTCGCCGCAGAAGATTCGGCGCTATCGGAGCAAGATTTCCGGTCCGCTGCTCGACCGGATTGACATTCACATCGAGGTGCCGGCGCTGAAGTACGACGACATCGCAACCAAGCGGACGGGAGAGAATTCAAGCGTGGTTGCCGAGCGGGTCGCCCGGGCGCGTTCGACCCAGCTCGCCCGGTTCGCTACGACAGGGCCGCGCCACCCGGTCTACTCTAACGCCCAGATGGGCCCGCAGCTCATCCGGAAGTTCTGCCCGGTATCAAGCCAGAGCGACGAAATCCTGCGGGCCGCGATTGACCGGCTCGGACTTTCGGCCCGCGCCTACCATCGCGTGCTCAAGGTCGCACGGACCATCGCCGACCTGGAAGGCAAAGAGAGCATTCAACCGTCCCACATAACCGAGGCGGTGCAGTATCGCACCCTCGACCGGACGGTGTGGTGAGGACAGAATGACGAAGTCCGAGCTCGGGAAAAACCCGAATGACGAAACTCGAATTCCGATTGAAACCCGAAGTGCGGAAAATGACCAAACGGGAATTCGGGCTTCGTCATTCAATCGTCATTCGTCCTTCGAACTTCGAGTTTTGTCCGCATTCATTCGTCATTCGCGCTTCGGATTTCGGACTTGGACCGCTCCAGCGGCCGTGTTCCGGCACTGGAGCACTGGGCCACTAGACCACTGGACCACTCTATTGCTCACATGAAAGGAACTAGCACCATGGATTTGGCCAGGAAGATACAGGACCGGACAGCCAAGGTCGCGGTCATCGGCATCGGCTACGTCGGCCTGCCGCTCAGCATCGAAATCGCCCGCGCCGGGTTTGTGACCGTGGGCATCGATGTCGACAAGACGAAAGTGACCGCCGTCGGGCGCCACAAGAGCTTCATCGGCGACGTCAAAGATTCGGACCTGGCCGAGGTTGCCGGGGAGTTCAGCGCCACGACCGACTTCGGCGTGCTCGCCAAGTGCGACATCATCAACATCTGCGTGCCCACGCCGTTCACGGCGAGCAAAGACCCGGACGTGAGCTTCATCGAGTACGCGGGCCGCGAAGTGGCGAAGTACTCAAAGCCCGGCCAGCTCATCATCCTTCGCTCTACGACCTACCCCGAGACCACCGAGAAAGTCCTGCAACCGATTCTCGACGCCACCGGCAAGAAGGTCGGCCGCGACTATTTCCTCTCGTTCGTGCCCGAACGCATCGACCCGGGCAACCACAAGTTCAACACCCGCACGACGCCGGTTGTGGTCGGCGGCGTAACAAAGGCCTGCACCGACCTGACCGTCCAGTTCTACGCGCAATTCGTGGACAAAGTCATGCCGGTCAGCTCGCCCCGCGCCGCGGAGATGTCCAAGCTGCTCGAGAACATCTTCCGCAGCGTCAACATCGCGCTCGTCAACGAGATGGCCATGATGTGCGAGCGGATGGGCAACATCGACATCTGGGAAGTCATCAACGCGGCATCCTCCAAACCATTCGGGTTCATGCCCTTCTACCCCGGGCCCGGCATCGGCGGCCACTGCATCCTGATTGACCCCTACTACCTGGCATGGAAGGCACGCGAATACGACTTCCACTCGAACTTCATCGAACTCGCGGCCGAGACTAACGAGGGCATGCCGTTCTACGTAGCCGACCGCATCCTCGAAGTGCTGGGCACGAATGGCATCGCCGCGTCAAAAGCGCGGCTGCTGATACTGGGCGCGGCCTTCAAGGGCAACGTCGAAGACACACGCCACTCTCCGGCAATCAAAGTGATGGAGCTGATACTCGACAAGATGGCGAAGGTTGACTACCACGACCCCTGGGTCCCGGCAATCCAAATCGGCGCGCGCAAGCTCAAATCGGTTCCGCTCACTGCCAAGGCGCTTGCCAAGGCCGACTGCGTCGTCATCCTCACCGACCACAAGGCCTTCGACTACGACTTCATCTACAAGCACAGCCGGCTGATACTCGACGCCCGCAACGCCATCAAGCGCCGCGGCTCCAAAAAACTCCACACCCTGGGCAACCGCACGGCCAGACACTAGCCGCGCCCGTCGGCCTCCCCTCACCGCTCAGTCCGAAGTCGGGCTGGTAGTGCCCGAAGTTGTCGTCGAAGTGCGCAAAGTGGTACTTGGTTCTCGCGTGTCTATCAGCCCAATTGAGAAACTCCATCCTGCGAACGGGAAGCTCTAAGATACCGCTGCAAATAGCGCAGCCAGCGCGAGTAGCGTCTTGAGGCAGCGTGTCATTTTCGCTTCCTCGTCTCAGTCGCAAGCTTGGTCACGAATAGGTTCTCGTCGCCCACGCCGGTAACGACATAACCTCCGTCAGCAGTCTGGCGCACGCAGTAGCCTAGAAGGCCGCCAGAGAGCGTGTCGGTCCACATCAGCGTGCCATTGGACGATGTACGCACCAGAGTCACTTTGTCGCCTTCTTCATAACTCGGTCTTGTCGTCCCGGCGATAATGTAACCGCCGTCTGATGTCTGTTCGATCCAATGTGCTCGGCTGGCCTCGCTCGGCATGTACGTACGCATCCACACACAATCCCGATTTGCATTTGTCTTGAGCAAGTAGATGCTCGAATACTCCAGCATGGCCCCGGTGGCGGCGTAGCCTCCGTCTGAAGTCTGTATGACCGAGTTGGCATTCATCAGGCTCCCGAAGATCTTCAGCTGCTGCTGGACCCCGAGTGAGTCGACTTTCAGCAGCGTCCTGGTGCCGATGATGTATCCGCCGTCAGAAGTTCTGCGCAGTGACAGTTCTTCATCTCTGTCTTCGAGGTCGTAGAAGACACTGTATGCGTGACTCCATCTGACGTTTCCGCTGCTGTTCGTTTGCCAGAGTATGACAGCGCTGTCACCCAGGAATCGTTCCGCGACGACAGTGTAGGCGGTGTCAGCTAAACTGACAACTGAATGAGCGCTGGCCGAGAATCCGTTCACAAGGCATGATCGCCAGACCTCGGTCCCCGACGCATTCGTCTTAAGGAGGAACGGGTTCCAGTGACTGCCGCCCGCGTCAGCTGCGCCGCCAGCGATGACGTATCCGCCGTCGGCAGTCTGCGCGACTGACGACCCCGACATGCCGCCGGCCGCCTTGAACGTCCTAACCCACTGGGTATCTCCGGATGCGTACAACTTGACCAGCAGGACCGCATATCCCGTGGTACTATCATTGGAGCCGGTCGTACCGACGACGATATAGCCGCCGTCGGACGTCTGTTGAACGCAATGGCCGGAGGCCCCGCCCCACCCCGCAAAGGTCTTTGTCCATTGCACCGCCGGCGGGTTGGTGGCGTAGGCCGGCAGCGCGGCCAGCAGAATCGCCGCGACCATCCATATCGCTCTTCTCCTCATCTTGTCATCCGGGTTGTATGTTGTTTGAATTCGGTCTCTGTTGGGTGCGCCCAGAACGGCACAGGTATCCCCCTCGTGTTTGGCATGGTCTTACATCGATCAGCTATGGCCGTCACGTTATCCTTCTGACTACACCGGAGAATAACGCCTCCCGACCGCTCGTCAATAAGAACGTTCGCAAAGTCAGAGCGCCGAGCGACCATCGAGGCGGCAGCGTTGCCGCTGCGATCCATGGCAGCTACTTGCGCCTCAGTTGCCGGTCCAAGCCGTCGAGAGCGAGTTCAGCGAACTTGCGGGCCTGCTCGGGGTCGGGCCGGTCTTTGAGCGCGTCGGACAAGACCTTCTCCCGCTCAGGCGACCAGGGTTGAGTGTCGTAGGCATCGCTGGCCAGCACGGTGAGCCACAAGTACCAGGAAACACCCTCTCCGGCCGGACGGTCTTTCGTCTGAATCACCGCCATCACCGGGCCCAGCCCTTCGCCGATGTTCGCTTGCCGGGCAATCTGCGCCGCTTCAATCGGGTCACGCTCCAACTTCTTCGGCCTGCGTTTCAGGATGATCCTCGTGTGCGGCAGCAAAGGAGTGAACCCGCCGGTCGTCTCCATTACCCGGAAGAGCTCGGTCACGCGGTCGCGTACCAACCGCACTTTCTCCTCGGGCAGGACGTGCTCCACGATGCCGTCGCCGACTACACGCGCCATCCGTCTCACACGCAGGCGCTGCTCTCTTCCACGGGTAGAGGTAAGTGCGCCCCACACCTTTCTTGCAAACCGGTCCACGAACTGCCGCTCCGTGAAGGCAAGCCCGGGACCGACCTCGTCGAGCAGGTACTTCACGAGTATGTCGAGCCGCTTGCGCCGGCTCGCTGCCGCTGCCAGGTTCAGTACGCGCTTCACCCGCTCCTCCGTGGAAAGCGGCGACTTGCCCTCAGCCCGTCGGGCCACGGTTGTCTTGATGTCGTACTTCAGGGCCTGGTTGCCAATCTTCACCGGTAATGCTTCGGTCAGTCTGGTCACAGCTTCGCGTCCGCTCTTCTCGACCGGCCTCGGCTGCGAAGTGTACGCGTCCAGCAGGTCGGCAAGGTCGGCGAAACTCGCCCGGCACGCCCGCAGGTAGTCGGCAACGAGCCCCAGCGTCGGGTTGGAGTGCTCGGCAGTCTCAAGCCTGGACACCAGAGCTTGGTCCCAGTCTTTGCCGGCGAGCTTGGCCAGTTCGGCCTGGGTCAGCCCTGCCCTCTCGCGCAGGCCTTTGAGTCTCAGGCCCAGCTCTTCCGACATCCGGAACTGGTCGCCCTTGCGGCTCATTCTACGGTCTCCACATATGTAGTATACTACATATTCCGCCGACCGCCAGTCCGGCCCCTAACTTCACTATTCTCAATTCTCTATTCACTCTTTCTGGCTTTTCCCCTCCCCTACTCCCAGGGCTGCAATCGAATAAGGTTTAGGTTAAGGTTTAGGTTGAGGTTTTGGCTGAGCTTTGAGGCGAGCTTTGCGCTGAGCTTTCAGACGAGCAATGCCGCGAGCTTTGACCCGAGCTTGTTTCGAAGCTTATCGCGAAGCGATGGCGGAAGCTGTTGAACAAGCTTTGGCCCGAGCTTTCGCTTACGCCCTGAAACAAGCTCTTGAGGGAACTTTCTCGGGAGCTTTCCGGCGAGCTTTCCAGGGAGCTTTGTAGTGAGTTTTCGCGCGCGGGCGACGGCGCTCAGGTTCGCACCGGCGCAGGAACGCCGGACCGGGCTATGCGCCGGGCTGTAAAACCCGCGCCCAATTGCGCACGAACTCGACCACGGCCGGTAGCGCGCGCTGGACCGGCTCGGACATCTCTTCCCCGAACTCAATCCGCTCCGGCTGGATGCCGAGGAGTTCGATTGCCGCACCGGTTTCGACTGAGAGGAGCTCGACGGTCAGAGACAGCGGCAGCGTATGGGTTGAGAGCAGTCCATAGGAGAGTTCTTCAATCTCCGGTCGGCTGAACAGCCGGAACTCACCCGCTTCAGCTCCGAAGTCGCAGCAGTCAATCACCAGTATCCGGCACGGAGCGAGCTTCGCAACCGGCTCGACGTAGTTCTCCGGTGTATCGCCGCAGTCGATGACGTGAGGCTCTGGGGACAGTCCCCATGCGGGGACAGTCCCCTTGAGCTCATCGCAGAGGACGCAGCCGATGGCGTCGTCGCCGCGGAGCCGGTTGCCGACACCAAGGATAACTACCGAGCGGTTCTGGGGAGAGTCCCCATGTGGGGACAGTCCCCCTAGAGCTTCTTCAGCCACTGCTTTGCCTCGCGTACGTAGTCCGGCAACCAGGGCACTTCGTCCGCGTATTGCTCCCACGCAATCACACGGTCGAACCTGACCCGCGCGCTGTCTGTCTGCCCGAGCTGGGCAAACGCCTTGCCGCAGACGACCCAGTTCTCGGACAGCGCGTACCGGTTGCCGGGAGTTGCTCTCAGAACCTCCTGCTCCACGCGGCGGCCGGTCGCCAGCGCGGCCGACAGCATGCCGCCCCGGTATTGCGCGTCGCGCATCAGGCGGAGCGCTGTGCGGTTGTCCGGGTAGCGGTCGAGCAGTTTCCCGCAGTAACGGACTGCGCCGGCGCAGTCGCCGTCTTCTTTCAGCATGTACGCAAGCAGAAGCTGGGCTGCGGGCTGGGGGGAATTAGGGACAGTCACCTATTAGGCTGGGGAACTAGCGACAGGCGCCGTATTTCGGGAAGCTTCGGGACATCTTGGTAGATTCCGCCCGCCGATTTGACATCCCCGCCCACTGGCCCTAGAATTCCGCTATGGACAGGCAGAAGGACTCCGTCCTCCCGGACCTCTCGTCACTTGACGACGAACGGCTGGAGGAAACCCTGCGCGCTCTGGCCGAGGATCTGAAAAAGAACCGCCAGTCGCTAGGCGAACTCAGTTGGTTGGTCAGGAAGATACTTGAATCCCTGCGGCCGGGTAGGCGCCGGATTCCCCGCCGTGAACTGAAAGCGGCATTGAGCGATCATCGCGGTATCGTTTCGCGCTCCGCGGCGGAACTCAAGATCAGCGATGGCCGGCTTCGCTCACTGATGGACCGCTACGGCCTGAAACGTACCGACTATACTGGCGAACGCAGAGCGATTCCCCGTCCGGAACTCGAGGCGGCCTTGAGAGCGAACGGCGGCAACATGGCGGCCACCTCACGGGAACTCAGTGTTACTCCAGCAGCCGTCAGCCAGCTCATGTGCAGGTACGGTCTGAAGTGCACCGACTATATCGAGGCGCCCAGGACGATTCCCCGTCCGGACATCGAGGCGGCCCTGAGGGCGAACGGCGGCAACGTGCTGGCCACCGCACGGGAACTCAGCGTTACTCCTGCGATCTTTGGCCGGCTCATATGCAGCTACGGCCTGAAACGTACCGACTATACTGGCGAGCGCAGAGCGATTCCCCGTCTGGAGCTCGAGGCGGCCTTGAAGACCAACCACGGCGACCTGTCGAACACGGCACGGGAACTCAGCGTTACTCGAGCGGCCGTTATCCGGCTCATGCGCAGCTACGGCCTGAGACGTGCCGACTACACCGACGCGCCCAGATCGATTCCCCGTCCGGAACTCGAGGCGGCCTTGAGAGCGAACGGCGGCAACATGGCGGCCACCGCACGGGGACTCAGCGTTACTCCAATGGTCTTCAACCGGCTCATGTGCAATTATGGTCTGAAGCGTACCGACTATATCGGAGCGCCAAGGACGATTTCCGGTCCGGACATCGAGGCGGCCTTGAGAGCGAACGGCGGCAACATGTCGGCCACCGCACGGGAACTCAGCGTTACTCCAGCGGTCTTTGCCCGGCTCATGGGCAGATACGGCCTGAAACGTACCGGCTGTGCTGGCGAGCGCAGAACGATTCCCCGTCCGGAGCTGGAGGCGGCCTTGAGAGTGAACGGCGGCAATGTCTCTGAAACGGCACGGAGATTAAAGACCAATCGCCGCCAGATTCAGCGGCTCATCAACCGCTACGGTCTGCGGCGCGCGGACTACGTCAACGCGCCCGAGACTTCCGGACCACGAATCCCGGAGACGCAATAGACAAGTCCTGACGCGCGCGCGGCGTCTCCCCTGCTGTCCGTGAACCGTATACCGTAGGCCGTAGACCGTAAGCCGCAGGCCGATAGCCATTAGCTGTCAGCCGTCGGCCCAACCGCCCGGGAAAACCCGGGACACTTCCCATTTTCATTAACACCTCAGAGCGCTCAATCCAACTCACCGCGGAGCTCCATCTCGGCGAGGAGGACAGTGACGGCCTGCTTCATTCGGATGAACGGCTCGGGCGAGAGTTCGTGCTCGGTAGCCCACTTGTCGAGTCTGGCCATCGCCTTCTTCCGCTCAGGAGACCCGGGTTTGGTGTCGTGGACTGCGCACTTGGTGAATTCCTCTGCCCCGCCGCTACCCTGCTTCCTTCGGAAGTAGGGCCAGATTCCAGCGCCTCCACGAACGTTGTCCGCCGGGCTCAGTTTCTTATATGTCCCCTCGGAATTGAGCCCCGGAATTCCGTATCTTCGCCATTAGCAATTAGTTATTCGTCATTGCCCAAAGTACCCTATCCCATCCCCTAGACTGTTTGGTGAATTGTCCGGAGAATCATCTAGAGAGCAATCCGGCAGACTATCCTCCAGACTATCCGCCAGACAATCTGGAGAATCATCTAGACGACTATCCAGCAGACTATCTGGAAGACAATCTCCCGGAGAATGTGGAGGACAATCTGGACCGCAGTCTGGAGAACCATTCAGCCGACTATTCCGCAGATTGCCCGGAGAATCATCTGGAGAGCAATCTGGAGGATTATCCGGAGAGCAATCGGGCAGACAATCTACCCGATTATTCGGTAGATTATCTGGTGAATGGTCTAGCGGATTATCTGGAGAACTATCCAGGGAATTCTCGTCCAAAGGCCTAAAATCGAGTAGGGGGCGACTTTGCAGCCGCCCCCTCTCACACCACCGGACGTGCTT
>CAZQZR010000100.1:0-11957 GCA_964597845.1 uncultured bacterium | reverse complement strand
CCTGGCAGGACTATCGCAACGGCAACTACGACATCTACGCGCAGCGGGTGAATTCAAGCGGCGCGGCGCAGTGGGCCGCAAACGGCGCCCCCATCTGCACGGCGGTGTTTGACCAGCTTGACGTTGAGATAATCAGCGACGGACTCGGCGGCGCGATTCTCACCTGGGAGGACAATCGCAGCAACGTGGTAGACTGTCCTGATGTCTACGCGCAGCGAGTGGACCCGAGCGGCGCAGCCCTGTGGACGGCAGACGGCGTCTCCATCTGCAACGAAGCGAGCGCGCAGCACGGACCCCGGTTGGTGAGCGATGGCAGCGGCGGCGCCTTTATCACCTGGTACGACCAGCGCGCCGGCGATTACGATATCTACACGCAGCGGGTAGCTTCGGGCGGCGCGGTGCAGTGGACGACAAACGGCGTGGCAACCTGCACCATGGCTACCGACCAGCTCAAGCCTGACATCTGCAGCGACGGCGCAGACGGCGTCATTATCACCTGGTATGACTATCGCGCCACCACTGATTTCAACATCTACGCGCAGCGGGTAGGGCCAAGCGGCGCAATCGTGTGGGACGTGGACGGCGTAGTCATGAACAACAATGTGGCATATGACCAGATCAACCCCAGGATTGTCAGCGACGGGGTGGGCGGCGCCATAATCGTCTGGCAGGACTACGTCACCGGCACCACTTCCGACGTCTACGCGCAGCGCGTGGCCACGGCCGGTGCAGTCCAGTGGACGGCAACCGGCGTAATCATCTGCACCGCGGCCGGCGACCAGACCGACCCTCGGATTGTCACTGACGGAACCAGCGGCGCCTTTATCACGTGGGACGACCACCGTGACACCGCCAACTGTGACGTCTATGCACAGCGCATAGCTGCCGATGCCTCGATAAACTGGTCGGCAGAGGGCTATCCAATCTGCGCCGCGGACAGCGACCAGACCAACCTGGCGATGGCCAGCGACGGCAACCTCGGCGCCGTTGTCGCGTGGCAGGACCATCGCAACGGCAACTGGGACATCTACACACAGGGGTTCGACACATCCGGGGTCGGGATCGAGATCGGGTCACCGGCTATTGGGTCCGCGCTCTATCTCAAACCGGCCTCGCCCAATCCATCGGCGGCCGCGGTCGGGATCTCCTACTCCCTGCCGAAATCCGGCGAGGTGGAGTTGGCAGTGTACGACATCGTCGGGCAGAAAGTGGCCACGCTGGCAGCGGGTACGATGTCCGCGGGAAGACACGAAGCCTCGTGGAACGGAGCCTCGGTCGTGGCCGGCGTGTACTTCTGCCGGCTCTCCTTCGAAGGTACGACCCGGACCAACCGGATGACGGTCGTGCGATAGATAGGTTGTTTGAAGATAATGGGCAAACGAGCAGAATCCGTAACCAGGACCGGGATTGGAACCGGCACCAAGGCCAAGGTCTCAACTAATGGTGCGCTCCGGGCTGCCCTGGAGCGCACCGAGCGCGAGACAGTCGAGAAAGTGCTCGCGCGGACCAATGGCAGCGTTCCGGAGGCAGCCGCTATGCTGGGTATCTTGCGAACCAGCCTCTACCGAATCATGAAGCGCTGCGGAATTGCTTCTCAGTCTCGGGCATCTAATTAGGTAATGGAACAAGACGCCGGCGTTCGCGTCCGCACAAAGGCCCCGTGTCTGTTTAGGGATACACGCCCCCGCGCCGCAGGCGAATGCCCAAGGCACTCTCGCCTTTCCACCTCTGTATGTCTCTCTAGGGATACAAACATGACCCTGCCGCGGCCACTCGCCGACACCCGGGCTGCAACTTTAGAGGCGCGCGGGCCGCATGACCCGGCGACCGAGGCAGGGCCCCGCGTTGGCACGCAACGTGCGCTACTGCTACTAGGTTGAAGGAAATAAAGACATCTGGGGGCGACAGCACGGAGTATCCACAGTGCGGTACTACGTTCCACCACCATGCTTGCTGTCGCGTTCGCGGATGACCGTGAGACGGTCATCCAACGCCTACACGGGGTCGGCTGCGGTCGGAGAACCTACGCCTCCTAACCGGCGGCATGCCGACCCCTCGAATATTGTCAGAGGAAAGGTGAAACGAGAGAATTGGTAGATGAAAGGACAGGAGATGAACCGCAAAGTAATTACCGCGCTTGCCATCGCAAGCATCTGCATCGGTGTTGCCGTCGCCCGACCTGAGGGCCTCGGCCTGGGTCTTATGGGGGGCAACCCTTCCGGGCTCAGCCTCAAGGTGTGGACCGGCCCCCGCGTCGCGCTCGACGCCGGGCTGGGCTACTCCTTGTGGTACGGGCGGGCACTCAGCTTCCACGGAGACGTGCTCTGGCACACCAACAGCCTGCTGCAGTCGTCGCAGGATGGCTATCTGCCACTCTACATCGGCATCGGCGCCCGCGTCGTGATGGCGGACAAACACGACTACCCGGACATGAGAATCGGGGTCCGGGTTCCGTTCGGGCTCGAGTACGTGTTTGCCAGCGTTCCTATCGGCCTGTTCCTGGAAGTGGTCCCCACATTTGACCTGGCTGGGGCACCGGAGAACAGGTTCTTCGGCCAGCAAGGATCAATCGGCTTCCGCTACTACTTCGGCGGGTCCTCTGACTATTAGCTGCGGGCAGTGCACTTGATGAGTGCTTCCGATACGGGCAAACCCGGCGCCACGCCGGGATTTGCCCGCAGGCAGCAGTCAAGCTCAGAGTGTTGAAAGGCAGGCAAGGTATGTTCTGGACAATAGCCATCGTCCTTCTTGTACTGTGGGCATTGGGGTTCTTCGCGTTCCACGTCAGCACTCCGCTGATTCACGCGCTGATCGTGATCGCCCTCGTGGTAGTCATCTGGCGGCTGGTGACCGGCAGGAGAGTCGCTTGAGCGCAAAGAGCGCGGCGAACTTGGACGAATTGACGCTGAATCAGTGGAGAAAAAGAGGAGTCAAATAGCCAAATGGAGGATCAAATCATGACACACACAGCAGCCAGTAACGAGAAACTGAACGAAGCGTTGGCCCATTTGAATGAGGCCGCCAAGGAAAGCCGCGAGGAACTGCAGGCGCTGCTCGCCAACGGGTACACCGACTTGAAGGCAGCGATCGGCAGCGCCGCACATACTTCCTCCGACTGGGTAAAGGAAAAGAGTAAGGAAGCGGGCGAGACGGCAACGATGGCCGCCACAGCCGTTGACCACTCGGTGCGCAAGCACCCCTGGTACTACATCGGTGGCGCGGCGCTGAGCGGCCTCGTTATCGGGCTCCTCATCAGTGGTCGACGACAATAGACAAGTCGCGGCATGAAGTTCATCCTGGGAATCATATCAGCGCTGTTCGGCCGCTGGATAGACCGCGTGCTCCGCAGCCTGAAGACCGAGGCGGCCGTGGTCTATGTCGCCGGGGTCAGGAAGGCACGTCAGGCATTCATCGCCCTGCTCGGCCTGGCTCTTTTCCTGCTGCTGGCGCTGAGCGGGTTCGTGCTCATCCACGTCGCGCTCTTCGCATGGCTGCCTTGGAGCCTGCCGGTCAAGGCGCTGGTACTTCTGATTCTCGGCGTGCTCTATCTCGGTGCCGGGCTCGCGGTCGTTATCGGACTCAGTTCCGACCGGACTTGGATGAGATTCGCCAAGGTAGACCAGATTCTCGCCGCCCTGCCGCCCCGGAGATAGCTGATGACCATCTCCCCTGCATCGTACCGACCGCCGGCAGAGTCTAAACGGGCGCGTGACGGTCACATACGGGTATCCTCGGGACTCGGAACGCGGATGCGGCATCTCTCCGTTGACCTTGACAAATCTGAACGGAGACAGTATACTAATGAAGCTAGGTTAATAGTGCAAACGAGCGTTTTCGCCAATCACCGACGCCTGGGGGGAACCCTGGAAGCGGACTGCGTGCATCACTCTGGCATTCACGGAAGCCACCAGCGGTCGGCACGGAAAACGGGCCGCAGTAACATGGAATCAGTAAAGTACGTAGAGAGGCTCGCAGGAGCCACAGGAGGATAAGTGAGAAACAAAGTAGCCGCACTGGCACTGCTCGCAGCAGTGCTGCCTGCGCTGGTGTTCGCATACCCGGCCATCGGCGGCGGGAAGGGACTGCTGCGCGTCCAGAACGCGCTGGTGGAAGACGAAGCAGGTCTGACTATTTCGCTCCACGCGCTGGCTCGGAACCCGCTGTTCGACACGCCAGAAGATGCCCCCAATTCGAGCGGCTGGGTGGCCGACCTCATCGCCCCGGAGCTCAGCTATGCCCCGGTCGTAACGAAGTACGCCGGCCTCGAGCTTTTCGGTTCGTGGGGCGGTGTCTTCCAGATGCCCAAATCAGCCACCGAGGACGGTTTCATCTGGGGCTACCACGACCTGAAAGCGGGCGGCAAACTGTCGATACCAATCATCCCGGTCCTCAAGCTCGGCGGCACCGCGTCGTACACGTTCCTCAAGCGCGAAGTCAAAGACGGCTGGACGGTGCTTGACCCGACGGCGGTAGTGCAGGCCGACAATCTCGCGTGGGCCGGCCTCGTTACGCTGCAGCTCCAGGACGTGCTGAAGACGGCTCCGAATATCCTGTTCAACTACGGCAAGGTCGCCGACGAGACCCGCTATGGTGCCGGCGTCGAACTGCAGGGCACTGGGTTCGGTCTGTTTGTCGAAGCGCTGTCCCAGCAACCGGACGCTAATTCGACCGGCATGTTCGACACAGAGAATGGTCACATCCATCTCACGCCGGGCGTGTTCCTCGGCTCGCCGAACACTTCGATGTTCGAGATCGCCTACACGTTCAGCTTCGGCAACGACCGCGGCATCAAGCAGCCCAACGAGCTGATACTCGGCGTCTCCTTCGCCACCCCGTTCGGCAAACGCGTGCCGGCTGAGTACGGCACGATTACCGGCAGGGTTACCGATGAGAGGACCGGCGCTGCGCTCACCGCGAACGTGGATTTCCCGGAGAATGGCCAGATGGCGTCGTTCACCACCGAGCCTACCGGCGTGTTCGAAATCAAGAAGGTCAGGACCGGCGTAACGGTGGTCAAGGTCGGTGCCCCGGGCTACCAGCCGCAGGCGGTCCCGCTCGACGTCAAGAATGACGGCGTCACGACATACGACTTCAAACTCCGCTCGCTCGTCGCCTACGGCACGATTGCCGGCACCGTCATTGACGCCGTCACCAGCGCACCGATGGCCGCCCGCATCGAGTTCCCCGGCACCGCACTTGCTTCGATGAACGCCAACGCAGCTTCGGGCGCGTTCAAGGTCGACAAGGTGGAGACCGGCGTCTACACGCTGACCGCGAGCGCCGACAAGTACATCCCCGCGACCATCACCGTGGCGGTCGAGGAAGGCAAGCTGGCCACCGCGACATTCAAACTCGCGCCGACCGCGACGGCAGTCGCAGTCACCGGCAGGGTCTACGACAAGAAGACCGATGCGCCGCTGTCGGCCACGGTCAAGTTCAATGACGCCGTAGCCAATACCGACCCGGCGACCGGCGTGTACAAGGCCCAGTTGATGCCCGGCTCCTACACGGTCGTGGTCGAGTCGAAAGACTACGTGAAGCAGACCGCGGCGCTCATCATCGAGAAGGGCAAGCCGCTCGTGCGTGACTTCGCAATGCTCAAGGTAGGCATGTCGGTCACGCTCCGTGGCATTTACTTCGACTTCGACAAGTCGACCATCAAGCCCGAGTCGCGGCCGGCCCTCGAGGACGCGGCCAAGATGCTCAATGAGAACCCGACCATCGACGTCGAGATCCAGGGCCACACCGACAGCAAGGGTTCGGATTCGTACAACCTGTCGCTGTCCGACCGGCGGGCCGCGTCAGTGGTCGCTTACCTCACGCAGAACCTCGGCATCGACCGCTCGCGCCTGACCTCCCGTGGTTACGGTGAGAGCCAGCCGATTGCCACGAACGACACCGACTCTGGACGCGCGCTCAACCGCCGGGTTGAGTTCAAAGTCCTCGGCGAGAGGTAATAGCAGAACCGAGTTATGGAAAGGGGAGGCTCACGCCTCCCCTTTCCGTTTCGTACGCCTCGCCGCGTCTGTCGGCCCAACCGCCAAACGCATATCCCCTGGCCCGCCAACATCCCGACTCTTCCGACCGCTATCCGGCCAGCACTCCTGACCGCAGTCTGCATCGCAGCCTTCACGGCAGCCGCTTCCGCGGCGTTGAGTAGCAGGCCGACGTCCACGCCGCAGTCTCCCTCGAACGGTCAGCTTCATCAAGTAGTCTCACCGGCCCGCGATGATGCCGGACAGCGGTTGCGTGAACCTCAGGGCCTCAGGCTTGATCGCGTCAATAATCACCGACAGGCCGGGCATCAGCAGCACGAGGGCCGCTGCGGACCGAGGTCTATCTCCTCAGAGAGAATCGCCGTCTCTTTAGGGAGACCTCGCCGGGAGCAGCCCGGCGTCCGGCGCGCATCCGGGCAACGCTCAGACCACAGCCAACCCACATCTTTGCTTGGTGCCGCTTTGCCCTGCGCAGTTCCGGTTTGGGTGGGAACGGCATATGCGTGTACGTCTTTCTGGCACGGCAAGTGCAGTGTGAAAGGCTGTGAGCGAAGGTCCCTGGGTCGTGCGAAAGCCGCCCCGACGGCCTGGCTCAGAAACGAACAGGGAAAGTTCTAGCGGTGACGAAGGGGTCTCTCCTCAGGGTGCAGCCGTGTAGCGCTCGTCTGACACTGACCCTTCCGCGCCTGGCATCTCAACTGATGCAAGACCAAGTCCGGCCGTATGACAGAAAGTTCTGGCAACCAATGGAGGTAGCCTCATGACAGGATTCGGAAAGCGACCAATGACAATCCCCACGCTCTTGTTGAGCCTCGCGCTGCTCGTCGCAGCGACCACAGTCGGCTGCGCGAAGAAGAGTCCGCCCGCGCCACAACAGGGCGCGACCAAGGTAGAGCCGGCTCAGTCCGACGACGTGGGGTCTGTAAGTTATGACGAGGGCAGTCGCAGGCTAGTCATCACTTTTCAGAACGGCAGCATCCACGAGTACGCCGATGTGCCCCATGATGTGTACGTAGGATTCACGGCGGCTCCTGCGAGAGGCGTGTACTTCAGTACATACGTCAAGGAGCGATACCCGTTCCGGCTGATTACATCCGGGCCGGCTGGCTCGATACAAATTCAGGAAGGAAAGTCGAAGCCGGCAAAGCCGCCGCAGTCTTCACGGGGACGTGGAAAGGGCAGGTAGGCACAGTAACGCCCGCACCCGACGCCGTCAAACGCATGGTCGACCGCTTCGACCTTGGTCACAAGGCCTTCCCCTCCGGCGACTGCGAAGAAGAGCAGCTCCGCGCCGTGTTCCTCAGTCCCTTCTTCACCGCCCTCGGCTGGGCTTTGGGACGGCACCCCCTCGACACGATTCGCACCAGAAACTGGGTAAGTGCCCCCCCCAGTGTCGAGCCTCAGCCAAAACGGACTGGCCCAATGAGGCAGCGGATAATGAGTGAGCTAATGAGCAGTGCAGACTGCACGAAACGTAGTGCCCAGATTGAAGCGATGAAGTGCCACACGGAAGATTGAGTGATAAACAGAAGGAGATGGATAATGAAGAATGGCCTAGTTGTCGCGATTGTGGTCGCCTGCATCTGTACGAGTGTAGCAGCCGCTGCGCCCGGTCTCATTGGCTTGGGGGTCATGGGCGGCGAGCCTTCCGGGTTTAGCGCGAAGCTCTGGCTCGGCAATCATCTCGCGCTTGATGCTGGGCTAGGCTATGCGTATCTGTGGCACGGGGCAGGTGTTCACCTGCACGGTGACCTGCTGCTTCATACCGGCAGCCTGCTGCCCTCGCTGGTCGGCTTCTTGCCGCTCTATGCGGGCGCAGGCGTTCGCGTCAGGCTCGCGAACGGTGTGGACAATCCGAGGGAAGTGGGGCTCAGAGTTCCATTCGGGGCGGAGTATGTACTCCCCATCGTTCCGCTTGGGGTCTTCTTTGAACTGGCTCCAATCATCGACTTTGCTCCAGGGGTCGCCTTCAACGGTAACGCCGCACTCGGGGTTCATTACTATTTCGGGCCACGCAGTTGAAAACCGCGGGGAGAACCGCCCTCCTCTTGAGTTGAAGGTGGCAGCGCCGATTGGGACGTATCAATTGACAGACTGGGGCAGGTCCTCGAACTGACCCTAGTGTGGATGAATACCTGCAACCAAGGGGGACACAAATGCTGAAAACCTTCAGGATTGGCGTCACATCGCTGGCCCTGACGGTATTGCTTCTCGGGCTGTCGGGGTGTAAACGACCAGGCCCGGCAGAGCGCGCCGGCAAGAAGATCGATCAAACGGTTGAGAAGGCTGGACAGCAGGTTGAGAAGGCCGGACAGCAGATCGATTCGGCCGCAAAGAAGATCCGGAACGAAGTCCAGGGAAAATAGCCTTAGTGAAGCAAACGGATTGAAGCGGTTGATGGCGGAGCACAGGGAACGACCGGTAAACGGCCGTCAACGAGATCGAGCAGACGCCGGTTGGTCTGCAGCCGGAGGTCATTGACTGCACCCGTAAATGTGTTATCGGATGAGAAAGGAATGAATGTGAACGAAGAACGCCAACGCTACAGCGACTACCTGAATAAGTTCAATGGACTCAAAGGGGACCTCCATTTTGAAGGATCCGAAGGAGGGGGCTATCCGATAGTCGAATTTAGACTCAAGCCTGACGTCGAGGGCAGAGAGGCAGCATTTGTGCTCGCCAGCGTTCAAGAAGATTTCGTCGTCTTCGAAGGGCTACGGGACATGAGGGTTAAGTCGGTCGCAGTGCCGTTGCCGAGCCTCATCGTAGTGAAGGAGGCACCGATGGACACTGGCGTGGCTGATTTGGTTCCACCTTCAGAGCGATAATGGGCCGCGGTCAACGCTTGGCGGTAGCCGCCGGACGATTAACGCCAAGCGATGAGCCCTGTGTGAGGTGCTATCGAAGCTGACGGGAGCTCTGGGGACATAGCGCGAGACTCCGGGAAGCCCGGGACACTTCGCATGTTTCTGAGCAATGTCGAGGCGCGGCATGGCAAGATGGTCGGTCTGGTCGAGACGATGGTGAAGCTGCACCGAGAACTGCCCAAGGCCATGACGCCGCATGGGCTGGTCCGACGAAAAGAGAGGATACGATGAAACCTGTAGCAGGCTTGTGGATCGACCACCGCCGGGCGGTGGTCGTGATGGTTACCGACAATGGCGAAGAAACCCGGACGATTGAGTCCAACGCCGAGAAGCATGTCCAGCGTGCGGCTGGTTCACGCCACGGCGGTCGGTTCGAGTCACTGGCCGTCCCGGCCGATGACAGCCACCAGCGGGAGTACACCGGGGAGCTCGACCGTTACTACGACCGGGTAGCAGCGCAAGTCAGGGGCTCGGAAGCGGTCCTGATTTTCGGCCCGGGCGAGGCGAAGGGCGAGCTAAAGAAGCGCATCGAACAGGACCCGGCCGGCGGCCGCATCGTTGGGGTGGAAGCGGCCGACAAGATGACCGTATCCCAGATCGTGGCAAAGGTCCGCCAGCGGTTCACGAAGTCGGAAGACCTAGCGGAAACCGGGGACACCTCTCATACTTGTGAGTGACGTCTAGGCACGGCATGACCGGATGGTCGGTCTGGTCGAGACGATGCTGAAGCTGCACAGAAACCTGCCCAAGGCCAAGACGCCGCACGAGCGGGAGATAGTGAAGCAGCAGGTAGCGGCGACCGATAGGCAGATAGACGCCTTGATGTACGATTGGAGCGATAGCGGAAAGTGCCGTCCGACGGCACAACTCTACGGACTGACCGAGGACGAAATCCGAATCGTCGGGGCAGGAGAGAGATGATTCTCGGAACAATATGGGAAGCGTCCCGAATTACCCCCGATTATTCACCCCCCAGGAGGCCCTGACGGCCCATGACCACCCGACATCCCCAATCGCATCTCCCGCCGTTAAAGAGTATTCACGTCATTATTAACCCCGCCTCCGGAAAAGGAGAGCCGGTCTTATCAGTTATCAATGCATCCATGAAAGAAGCCGGCATCAAGTGGGAAGCATCGATCACTCACCAGGCGGGCGATGCGGTCCGGCTCGCAAAGGCTGCCGCCAAGGAGGGAATCGATGCCCTCGCTGTTTACGGTGGCGACGGCACACTCATGGAAGCAATCAGCGGCCTGATTGGATCAGAGACTCCTCTGGTTATCCTGCCTGGAGGTTCGGCGAATGTCATGGCCACGGAACTTGGCATACCCACTGACCTTAAAGAAGCCTGTACGCTCCTGAGCCACGGCCCGATAGACACGAGAACCATTGACGTAGGGCAGTTCGACAAGCGCCATTTTCTTGTCGGAATAAGCCTTGGCTTTGAGGCGGATGTCGTCCAAGGCGCGGATCGCAAGACCAAGAACAAGATTGGCATCCTCGCCTATTTTCTTTCAGCGGTCAGGGCATTGAAGATAACCAAGAAAGCCGTCTACCATCTTAAGATTGATGGACAAGAGCACGAAGTTCAAGGCTTAATGTGTCTCGTTACTAACACAGGAAATCTCGGGTTTAGTAACATATCTTTCGATAAGCATATCGACGTCAGCGATGGGTTCCTGGATGTTGTTGTCGTGCGAAAAGCTAATCTCAGTCTGTTTAGGCTTATGGTTGTCACCTGGCTCAAACGGGAACGTCCGGACAATTTGGAACTGGTGGAGCATTGGCAGGGCAAAGATGTCAGCGTTTCCGCGAGCCCCAAACAGATGATTCAGTGTGATGGTGAACTATTGGAGAAACTTCCTCTTCATATCAAGATCGTTCCTGGGGCAATCAGGGTTGTGGTGCCTAAAGCGGAGTAACCACTTGCCGCAGCAATCCTCCCAAAGGCAGTGACGGCCCTTGCCCACCCGACATCGCTTGCTGAGCACGAAGCGGGGCAGACTGCATCCAGCGACGAACCTGAGTCACCAAGAAGGCAAATGATGGCTGACAAGGTCAAGGCAGTCAAGAGACAAGGAGTAGTGGCTGTGAAGAAACCGGTTGACGCCTGGCAGCGGACCCTCGCCGTCGCGGACGCGATTGCGGCGAAGCTATGGCGGCGCTATCGCGCTGCGATGTTCGAAGTCTATTCGATTTGCGCGATGGTGGTCTTCGTCATCCTGGCGGTGATCGCGAAAACGTGGGCCTATTCTGCTTTCGACGTGAAGATCACGCGTGCGGTACAGACCTTCCATGCGGGTTGGTTTGATGCACCTATGCGCGCTGTGACGTGGCTTGGGTTCCTGCCCCAAGGCGCGCTGATAGCGGCGGGGATCTTGTTGCTCCTCTACGCGCTCGGTCTGAAATGGGAGATGGTCATGACCGGTGCGAGTGTGTTGGGCGGCTCGGCCCTGGGGCTCGTCCTCAAAGTCCTGATCGCTCGTCCACGACCCAGCGCCGACCTGGTGACCGTCATCAAGCAGTTGGGGGATAGGTCTTTCCCGAGCGGGCATGTGCTATTCTTCACCACACTCTTTGGATTCGTGTTGTTCCTGGCTTACACGCTGCTCAAACATTCATGGTGGCGCACGTTGCTACTTGTATTGCTCCTCGGCTTGGTGGGGATGATTGGGCCGTCACGCATCTACTTCGGGCAGCATTGGGCCAGTGATGTGGTCGCGGCGTACTTGCTCGGCAGCATCTGGCTGGCCCTCTCGGTGCTGGTCTATCGCTGGGGGGCAAGGCGCGGCGTGACAAGACGGTCGTGATGTTCGAGACGATGATGACAGCCGACAGCTTGCAGCTAACAGCTTAGGGCTCGGACGGGGAAGAGACTCGTAATCGCGGCGACGCGATGAGTGCTTCCTGACGCGCGGGCGGGTTCTTGCTTCCACGACCGGCGAGCGTACTGTTACAGGAGCAGGAACGGCTGCTGTTGCGGATGATGTAGCGAGGGGTGGAGCGGCCGCTGTTGCGAGGGAAGGACCGGGCACTGTGACGGGTGCTGGGACAAGGGCCGGAGCGACGGCTGTTGCGAGACGAGGGCCGGGCGCTG
>CAZQZR010000099.1:0-11978 GCA_964597845.1 uncultured bacterium | reverse complement strand
TCATGGATGACACCGCGCGCGAGCACCTGGTCGGCAACATCGTCGCCCACCTCGGCGGGGCGCAGAAGCGCATCCAGTTGCGTCAGTCAGCTTTGTTCTTCAAGGCCGACAAAGAGTACGGAACGCGGGTGGCCAACGGGCTGAAGTTGGAGGTCACGGAAGTCGAGCGGCTGGCCGGTATGACACAGGACGATCGGGTCAAGGCGACCTCGTAGCGCCGGCGAGAAGCACGACAGCTACGTGCTGAGATAGCACGGCACTTCCGACTCAAAGAGGGGCGGCTCACCGCCCCTCGATTCTTCCTGCGCCGGGTTGTCTCGCCCTGAACCGACGGGCCGCGGCCGCAGTCAAATGAATGTAGTGTTGAATGGCGGCGGGCAAGCGCCGGACGACTCGGAACCCACGTAGGTTGTACAAAGATGGGAGAAGTAGAGTTACGCAAATGCTGAGGAGCTACTGGTGAATAAGAACATGGGAACAGTGGATAGAATCATCCGGGTGCTGCTTGCTGCAGTGGTAGTCGTGCTGGGCGTGACCAAAGTGATCTCAGGCACATGGCTGGTCGTATTTGGGATAGCGGCCGCCGTACTCGTTCTCACGAGCGTAATCGGGATATGCCCGCTATACATGCCGTTCAAGGCATCGACCCGGCACCAGGGGTAGGCTCGGACCAGGGACAAACTCATTGAGCACCGGCAATAGACCACGACACGCGACCGCAAACGGAAGTGGGGCGGACCGGGATGACTGTATTCGACGATCAAGAGAGCGAGGTTCCCATGTCTGAACGCCCCAAAACGCAGAAGGTACCACAGAATGTACCACAGCCGCCGAATCCGACCCGGCGCCGCGAACCGCTGCCCTCGCAACAGCCCAAACCGATTGCCGAGGACCCCGAGGCGGAAAAGAGAATCAAGGCGATACTGGGAAGCTCCAGCTACCGGATGGCGGATGAGGACGTCGAGTTCCTGAACAGCAGTGAGGCCCGCGGCCCGCGCCTGCAGCTCGACTATCTCAAGCCCGAGACGTTGATGGAGCAGCAAGCCATCCGGCAGACGATTGTCGTCTTCGGAGGGACCCGCATCCGGGAGACGGCCGCTACCCAGCGCGAACTGGCGACGCTGCGCGCGGCCCAGGCGAGCGAACCTGCTGACGCGGAGCTTACGCGCCGCATCGCGGTGGTGGAGCGTCTGCTCGCCAAGAGCCACTACTATGACGTTGCCCGTGAATTCGGCCGTCTGGTCGGACGCAGCGGGCCGGACTTCGGGATTCAAGACCTTGTCGTGATGACTGGTGGCGGGCCGGGAATCATGGAGGCCGCAAACCGCGGGGCCAGCGATGCGGGGGCGAAGTCGGTCGGCCTGAACATCCGCCTGCCACACGAGCAGTACCCGAATCCGTACGTCACGCCCGGCCTCTGCTTCAGCTTCCACTACTTCGCCCTGCGCAAGCTGCACTTCATGATGAGGGCCCGGGCGCTGGTTGCTTTCCCGGGCGGGTACGGGACGTTCGACGAGCTGTTCGAAGCCCTTACTCTCGTGCAGACTCGCACGATCAAGCCGTTGCCGATTGTGCTGGTCGGGGAAGAATACTGGCGTCAGGCAATCAACATCGACTTCCTCGTCGCGGAAGGAGTGATTGACCCGGAGGACCGGGAACTCTTCTGGTACGCGGAAACGGCGGAGGAAATATGGAGCGGCATCCTCCACTGGTACAACCTCAACGAAATGCCGCTGGAAAGGATGTCCCCATGAAACTGTCATTCCAGGGCGCCGACCGGGACGTGACCGGTTCCTGCCATCTGGTCGAGTGCGCCGGCCGCCGCATCCTGGTTGACTGCGGCATGTTCCAGGGTGGGCGCGAGCTCGCCGAAGACAACAGCGAACCTTTCGGCTTTGACCCTGCGGCAATCGACGTCGTCCTCCTGACTCATGCCCATCTCGACCACTGCGGACGCCTGCCGCTGCTGGTGAAACGCGGGTTCCACGGCGAGGTCGTCACGACTGCCGCAACGCGGGAGCTGGCCCGCCTGGTCATGTTGGACTCCGCGCACTTGCAGGAGGAAGAGGCGCGTTACCGCTCCCGCCATGCACGGCCACCGGGCGCCAAAGCGAACGAGATACTCTACGGACTGCTTGACGCACTCAACAGCCTGGATTACTTCGGGCGCGTCGCGGTCTATGGGAAGCCACTGGACCTGGTTCCGGGCGTGCGCGTGACATTCGTCGACGCCGGCCATATCCTCGGCTCGGCCAGCCTGCTGCTGGAACTCGAGGAGCAAGGCGCGCGCCGCCGCGTGTTCTTCTCCGGGGATATCGGCAACGCCGGGCGGCCGCTGCTCCGTGACCCGGTCTCGGTCGCGACGGACGTCGTCGTCATGGAGACGACCTACGGCGACCGCCGGCACAAGCCGCTGCCGGCTTCGGTGGAAGAGTTCTACCGCGTGGTGACCGAGACCTTCCATCGCGGCGGCAACGTCATCATTCCGACCTTTGCGCTTGAGCGCGCGCAGGAACTGCTCTACTTCCTGCGGGACGGCCTGGAGCAGACTCACGTGCCGGCTTCGATGAAGGTGTTCCTCGATTCACCGATGGCGATCTCAGCGACCGAGATTTTCGAGCATCACCCGGAGTGCTACAACGCCCAGGTCGGCAGCTTCTTCAAGTCGGGGCGCGATCCCTTCGGTCTCCCCGGTCTTCAATTCACTCGCGAACGGGCTGATTCTATGGCGATTAACAGCGTCACCAGCGGCGCCGTCATCATGGCCGGGTCGGGGATGTGCACCGGTGGCCGCGTGCGTCATCATCTTCGTCACAACATAGGCCGGGCGGAGGCCAGCGTCCTCTTCGTGGGATACGCGGCCAAAGGTACGCTGGCACGACAGATCATCGATGGCGCAAGGAACGTGCGTCTGTTCGGCGACGAAATCCCGGTTCGAGCGCGCATCTACACGATCGGCGGGTTTTCCGCCCACGCCGACCAGGCCGAACTCCTCGCCTGGCACGCCAAAACCAACGCCAGTACGACGATCCTCGTGCACGGCGAAGAACAGGCCATGAAGGCGTTCGCCGCGCAGATTGCCGGCGCGCACGTGCTGATGCCGGAGACAAACCAGACGATCGAACTGTAGATTGAGAACCGTGGGCCCCGCGGCGTCGGCGAGAAGCACAACATCCTCGGGCTGAAATAGACACGCGAGGGACATGACCGAAATCCCCGGAGGATTTCGGATCGTGTCCCAAGCCTGACTAGCGAGGGGCGGCTTCGAGCCGCCCCTCAACTTTCGCGAACGTCGGTCAGGTGCGGGTCGTGAAGCTGATGTCGTCGAGCAGGAGGGATGGAAACCGACCCATCGGTGCATCGTGCGCCCGGTCCTCGACCGCGATGACTTTCTTCAGGTCCTCGTAGACGTTGCCCGAGACCAGTGAGTCCTTGACCAAACCCACGATCGCTCCGTCCTCGACCCAAAGCCCGGGCGCGAGACCGATTGAGTAGTCGCCGTTTAGCCGGTTGCCCGAATGTGCGCCCAGCGCCATCACCGCGACGACGCCCCGGCCCATCAACTTCAATATCTGCTCGAACGAGTGCTCGCCCGGTACGATCGTCAGATGCGCCAGCGACGGCTCGGGCCGCGACGTGACGTCGTCGCGCCATCCGTGCCCGGTCGGCTCGGTCCCGGTCTTGTGGGCGTAGAACCGGTCGTTGTAGAAGCCCTTCAGCACGCCGCGCTCGAACAGCATCAGGCCCCGGCAGGGCGTGCCTTCGTCGTCGAACGCGCGCGCCCCGGGCAGGCTGTCGTTCAGCGGTTCATCCTTGAGCGTGAGCTTGTCGCTCAGTACCTGCTCTCCGATCCGGCCGGTCAGGGGAGATACCTTCTCGTACACGTTCCGGGCGTGCGTCGCCTCAATCAGACGCCAGACCAGCGCGTAAGCCGTGTGGGGGAGGAATAGCACCCGGGTCCGGCCGGACACGGCTTTGGCTTCCTTCTCCGAGGCGTTGTAGGTGTCGGCGATGAACTGAAGGTCCTTCTCTGGAAACGGCGCGAATGCCTTGGCCGAGAGCCCCCGAAAGATGTTGGCGTTGGTGCCGGGATAGAGCACGGCGGCGTAGGCGTAGTAGTTTGTCGTCAGGCAGCGCGCATCCACGCCGCTGCTCGTCAGCACGCGTTGGTCGCTGGTGATGCGTCCCGCCCCGATATTCACCTGGCCCTTGACCCGGCTCGACAGGTAGTCGGTCATCCGTCGGCACTCGTCAACCAGCACCGCGTTACCGCCCACCTGCTCGGCCGCAGTGTCGAGCGTGGGCAGCTTCACCGGCTGCGGCAGGTCGCCCGCAGCCTCGACTCCGCCGGCCAGCGCCGCGACTGCGTCGTGCACCAGACCTTCGCGGTCGATGAGGTTACGCGTGAAAGCGAACCCCTGCTTGCCGTCTTTGACAACGGTCAGGGCCGCACCCGAGTTCAAGAAGCTGTCCGCACGCTTAAGCCGCGCGTTGTCGAAGCTCACGTGGTCGGCGGTGTAGCTCAGGTCGAACACGGTCACGGCGTCGGCCTGTTTCTTCGCGATTTCCAGCAGGCGTTCCATTATCTGCCTCCTACTACCAGGCTATCGACCAGCACGTGCGGCCCGCCGTTGCAGGACCGGAAGTTCATTTGCTGTTTGCCGCACCCGCCGATCTCGCTCAAGGTCAGGTCGTTGCCGATGGCGCTGATGCTCTTCATGGTCGCGTAGAGGTTGCCCGAGATGTTGATGTCGCGGAGCATCCGGCCGGGCTTGCCGTTCTTCACCTCGAACCCGAACTGGGCCCCGAACGTGAAGCTCTCGCCTATGGTCGCGCCGCCCATGTGGTTGCACAGGTACAATCCGTCACCCAGCAGCTCCAGCAGTTCGTCCTTCGTCTTCTCGCGCGGCTCAATGAAGATGCAGCCCATCCGGATGATGGGTGCAAACCGGTAGTCCTGGGCCACGCAATGGCCGGTGATGGGCTCGCCGAACTCGGCCGCGGTCCGGCGCGAGTGGAGCCGGCCGGTGAGCACGCCGTCCTTCATCAACGCCACCGGCCGCGCCGCCACGCCTTCGTCGTCGTAGCGATAGAACCCGAGTTGGCCCGGCCGCGTCGGGTCGTCGGTTATCGAAAGCACGTCGCTGCCGAGCTTCGCCCCGATGCGCATCTTCTCGCGCATCGTCGGGTTGTCCTCGATGATGTCGGCCTCGGAGAAATGGCCGAATGCCTCATGCGTGAACACGCCGGCCATCGACTGGTCGAGCACCACCCGGTACTCGCCGCCTTTCACCGGCTCGGCGCCGAGCAGGTCCACGCAGATTTTCGCCCGCTCGGCCATCTCGGCCTCGCGGCCGCGCAGGCGCGCCAGTCCGTCGCTGCCGCCGAACCCGAACCGCACCCGCTGGGTCAGATTGCCTTCCTTGGCGACGACCGCCCCGTTGATTCGCGCCGTCACCAGTTCCTCGCGCAGCCGCGCGCCCTCGGTCGATACGAAATACTTGTCGCGGGTCAGGTCCCAGTACGTGGCCTGGGTGGTCGCGACCTTCGGGTGGTCGAGCGCGATGCCATTGTACCGGCGGAGCAGGTCCAGCTTCGCCTCGACCGGAACCGAGCGCGGGTCTTCGTTCAGCTTGGGGTGGAACTCGTCCGTGGTCGGCGGAGATGACGCCAGCCGCACCGGCCGCGCCCCGCCACGCGCCAGCAACTCCGCATTCTCCACGGCCGAGCGGGCGGCCCGCTCCGCGTCCTCGGGTTTGGTGAAGGCGACCGATGACCAGCCGCCGTTCGCGAGCACGCGCCAGACATAACCGTCGGTCGAACTCGCCGACAGGCCGGTAAGCTCGCGGCCGCTGAAATCGATGCTCGTCTCCCGCGCCAGTTCGTAGCGCAGGTCGGCATAGTCGGCCCGCACGAGCCCGAGCAGTTTCTGCAATTGGTCAAACATGCGACCTCCTTTTGTCTCGCTTTCGGGAAAGAAAAGATAGGACGCGACGCGGCGGAGTCAAGTCCGCGCGTGCATCCCGGCAATCGGGATAGAAGTCCACCGCCGAGGCATGGTGGTACAAAGCCGGGCGCGGCCGAAGTGAGAAGCTAGCAGTAGAGTGAAGCGTGGATTCCGCTACCGGGAACCGGCAACTGGGAGGAGAGGTGCTCGGGAGTCCGTCACACCGGCCGTGACCGGTTAGTCAGATGCGCTGCCCGCGCTACCTGCACCATATGCCATCGGGCAGGCCGGCATACTCGTACGAATGCAGCATCTGACAGTAGTCCTCGATATAGGCGCACCCGGGGACATGCCCGGCAATGTAATCGTCCGGCCCGGAGTCAGGCACCACGGCAACCTTGATGATGCACCAACCCGTTCTCACCGTGACGTCCCCATACGTGCCCAGGTCGTATGCGCGCAACTGAATGTCCCGGCGGGCATCCCTTGGGTCGAGGATGACTTCGTTGCAGCGCCACGTCCCCTGGCTGTGGTCGGCTGCGCCCGCCGAAGACCGGACGCTGCGGTCGTATCCTGCGGAAAACCCGCTCTTGTAGTACCGCCCGTAGTCGTTCGACCCGCTGTGCTGGGAGCCTCTCCATAACCCGAACTCGACTGCGAGAAGCGCGACAGCGACCATAAGAACGGGACCTGCAACCCGTTGCAGTATCCGCGCGAGCCGGGGCGTCGGCTCTTCGTTGTCGGCAGGAGTATCAGGCATGGTCTATCGGTCCCGGTAACTTACAGTCCCGTCGCCATGCAACCGATAGTAACGGCCGGATGCCATCTGCATGAAAGGCGAGAAGCGCGGGAGCTTCCGGACTACTATCTTCCCTGTAATCGACGTGTCGATACGCGTGCTCAGGTCGTAGCGGGCGATGTAGCATCCCGAGCCGGAAGGATAGCGGTCCGAGCTGAGGCCGACCAGCGACATCTCCGCCTGGTACGCGTGCAGGTCGCGGTCGTGCCAGGCCTGCCTCTCACCGTCCGCCACTCCCCGGTCGAACTCGCGCCGCGCCCGGACATGTTTGCCGGCGACGAGGCCGACCATTGACGCTATCACGAACAGCACGACCAGCGCTACCCATCCACGCGGTCTCTTCCAGATGGGCTTTCCTGGTGCGCCGCTATCGTCCGCCATCACCGACATCTTAGGACTCGCGGGCGGGGATGTCAAATCGGCGGGGTTATGCGGCCGACAGCTTACGGCCTACGGCCTACGGCTGACCACCGACAGGCCGTGGTTCATCATAATGAACCGCGTGACATGGGCGGCAGGGACTAGGGACGGGGGACTAGGGACTATGAACTAGGAACTGATAACTCGCGCCGGAGGCGCGTTGGCAGAGGAGACGCGGCGCGCGTCAGGACTTGTTTATTGCGTCTCCGGGATTCGTGGTCCGGAAGTCTCGGGCGCGTTGACGTAGTCCGCGCGCAGCAGACCATAGCGGGTCACGAGTCGTTGAAGCTGACGACGTTGGACTTTGAGTCCCCGTGCCGCGTGCGAGATATTGCCGCAGCTCGCCCTCAACGCCGCCTCGAGTTCCGGACGGAGGATCGGGCGAGTATCGACGTAGTCCGCGCGCACCAGATCGTAGCGGCGCATGAGTCGCAGAACCTCTGCGAGTCGGACACGGAGTCCCCGTGCCGTGCGCGAGATGTTGCCGTGGTTGGCCTCAATTGCCGCCTCGAGTTCCGGGCGAAGAATCGTCCTGGGCGCGTCGGTGTGGTCGGTACGTCGCAGACCATAGCGGGCCATGAGTCGTCGAACCCGGGAATTCCGGGTCTTGAGTTTTGCTGCCGTGAGCGTGACGTTGCCGCGATTGTCGTTCAAGGCCGCTTCGAGTTCGCAACGGGAAATGGGGCGACGGCCCGGCTTCAGGGTGAGAAGCGCCTTCCTCACCAAGCACCTGAGCGAGTCTACTGCCTGGTGGTGCTCGCCTAGAACCTTGGCCAGAGCGCGAAGGGCTTCCCGGAGCCGTTTGTCCTCCGGTGACAGCGGGCCTGCGTGGACGGGTTCTCTTTGGCTGCCCATGGCTGGATTCCAGGACTCGCGGGCGGGGATGACGGGCAGCCTACCGGGTGCGCGGCACGTGCAGCGCCGCGACTATGCTCTGTAGGTTGGCTGCCACGTGGCCGACATCCCGGAGTGCACACCAGCCTTGCCTGCTCGCGATCTTCTCGTTGACATAGAAGACTGCGCATTGCTCGCCAAGGCAGGTGTCCTTGGTGAATGGGCACTTCACTGTGATCTTCCGATTCTGCATCATGTATTACTCCTTCGGCAAGTTGCGGACATGGGATTTCAGGGTCATCAAACCCAATCCACACCAGGCCTGCAGGGCGGGGTTTAAGGGTTCCACCATCAAGCGAATACTACTTCTGCGAGCCGGGATGTCAAGGCGGCGGGGTGCGTCGGAGGCGCGGCTAACTGTTCACTGCTAACCGACGCCGCGTCGCCCTGAGGGAGTCGAACGAGTCGAAGGGTCTCTTCGTCTGATTAACCTCGCCGTCCCACGGCGACTGCTGACGGCAACGGAGACGCCGCCCGCGCGTCGGCCCGGCAGGGGTCCGTGCCGGGCGCGACATTCCTATCCCTGCGATAGCCATCGGCAGAATCTCCGAAGCCGGTACTTCTAGAGGTCGTCGTAGTCAGCGTCTATGTCAAACTCGCCTGGGACGACGTGTGTTGCGTCACTCTCAATGGCAGCAAGCCGCTCCGACAGCGCGTTCGCCCATTCGTGTTCTCCCATGGCGTGGAGCAGCTTCGGGTAGTAGGTGAGCGTGTATTGGTGATAGGTGTTGAGCCCCAGCGCTTCCTCGAATAACTTGCAGGCTGCTTCCCGGTCTCCCTGGTGCCAACGTATGTAGGCCAGTGTTGCCTTTATGGAAGGGTCACTCTGGTTCGTTCGAGCAGCAGTTTCCAGAAGTTTCTCGGCTTCTGGATAGAGATCGAAGCGGGCTTTGATGTGTCCCCAATCGCGGTAAATCCACCATACGGGTCTGCCCGCCTTAGACGCGATCTCGATTGCACGGTTGAACGCAGTGTCGCTGTCCTGCCAGCGGTCGAGTCTTGCGTAGCAGCGACCGATATACGCCGATACCTGCACATCGTCGGGGACGACCTCTGCGACGAGCTTGTACAACTCCAGCGCACGGGCATAGTGTCTGTAGTCTTTGTAGAGTTGCCGTGCCATAGGTTTGATCTCCTCCACCACCATCAGCCTGAAGTCCACTGCGGCGTCGATATCCCCAGCCATCGTGAGGTGATGGGCGAGTTCAGCAATGACAGTCGGGTCAGTATGGCCAGTGTGCTTACTGCTCTCGTAGAGTTGGCTGTAGTAGCTAGCAGCCGCACGGTGGAAGGCCGGGAGAACAGGTGACTCCGCCGCTTGGGCGTAGAAATGACGGCGTATCGCCTCGTGGAGTTCGACCCTTCTTCCGTCGAACCCCACCACACAACGGTCTTTCAGAGCAGCCAGAGCATCAGCCGCAACACCACACTTTGAGAGCATGTTGTACTCCGTCGGGAGCCTGAACACCGACAGCCTGACCATGGCCTCTTTCTCGCCGGGGGTCAGGGGTACCATCTTGAGCAATTCCCTGAGCAACTCTCTCGCTACGTGCCCAGTGACTTCCGACCGTGCTACGGCGTTCTTCAGCTCCTCGACGCTCCTGCCCCGCATCGCTTCCACCGCCAATTTTGCCGACAGCGGATGGCCGCCCACGATGTCCAAGAGTTCCCTTGGCGCAACAGGAACTTCCTCTCCCTTCGTCAGACCGACGCGGCGCATGTGGTACTCAACGACACGGCCCACATACTTCTCCTCAAGTGGCGCCACGTGCAGGTGCGCCACGCCACTGTGAACGAGCCAGCGGTCCGGAGGGTGAAGGCTACTCACGATGAACACCCGTCCGCCCGCAAACTTCGGAGGAGTCGATACTTCCTCAAAGAAACTGTCCATCTGAGCGAAGTCGCGAGCGTTCTTGGTCTTGAGAACGAGGTATAGGTCGTCCAAGAGGAGGACCCTTTTTGGCTGGCTGAAGAACTTGCCTAGTACCGCCCTGATTTTCCCCTTGAAGACGTTCTGCGTTACGCCAGCAAGGGAATCTTGGTCGAGTGCGAGACCGACGCGATAGGCGATGTCGGCGAGGACTCTGGCGAACGTGGCCCCTGGGGGGATCGGAACCCGCAGGATCTCCCAGTCAGCCAGAACCTTGCGTATCGTTGTATTCACAAGGTCGGTCTTGCCAACACCCACGGCGCCAGTGATTACGATGGCCCGGATGGGCTCCGCGCCCAGGAAACCCTTCATGCGGTCGATGGTCGAGCCCCTGTCCTGGAAACTCTCCAGCAGCAGCTGATCTCCATTGAAGCCGGCGGGAGGAGCGACTTCGGGCGTGGCGTAGGGGGTTGATGTCGGTGCGACGAAGGGCAGCGTCGACTCGCGGAGTTTGAGGTTCCTCAGGCAGCCGGTCATAGTCTCAAACTGGTCCATGCTCCCCGTTGTGAGTGCCTCAGTCACAAGTCGGATTGCGTCGCGGACATCCCTCGCCCAAGTAATGCGTGTGCTGCTGATTTCCTTTGGCAGCACCACGAGTTCGGTTGCGTCCTGCACAGTCAGCGGATCCCCGGAGTAGAACGGAAGGAGGGCATGGCGGAGATGCTTCACGGACTTCCCCACGAGTACCGGCAGCCCCGCCGCCTCCTCGGTCAGGTAGATGTCCAGCCACTCCTGTGCGTCTTTGGTGCTGGGTGACTTGAGCCACTCTGCCATCTCGCGTCTGAGTGAATCATATCGAGGCAGCCACGTCGCCGATGCTTCAAAAACGATGGGTAGCGACCGGCAGGCACTGCAACCACTCTTGGTGTCAGTGGATCCTCTCTTGGCGCTGAACCTGCTGGGGTCAATGTCAACCTCCAACACGGCCTCCGCGTCCCTCGGCACTATATCGCTGGCTAGTGCTGCCGCAGCGGAGGGTGCCTGCCATGGTGCCGGGATGGCGAACGTCGTGCCTCCGAATGCGGCTGAGTTCGCAAATGCAAATAGTGCTTCGTTGTACGACGTAAGGACGCCAAGGCTGCGAAACGGTTCGGTCGTCGGCGAAAAGGAGGGGCAGACCACCAACGATGGTAAGTTGTCTTTGTCCCCCCATAGTTTTCCAAGTACGTCGGGGTGCAGCGAGTCAACGCACACCAGTACAGCCATCACGAGATTCTGGCCTGCGACTGAGACCCGTAGAGGTGTCGGAATATCACTCGGTATTGCCAAATCGGAATCCCACTTTGAGGCTCGCGACTTGCTGACCACTCGTGTGGTTCCGTCGGGCATGAGGACGGGTGCGCAGGCGGACCCCGCAATCAGACTCTGGAGCGGCAGAGATAGCCCTTCGTAGATGGACCGGTCCCTGTCCGGTCGGACTCTGTGCGTGCCAGCGACGATGCACATACCGGTTCTCTTCGCGACAGCGGCCAACTCGGGCAGCGATTCTGGAGGGATCGAGTACTCCGGAAATACCACTATGTTGGCCCCCCGCTGGGCGCACGACTCAGCGATTCGACTGGCCTTGCGACGGATGTGAAGAAGGTACTCATCGCGAAGTCTCGCGAGCAGACTCTCGACTCCTGGGTCTGTCCGCAGCAAGCCGAGTGGCGTGTCACCAGGCAGCAGGCAAACGGGTTCTTCCAAGTAGTCAACAGATGTCGTGTAGTAGGCCGGCTTGTAGTCCATCTGGACCAAGTGTACTCGAAGCATTAGTCCATCCCCCTTTTCACAAGAGCGCCCCCTGCCTCACGGGGTGAACCCTCGCGCCGCTGGGCCGGGATTTCGGGGACATTACTTAACTCCGAATCCGTCAAGGCCGGGCGGGGTTTTGTGTCTACCATCAAGGTATGATAGGCAGGGTTAGCCGAAATGTCAAGGCGGCGGGGTGCGTCGCAGAGAAATCGAAAGCTGTAAACAGATTGTTTGGGATGAGAGAGTTCTGATGA
>CAZQZR010000098.1:0-12011 GCA_964597845.1 uncultured bacterium | reverse complement strand
CCCACCCAGGCTGCTCGACGAGAAATGCCCGCAATGCGGCAAGCCGCTGGCCGAACGGGAAGGCCGGTTCGGACCATTTGTGGCCTGCACCGGGTATCCCAAGTGCAGGTACATCAAGAAAGAGAAGGGGAAAGGGGAAATGAAAAAGGCAGCGGAGACGGAGGAAGCATGACGGCTGTCCGCAATGGTGCGTACTGGCAGTTGCGGCTGATGCCGGGCGAGGAGATTGTCGCGACCATCGCCGACTTTGTCCGGCGCCGGCGCATCAAGTCCGGGTTCCTGACCGCAATCGGCGCGGCCGAGGATATCACGCTGGGGTGCTTCAACCCGAAGACGCGCGTCTATCACAAGCGGACGTTTCGGAGCGACCACGAGGTCGCAGCCCTGGTCGGCAACGTGACGTGGGACGGCAGGAACCCGGTGTGCCACATCCACGCGGTCATCAGCACGCCCCGGCTCGTGACCTTTGCCGGGCATCTCTTTTCCGGCAAAGTCACGGTCACGCTGGAGGTTGCGCTGGTTCCCGGTGCGCGACGACTCAGCCGGAAACCCGACCCGTTTTCCGGACTAAAGCTACTGCACCTGCCGCGCTAAAGCCCGCCTGAATTTGACTTTAGCGGGCAGATTGATAGACTGCTACGCTAGGAGTGCAGTTGCCAATAACGGCCTGCTGCGCAGGCCTGAATCCTTAAGGAGGAAATAGATGGCGCTGATAGACGATGTCAAGAACATCATAGTCGAACAGTTGCACGTAACGCCGGAGAAAGTCACTGAGAGCGCTCATTTCGTTGACGACTTGGGCGCGGACTCGCTCGATATCGTCGAGCTGGTCATGGCGTTCGAGGAGAAGTTCGCGGTCGAAATCCCGGACGAGGACTCGCAGCAACTGGTGACAGTCGGCAAGGCCGCCGAGTACCTGCAGAAGAAGATAGCCGAAAAGAAGTAGTCGGAATTCCCCGACCTTGAACTGCCAATGAGCAACCAGAGCGGTCGCCGGCGGGTAGTGGTTACCGGGATGGGCGTGGTCACACCCATCGGTAACGACGTTCCGACTTTCTGGCAGAGCCTCGTCGCCGGCAAGAGCGGCGCGGCCCTGATCGCCGCGTTTGATACCTCGGACCTCGAGGTGAAGATCGACGCCGAGGTCAAGGGGTTCGATCCGACCCAGCGGCTGGACGCGAAGCTGGTGAAGCGGACCGATCGGTTCGTTCAGCTTGGCCTCTGGGCGGCCGACGAGGCGGTCAGGGACTCGAAGATCGAATTCGAGAAGGAGGACCGGAGCCGGATCGGCGTTATCACCGGCTGCGGCATGGGCGGCATCCAGTCCTGGGAGGCCCAGTTCGCCCAGTTTCTTACGAAAGGCCCGCGGCGCGTGTCCCCGTTGCTCGTCCCCATGATGATCCCGGACATGGCCTGCGGCCAGATTGCTATCGCCTACGGCCTGCGTGGTCCGAACTACGATATAACCTCGGCCTGCGCGTCCGCCGCGCACGCGACCGGCAGCGCATTCCGTCACATCATGCACGGCGACGCCGACGTGATGGTTGCCGGGGGCGGCGAGGCCGCGATCTCACGATTCACCATCGCGGGATTCTGCAACATGGGCGCTCTTTCCAAGCTGAACTCGGAGCCGGAGAAAGCCTCCCGGCCATTTGACCGGGACCGGGACGGGTTCGTGATGGGTGAGGGCGCTGGCATTGTCGTCCTCGAAGAACTTGAGCACGCCCGCCGGCGCGGAGCGCAGATTCACTGCGAACTGTCCGGGTACGGCGCGACGGCTGACGCTTACCATATCACCGCCCCGGACCCGGATGCGCTGGGCGCGACCGCGGTGATGCGGGAGGCGATTGCCGAGGCCGGTCTCGCGCCCGGGGACATCGACTACGTGAACGCCCATGGTACTTCGACGCCTTTGAATGATGCGTCCGAGGTGAAGGCACTGTACGCCGTGTTCGGCGACCATGCGAAGCAGCTTGCCGTGAACTCGACCAAGTCGATGATTGGACACGGGCTTGGCGCGGCGGGGTCGATGGAGTTCGTGGCGATGGCGCTGCAGGTGAAGCATCGGCGGGTGCATGCGACCGTGAACCACGTGACCCCGGACGACGGGGTGGATCTCGATTTCGTCAAGGACGCGGCGCGCGACTGCCGGATTCGGGCCGCGCTGTCGAATTCGTTCGGATTCGGCGGGCACAACGCGTGCCTGCTGGTGAAGCCCTGGCAGTGAATATAACGGTCTGCGTCAAGCAGGTTCCGTCAACCGAGACGAAAATCCGGGTGAATACCCAGACCGGTTTCGTTGACGCGACCGAGATGGAGTGGGTCATCAATCCCTACGACGAGTACGCGCTTGAGACGGCCCTGCGCCTCAAGGAAAAGGCCGGCACCGGAATAATCACCGTGATTTCGCTCGGCCCGGAACGGGTGAAGACCGCGCTCCGGACCGCACTGGCAATGGGCGCAGACAATGCGATTCAGCTTACCGCTCCTGAGTTCGACGGCGTTGATGCCCTGGCCGTGGGCCGGCTGCTGGCCGCCGCGGTTCAGCACCAGCCGTTCGACCTGGTCCTTTGCGGGAAACAAGCGGTTGACGACGACCTGGCTGCCGTGCCCCCGGCAATTGCCCATTTCCTCGGGATTCCGCACGTCTCGGTCGTGGCCGAGCTCGAGGTCGACTTTGCTTCGGGCAGCGTCGTGGCCCGGCGCGAGGTCGAAGGCGCGACCGAGGTCGTCCACGCCCCTTTCCCCTGCCTCGCCACGATGCAAAAGGGCTCATACGAACCGCGCTACCCGACCCTCAAAGGGATGATGGCTTCAAAGAAGAAGGAAATACCGGTGCTGGCCGCAGCCGAACTGGGGATTGACCAGGCAGCACTGACCCGGCGCCTCGCGTACATCGAAGACCGGCTGCCGCCCGGCCGCAAGCCGGGACGGGTGCTTGAAGGTGAGCCGGAACAGGTCGTGCCTGAACTGGCGCGGCTGCTGCGCGAAGAAGCAAAGGTTCTATAAACAGGGATGGATCTCCATGTTTGACAGGAAACTTTCGCAGGACCGACTGCTCGTTGGAATCGGCGGCAACATGGGCTCCGGCAAGTCCACGGTTGCGAGCGAACTCAAGCGCTACGGCGCGAAGATCATCGACGCGGACGAGATGGGCTGGTCAATCCTCGCCAAGGGGACGGATGAGTACCGCCGCCTGGTCAAGACCTTTGGCCGCGCGATTCTGACCAAGCCCGGCAACATCGACCGCCGGGCTTTGGGCAAGCTGGCGTTCGCGAGCAAAGCGAACCTCGCCAAACTGAACGCGATCGTCCACCCCGCCTTGCTCAAGCGAGTGCGCAAGGAGATGGACCGTAACCGGAAAGGCCTCGTCGTGGTCGACGCGGCGCTGCTATTTGCCTGGGGGTTGGACAAAGAGGTCGACGTAGCCATCCTCGTGACGGCCGCCGACCGCCTCAAGATCAAGCGGCAGGTCGACGCCGGCATGAAGGAAGATGACGTGGTCGCGCGCCTCAAGCTTCAGCCGCCGGACGCAAAGATCTGGCGCAAGGCCGACTTCGTGATCGAGAACCGAGGCTCGTTTGCCGAGTTGCGCCGGAAGTGCCGCGCGCTCTGGAACTTCTTCTACAGCGCGAAGTTCCAGGCGTTCAAGGCTGCTCGCCGCCCCTAGCGGGCCGGACACGGCACCCGCGAGCGCCGGGCGGCAATGAAGCTTAATCAGGTCCCGCTCAAGGAAATCGAGTGCGCCGGCCCGGTGATGCGGGCGAGCACGCCCTACATTCTCGAATACGACGAAGTCGCCTCACTCGCCGAAGACCTGTTTGCGACCTACCGCTCCAAGATCAACCAGGCTGCATGCCGGCTCGGCCCGCGGCAGCGGGAAGCGAACGCCGAGAGCTATGCCCTGCTGGGCGGCGACCGCGAACTCGGCCGCTTCCACGTCGTCTATGACGTCGACGAGACCAGGCTCGCGCTCGAGTTGAACGAAGATGAGGCCGACAAGTTCTACCGCCTGATGCGCGAGCAGCGGATCGTCACGCCGGACCTCGGTCTCATCCGCCGCGTGATGTCGGGCAACCTGGACGAAACGGTTGCCGCCGTGCTCTGGCAAATCGGCGCAATCAAGGTCACACTCGGCGACCTGCGCCCGCTATTCAAGGTCGACGAGGGCAGGAACTACAGCCCCATCTACATCGACGTCAAGGGCCTCGCCAGCTACCCGGCGGTGAATGACTTTGTGCTTTCGTCGGCGGCACTTCTCGTCCGCAACCTTGAATTCGACGTCGTCTGCGGCATCGAGTCGGGCTCGATCGCCATCGCCGCGGTCATGGCCCAGAAGCTGGCCAAACCGATGTTCTACGCGCGGCGCACCCGGCGCTACCCCGAAGCGAGTCCGTTCGAGGGTATCAAGAGCCACGAGCTCTTCCGGAAGCGGGTGCTGCTCGTGGACGACACGCTGGTCCACGGCTGGACCAAGACCCGCGTGATCCGGGAAATCCGGGAATGGGGCGGCAGGGTCGAAGCCTGCTTCGTCGTCTTTGACCGGCAGCAGCAGGGCAGTACCGACCTTGCGCAGGCCGGCGTGAAGCTCGATTCACTCACGAACCGCGATGCGGCACTGTCCCTCAAGATTCCCCGCGAAATCAGCTTCCTGACCGACGACGAGTATGAAGAGGTCACCCGCTACTTCTCGGATCCCCGCGCATGGCACGCGGCGCGCGGCTACACCTTCCACGAACCGGCGCCGCTGGACTGAAACGGCGTCGGCAGGCCGGAATTCACCACCGCCGAAACACGAGAAGAATCAACCACAGCGCGCGTAGGACGCGCAAGTCAAAGTGCAAAATGCAAATATCAAAATGCAGAATGCCCCGAGGCGGAATCTGCCACGAAGACGCGAAGCACGCGAGACAGGAGCAACCGAGAAAACATCTTCGCGAAAACGACGATCTTGCGGACTTGTAGTACAGATGAACGCAGATGACCGGAAAGATGGGCACGAAGTCAGGCCATTCGGCATTCGGGCCTGAACGGTCGTTGGCGCTTAGGGTCTGGTTATTAACTGGGGACTGCAAACTGGAAACTGGTAACTCGCGCGTAGCGCGCTGCCTGTCTTGACAGCGGGCTATCTCCGGTCATCATATCTTGAGGAAAACGTAACCATGATGACCCGAGATGCCATGCCCCTTACCCGCGGAGGGAACCATGTTGTGGAATTACAACTGTCCTGACTGCCACCGGCCGACTTCGGCCGAGTGGCGAGTGCGCGAAGGCGAGGTCGTCTGCCGCCTGTGCGCACGGACTCATTACCCGCCTACGCCGCACGAAGACCGGTATGCCTACGTTGACTGCGAGAAGTGGCCCAAAGAGATGGAAGAAGCGGTTGCCGCGCTGCGCGGTACGATCTGTTCTGTGCCCGGTTGCTATCACGAGTGCGAGAGGCTGGTGCACCGCCAGTCGTTCCTGGCCGGCGGCCGGACATCGGTGGACAACCTGATGCCGATGTGCGAGCGCCATGCCGTATCGAAGGGCGATCGAGACTATGACGAATGGCTGGCCGCGGTACGACAGGAAGACGCTGAAAAGAAACAGGACGAGCCGAAGTTCGAAATCACCATAACAAGTCGCACGCCGGCCCCTGACTCGCCGGTGGCCGACTTCAGCGCGCTACCCGGCGTCATGCTCCCGCTGGCTGCGGCCCGGAACCCGCTCCCACCGAAGGGCGCGACACCGGGCGCCCAGTCGCTGGCCGAATTGAAGCTGACGGTTCCGTTCCTGCGCGGCCCGGCCGGCAAGATCGTGTTCGACTACGACTGGGAGATGAAGAAGAGCGGCCGGTGCCACGTATTCCTGCTGGCCTGGCCCCGGGGCGACGAGCCGGACATTTCACTGCTCGGCGGCCCGAAGTATGCCGGCATTTTGAAAGCGAAGGAACACCTGGGCGTCAAGGACGAGACGGGCACCGCGGAACTGGAGCTGACGCTGCCCGCGTCGCCGGGCGGGCGCTGGACTGCGGCGGTGGCGCTGCTTGACGCGGGCTGCGAACTCCAGCTCACCGAGTACGCGCTCGCCGCCACAACCTGAGGAGAATAGTGAATAGAGAATTGAGAGTTGTGAAATCCGAATTCGTCTTTCACTATTCACCATTCACAGCTCACTATTTCTGAGCCCGGGGGAGAATGGCCTGCCGCTAGTCGCGGAACAGGGCACGGACGGCTTCGCTGACGGCGTCCGACGCAACTTCGCTTTGCTCGCCGGTCGCCAGGTCTTTGAGTGAGTAGACTCCCTTGGCCAATTCGTCCGGTCCGATGATGATGCAGCAGGCGGCCTGGGCCGCATCCGCCGACTTGAACTGCCCCTTAACCTTGCGCGCGTCGTAGTCAACCTGCGCGGCGATGCCGTCCGCCCGCAGCCGGTCGGCCAGCTCTTGCGCCGCGTCCCGCTCGGCCTCGGTCAACCAGACGACAAACGTGCTGTGCCGGCGTGCCGGCGTCGCCGTGACCGGCGCGGCCAGCAGCGTCCGCTCGAGCCCGATGGCGACGCCCACCCCGGGCGTATCGGGTCCGCCGAACTCTTCAACCAGGTAATCGTAGCGCCCGCCGCCGCCGAGGCTGTCCTGCGCTCCGAGGGACGCCGAGATGTACTCGAACGTGGTCCGGTTATAGTAGTCGAGCCCGCGCACCAGGCGGTCGTTGGCCTCATAGCGCAGGCCGCGCCGGTTCAACGCCGACAGGACTTGCTCATGATGCTGTTCGCAGTCCGTGCATAGATACTGCCGGGGCGTGGGCGCGTCCTGCACCGCCAGCCGGCAGGTCTCGACCTTGCAGTCAAAGACCCGGAGGGGGTTTCGCTCGATGCGCACCTGGCAGTCCGCGCAGAGTCGTTCCTTCCGGGCGAGGAGGAAGCTCCGGAGCGTTTCACGGTACGCCGGCCGGCACGCACGGCAGCCGATTGAATTGACCTGGACCAGGCAATCGCGGATCCCGAGGTCTTCGAAGAAACCAGCGCCGAAGTAGATAATCTCGGCATCCACAAGCGGGCTCGCCTCACCCAGCGCTTCGAGCCCGAGCTGGCCAAACTCGCGGAAGCGTCCCTTCTGGGGTCGGCCGTAACGGAAGAACGGGCCGACGTAGTACAACCGGCAGGGAATCCGTAGCCGGTTCTCGATCACCGCGCGCACGACCCCGGGCGTGCCCTCCGGCCGCAGCGTCAGGTCCCGGTCGCCGCGGTCCTTGAAAGAGTACATCTCCTTGGTGACCACGTCCGAGCCCTCGCCCGACGACTTCACGAACACGGCCGTGTGCTCGAACGTCGGCGTGATGATTTCCTGGTAGCCATAGCATTCGGCCAGATGCCGGAACACGCCTTCGACCCGCCGTCTCCGTTCCGAATCAGGCGGTACGAAGTCCTGTGTGCCCTTGGGCCGAGACTGCTTCGGGGCGGTCATGTCACCAGTCTCCGTGACAGCTCAAACGACGCCACGCCGAGAAACATGCCGACGATGTTTGCCAGCATGTCAGTGATGTCGTACGAACGCCCGGGAATCTTCTGCTGGAGGAGTTCAAGGCCGACCGCGAGCGGCGCGGTAACCAGCAGCGAAACCCACGGCGCTGCCGCCTGCGCCGCGATGCCCATGACCGTGAAAAGTGACGTATGAATTACCTTGTCGCCCCCGCGTTCCAGCATCTTCGGCGGGTGCTTCATGTGGAAAGGGAAAGTCAGGGCGAAACTGGTGAGCGCAATCCAGCAGACGAGGAAAACCCACGCCCGGCCTCGCCGCGCCCTGGCCATCTTCCTGCTACCTGGCCTCGCCGCGGATGATTTCCTTGACCCGCATCAGCCGCGTCAGGTCGCCGCGCTCGGCTTCGGCCAGTTTCAGGTTAATGAACTTCACTGTCTCCGCGATGCTCGGTATCAGCACGTACTCGAGCGCGTTGACGCGCCGGCGGGTCCGTTCGATTTCGGCGGCCAGCAGCTCAAGAGTCTTCTCCTTCTCGGCCAGGATCAACAGCGGGTCGAGCAGTTCGTCGAACGCGGCCAGCGCAAAGTCCAGTTCCCCGGAAGTGGTCGCGAAGCCGTAGCAGCGCGTCTTGCCCGAAATCTCCTTGTGGAACACCGGTACCTTCACGTTCATGATGTTGCGCGTGGTGACAGTGACCGATACCTGCTTGGACGGCAGCATCACCGCTTCGTCCAGCGCCTCCGCGCCATAGGCCGCGCGGGCGATGGCGAACCGGCCGAGGATGGCCGCCATCTCGCTCTCGACCCGTTGCCGGTGTGTCCGGATTTCGTCCACCAGGGCGAGAATGAGGCGCATTAGCTCTTCCTGTTTGTCCTTCAGCAACTTGTGCCCGCGGCGGGCAATCGCCAGCCGCTTCTTAAGGCGGAGCAGTTGCATCCGGGTTGATCCGACAGCGAGTCTCATGGTCGCGTGATTGTATTTCCGGAGCCCCGTGAAGTCAAGCAAAGGCCCGGCCGGCGGGCGTCGAAGACACCGGGGACAATCCACAACGGTAGTTAGCAGTTAGCAGATAGCAGTTAGCAGTGGCGCGTGCAACCGCGCCACTGCACCTTGCCGCTACGGGGTCAGCAACCGGTCCAGTACGTCCGCAGCGCGGGCCAGTTGCACGAGGAGCGCGAAGGAGAAAGGGACCGAGGGATCAAGTGGACGATTTACGAGTTGCGGTCCTCAGTCCTCGGTCTTCCGCCTTCAGTCTCCGGTCTCCCGTCCCCCGTCTCCGGTCTGTGGGTGCTCATCGCACTCGTCATCATGGCCGCTATCGTAGCTTTCATTATGGCCGTCATTATGGTCGGCTTCATGGCCGTCTTCATGGCTCCAATCATGACCTTCGTCGTGGTTCCGCTCACGGCCATGAGCGTAGCGCGCATCATTGTACGGAACATCGCACGAACCGCAGTCTAACTCATGGCAGTCATCATGGTGTCCATCATAGTCACCGACATGGCGTCGGTCACGGTCATAGACGCAGTCTCGGACAAGACCGCCATCATGGTGCTCGTCACGGCGGCGAACAGGATGCAGGTCACGGTGGGGGTAACGGCCCCCCAGAAGGGACTTTCAGCCACATGACACGACTTAACCTGTCGATAATGCCATCCTTACATCCGGTGTGCGAAAACGGCTGATCAGAATTGCCTGGCCTGTCAATGCCAGGCCACGACGGGACGAGACCACCGCCGCCTGCTGCTCTCACGGCACACTTCCTTTCACCGGTATTAGAGAAACCACAACCCCAAACGTAACATGGCGCGGGACATGATAAGAATTGTTATCGATTTGTATCAAACCCAAAACCGACTAACTCACTCATCGCTCATTACTTATCATTCATCGCTTCTCTTGGCAGCCGTCCCCTAGACCATTGGGGGGACCCCAGCCCCCAAAACAGCCCTTGTCCCAGCGCCCGCAGCAGCCGCTGCAACAGCACCCGCAACAGCGACCGCAAAAGCACCGGCATCGGCCCAATGTGCAGGCCTCGCACCAGCCACCGCTCATTGAACCGCAACAGCGCCTGCTTCAGGTGCTGCATCTGCGCCCTGAACAGCACCCGGTCCTCGTCTCGCAACGGCCAGCGCTCCAGCCCTTGTCCCGGTGCCCGCAACAGTTCCCGGTCCTCGGCTCGTAACAGCACTCGTTCCAGCCCTCGTCCCAGTGTCCGTAACAGCGCCGGGCCCTGCTGCTGCAGCGGCGCTTGCTCCGGCCCCTGTAACAGGCCAACCAACAGCAGCCGCACCGGCACATGCAACAGCACGACCGCCGCACCTCCGGCGCGCCTTGACTTCCCGTCCTGCTGCCATATTCTCAAACCCAATGGGAACCGCGCCCGACGCCGTCAAACGTCTGGTCGACCGCTTCGACCAGAACCGCAAGGTCTTCCTCTCCGGCGACTACAAAGAAGAACAACTCCGCGCCGAGTTCCTCAATCCTCTCTTCACCGCGCTCGGCTGGACGCGGAAGACACTTTTGACACGATTCGTAAGCAGGATGTCCTCGGCCTCGCTCACGCGAAAGTCGAACCGGTAGATGGCTGGACTGCTTCCAGACGCTACGTTCAACAAGGAGGACTTCGAGTCATCGGGATGGCAGAGCATCATTACCGGAGCCGACGGGAAGACGTGCTTCTGGTTCGCCAGAGCCCTGCTGGAGGCGGCACACAAAGCTGGAGAGGAGGGCAAGGCACAGACACAGGCCGCTTTGATACTGCTGGGCTATCTGAGTGAACTTCTGTTCGCTCATGAATCAGGCAACGCCGTGTTTGTCACGCCGCCAGTCAACGTGCCCAAAGACAACTCCGCGCTAGACGAACTAACGAAAGACCACCTCCGTGTGCTGTCGCTCCTTGTCGTCGAGACATCTGACCCGGAGATGCGCGCCCGCATCGCGGACGTGCTATGGCTCCGCACAAGTCCACGCAATCCGGAGTACGCTCGCGTAGCTGTGGCTGCTTATCTTGATTCTGTCACGCGGCTGGAGGACCATTGGCCAGACCTAGCTGACAGGCTCCGAAGAGCTGCCCAGATCGGGCACGAGCTTGGTGACGTGGAGCTGGTCGGACGTGTAGCGGCGAGGGCCGAGGACATTGCCGGCAGGCACAGGGATGACAAGATGACACACTTGCTCGGCGCATGTATGGAATTGATGCTCGACCTAGGGCACGAGGCCCCCTGCGCTCAAGCTGGCATCTGCGAAGAAGCGGCCGAGAAGGCTATGTGTCGGGCGAACCAAGACGGTGCCGAGGCGCTCTGGACGCTTGCCGCGCAGTGGTATGCGCAAGCGAAGCAGCCCGATGCGGCTAGGCAGGCCAGAATCAAAGCAGCGGAATCGCACGTCAGGATGGCCAATCTGCACACAAAGGGATCAACGCCTGCTCATTCGTTCGCGGTGCCCCACATCGAGCAAGCCATTGCCGCTCTGAGCAAGATACCAAACACGAGGGAGCGCGTCCTGGAACTCAGACAACAGCTCGCGAATCACCAAGAGGCGTCGCTCGCCGAAATGAAGGGCTTCAGCGTGCCCATGGACTTCACCAAGGCGGCCGAGGAAGCCCGACAGGCTGTCCGAGGGAAGAGCTTCCCGGAGGCCCTGGCGACGTTGGCCGTGAGAATGGGCGGCGTTAAGGACTATGCGACCGTCGAGAGAGAGACCCGCCAGCAGAATGAAGCACGGCAACTGGAGACGCTCTTCACCAAGACGCTGCTTGATCACCGAGGCAGGACTGTGGCGAAGTCGAATCGCGCGAAGAGGAAGGCGGTTGGACTGGCGGAGACTGACCCCGCGCTGTGGAATCGCATGGTCCAAGACACGACAGGGTTTGACCACGCGGGATTCGCAATCGGCATGATAGAACCAGCACGTAGACAAATCGTGTCGGAGCATTCATTCGGCATCCGCGACTGGTGGCCGATTGTGGTCAACAGCCCATTCGTCCCCGCAGGACGCGAAGGACTGTGGGCATTAGGACTGCACGCCGGACTCTGTGGAAACCTGCCCGAGTCGCTGCACTTGCTGGTTCCCCAGTTGGAGCACGCAGTCCGCATCATTCTCCGGCAACGTGGCGTCCCGACGACCTCGCTGGATGATGGGATTGAAGAAGAGAAGGACCTAACATGGCTACTGGACCACGAGACGACCCGAGACGTGTTGGGCGACACGCACGTATTTCACCTCAAGTGCCTCTTGGTCGAGCGGTTCGGGTCAAACCTGCGCAATCGGGCTGCGCACGGCCTTCTGGACGACGGCGAGGTCCGTAGCTACCAGGTACTCTACCTATGGTGGTTCGCGCTACGCCTCTGCCTGATTCCTCTCTTGCGCCAAGCCGACCGTGCGCGTCCAGGTACGGCCGGCACTGCCGGATCGGGTACCGCTAAAGACCTGTCCGATACGAGGTAACATCCTGTGTCTGACTATGGAACGCTAACCATGGGAATTAGGGATAGTCACCACTACTGTCCGGTTATAAGTCGAATAGTTTCAGTTGGTTAGGAAAGAC
>CAZQZR010000097.1:0-12268 GCA_964597845.1 uncultured bacterium | reverse complement strand
TCTGGCTACCGCCGCGTGCCGACTGCCCGGATTGCCTCGGCCGGATGAAGTGGGTCGACTTCAAGAACCCGGTCATCGGTGAAATCTTCACGTTCACCCACGTCGAATACCCGGGCCACGGCATCGAAATCTCCTACCCCTACTACCAGATTGACGTCAAAATCCCAGGCTGCTGCACCGTAATGAAGGGCTACCTCGTCCGCGGCGACGCGAAGATCGGAATGAAGGTCCGTGCCTGCTTCCGCACGAAGCAGCCCACCAATACCATCCTCGACCTCTCATGGGAGCCGGCCGAGTAGCCCGGGCTCAATCAACTCAAGGGGCGGCATTCGTGCCGCCCCTTCGCTTGACCATGGATTGGCGGGCCGATATGATTCAAAGAAAGGAGCAATCCCTTGGCCACGAAGAAGACTAGCCCGAAAGCCCCTACGCAGGCAACACTCAAGGCCGCGCTCAAGCGCGCCGAGGAGCTTGGCATCAGGCACATCGTCGTTGCCTCGACAACCGGTAAGACCGCGCTGGAACTGGCGGAAAAGATGCCGCCGCACTTCGAGACGGTCTGCGTCACCCATCACGCCGGGTTCAGCGAGTTCGGCCGAAACGAACTGCCCGAATCCACGGAGAATAGACTGGCCGAGCACGGAATCCCGGTCCTCAGGACGACGCACCTGTTCGGCGGGGTCGAACGCGCCATCCGACTGAAGTTCAGCGGCCTCGGGCCGGCCGAGACAATCGCGTTCACCTATCGCACGCTGGGCGAGGGCATCAAAGTTGGAGTCGAAATCGCGGTGATGGCGCTCGACGCGGGGCTGATTCCATATGGCAAAGACGTCATCGCGATCGCCGGGACCGGGTCCGGCGCTGACGCGGCAATCGTCGTCCGTCCCGCCCACTCGCGCCAGTTCTTCGAGACACGCGTGAAGGAGATTGTCTGCAAGCCGAGCAACTGGTAAGGAGCAAACCCAATGGCTGAATGTATCTTCTGCCAAATCGTGGCCGGCAAGGCCCCGGCCCGCAAGGTCTTTGAGGATGAGCAGACGCTCGCGTTCCTCGACCTTCACCCCATCTCGCGCGGCCACACGCTCGTGATTCCGAAGAAGCACGTGGAGTGGTTCACTGACATCGAGCCCGAGGACGGTATCGCGGGTCCGTTCCTGAAGTCCTGCTACGTGATCGCACGCAAGCTCAAGCACGCATTCGTCTGCGAGTACGTGACGATGCTCATCCGCGGCACACGCGTCCCTCACCTGCACATGTTGCTCATCCCAAGCATCAAAGGTGAGGAGAACCTGCTCGACAAGACACTTGCTTTCCACCACTTCGCCCAGGTGAGGATGAAGCCGCCGTTCAATGACGCCGAACTCGACACTATTGCCGACCGGGTCAGGAACGCCAAGGTCTAGCCTCAAGAAGGGAAGCTCAATGAGACTACTCTTCGGATTGCTGCTCGTCGCTCTCGCGTCGGTCGCGCCGGCCCAGCCGGCCATTGCCGAGCTTGACCCGCATGCCGGCGATTTCCTCGACTTCCCGGTTGACTCGGTGAGCCGCGCCGCGAATGCCGCCTACCAGTCCGCAAGGTACGCCGAAGCCGCCCGCCTGTACCTGACGGCACTGGAGCACGACATCTCGAACTCCGGCGACATCTACAACCTCGCCTGCTGCTACGGACTGCTCAAGCAAGACAGCCTGGCAGCGTTGTACTTGAAGCGGGCGTTCCGGGCCGGGTTCGACGACGTTGAACACGTGAAGCGGGACCCGGACTTCGATTCAGTTCGCACGCGGCCGGTCTTCGCCGCAGTGGTTGACAGTCTCGCCGCGCTGGCCGATAGCACCAACGCACGGGCCGGCCTGCAGGTGAATGTCGAGGCCACCTGCCTCGTCCCCGGCTATGTCCGGCTGCCCGCAGACTATGACTCGACCCGGGCGTACCCGCTCGTCATCGGGCTGCACGGCTACGGAGCGGACCCGAAGTCGTTCGCTCGGCTGTACGAACGCGCCGGCAACCCGCAACTCATCTTCGTCTGCCTGCAGGCACCCTACGCGTTCGGCGCCGGCCGCGACCTCGGCTACTCCTGGAGCACATGGAACAAGGATGACTCAACCGTCGGCCTGCGCTCCTCAAAGGCCTCCGGCGACTTCGTCGCCGACGCCGCCCGGAAGCTCAGCGCCCGCTACAAGACCGACGGCACGTGGCTGCTCGGCTTCTCCCAGGGCTGCGGCATGGCCTACAGGACCGGAATCGCTCACCACGGCCTCTTCAAAGGCATCATCTGCTTCGGCGGCGGGCTGGATACCACGAACTTCGGCCCTGACGACTATACTGCGGCGAAAGGTCTGAAGGTCTTTGCCTCCCACGGCAAGGAAGACCGCGTGGTCGAGTACAAGTACGGCTCAACAACCCGCGACTTCCTGAAGCGCAAGGGATATAACATCACCTTCGTGGACTTCAAGGGCGGTCATGCGGTTCCCGAAGAACCGCTGAAGCAGGCAGTGAAATGGATGGGCGTGAAATGACCGGGGCGGCGTCCCCCGGCCGCTGGGGCGACCGCGACTTCATCCGGGTCTGGGACGCCCGGCCGCCCACGCCGCTGCGCGCCGAGCAACTCGACATCCTGGCGACCGCTGTCAAAGACGGCTATCGCAAAGGCGCACGCATCCTCGACCTCGGGTGCGGGACCGGCAATGTCGAGAAGCTGATTCTCGACCGGTTGCCGGTGGCCCGGTTCACCGGCGTTGACCGCTCGCCCGTGATGCTCGAATTCGCCCGCGACAAGCTGAAAGACCACGGGGATCGGTGCCGTTTCGTCCAATCCGAGCTTGGCCACCTTTCTCCGCTCAGGCTGCCCGGCCGGCCGTTTCAGTTCATCATCAGCGTCAACGTCATCCACGAACTAACCCACCCGGCAAAACGCCGGTTGTTCCGCTCCTGCCGGAGTACGATTGCCCGTACCGGCCTGCTCCTGATTGTCGACCGTCTGGCCATAGACAACCGCCGTCTGCGCAGCCCGTACCAGAGCGTGCTCCGGCGCCTCCAGCACATCCACGGGATTGAGTCCGGCGAGTACTCTGCGCACTTCGCCGACCCCGAACACAAGGATGACGAGCACGCGGCGACTCTCGACCAGTACTTCCGCTGGCTGCGTAAGGCCAGCTTCCGCCCTGCCCTGCTGCATCTTCACTTCCACAAAGCCCTCATCGCGGCCGTGCCCGAGACACCTGCGCACTGAACGTCTCACGGGCGGGGCGGCTTGCAGGCGTCGTCGCCAGCCGGAAATCGACGTGAGCCGCCGGGTCGGCAAAGCTCGACCCTCTACGCCAGCGCCGGAACCTATTCTACCTCCGGGGGCCTAACGAACAAATCCTCACGCACGGCGCGGGCTTGACTTCTCCGCGCCGCGCCCTATTCTTAACCCTGCAATGCCTAATCTCCCTTCGTTCCTGGTTACGTCGAGCAGTTGCGCCGGAGTGAAAACGACGCGGTGACGGCTGACCGAGTACTCCCCGATCTGGTAATCGGCGACCTCGTTATTAATCCGCCCATTATCCAGGGCGGTATGGGCGTTCGTGTCTCTTCCTCCCGGCTCGTTTCGGCCGTATCGAATGAAGGCGCGCTCGGAGTCATCGCCTCGGTCGGGCTGGGCGAGGAACTGCCCGACACGACGCCCGGCTACGTCAATCGTGCGGAACTCGGCCTCCGCCAGGCCATCCAGAAGGCGAAGGAGCTCACCCGTAACCCTTTCGGCGTGAACATCATGTGCGCCCTGACCAACTACGACAACCTCGCCCAGGTCTCGTGTGAAGAAGGCGTGGCCGCAATCATTTCCGGCGCGGGCCTGCCGCTGAGGTTGCCCGCTTTGATATCGGACCGGCACGTCAAGCTAATACCCATCGTGTCTTCGGCGCGTGCCGCCGCCCTCATGTGCAAGACGTGGCAGAAGCGGTTCAGTCGCCTGCCGGACGCGCTCGTGGTCGAAGGACCGCTGGCCGGTGGCCACCTAGGCTTCTCGTTCGAGCAGGTTGAGGACGTAGAGGCGTTTCGGCTCGAGCGGCTGGTCACCGAGGTGCTGGAAGTCGCCCGCCAGTACGGCGGCATCCCGGTCGTGGCCGCGGGCGGCGTCTTCGACGGCGACGACATCGCCAGGTTCCTCCGGCTGGGCGCATCCGGTGTCCAAATGGCCACGAGGTTCGTCTGCACGCACGAGTGTGACGCCTCCGACGCCTACAAGCAGGCCTTCATCAAGTGCCGGAAAGAGGACATCGTCATCATCCATAGCCCGGTCGGAATGCCGGCCCGCGTAATCAAGAACGATTTCGTGGAACGCTACCTCAAGGGCGAGAGGGTCACCTTCGGCTGTCCCTATCACTGCCTGCTGACCTGCGAGCCGGCAGCGGCCCAGTACTGCATCGCCCAGGCCCTCGTCGCGAGCTACCGGGGCGACATGGAACACGGATACGCGATGTGCGGGACTAATGCCTGGCGGTGCAACGAGATTATCTCGGTCCACGAGCTGGTGCAGGAACTCGTCCAGGAGACAACCGCCGCCCTGCGCACTCAGCCGCTCAGCCCGCAGTAGCCGTCAGTCCGCACCACTAGCCTCTAGTCCCCAGCCTCCAATCCCCAACCCCGCTGAAAGGGCCGGCCCGAAGCAGAAGCCCCGGGCCGGTCAAGAGAGAAGCGGGGCGGGCATTGCTACCCGCCCCGCGGTATCTGCTAGTGCGTCAGAATCAGCTTTCTGGTCACCGATGTCTTGCCGCTCGCGAGCGTGTAGAAGTAGACGCCTGCGGCAGCGTTACCGGCATTCCAGGTCGCGCTGTAGTGACCGGCCGCGTGACGGCCCGAGGCCAGGGTCTGCACCGGCCGCCCCACCGCGTCATACACGATGAGTGACACGTCGCCCGACTGCGGCAGAGCATAGGAAATCACTGTCCGACCGCTCGCCGGACTCGGGCTGGCCGACACGGCGAACCGCTTCGGCGGCGTGCTCGGCCCCTCGGCGACGCCGGGCGGTATGATCGAATCCGCCGGTACCTTCTGGAAGATCATGGCGTTGTTCGACCACGGCCCGACCGGCGAAGAGCCCGCTTTGAAACCGGCAACCTGGTCAGCCTGGTACAGGATGCCCAGCGTGTCAGCTCCGTCCCCGCCGCTGATTGCCATGTCCGTAATGGACGGGAACCGCAGCGAGTTGGTGCCAGCCTCGACGATCTTGGTGACCGGAGCCCAGGTCACGCCGTTGTCGTTCGAACCGCTCATCCAGATGTCGGCGCGGAACAGATTGGTCTGCGGCTCGGTGTTGGTTGAGTCGAATTGCTCCCAGACCGCGTACAGGTTGCCGCGCGAGTCCTCGCCGAGCTGGGCCCGACCGGCCATCGTCGCGTTCGTGCCGCACGGATTGGGATTGGCGCGCGGGTCGAAGTCTGCTCGAGCCAGGAAGGACCACTCCGGGGTGTTGTCCGGGCACCAGTGCCAGATCTCGCTCGGGTAGAGCCACACCGAGTCCCCGATAATGGGCAGCGTGTTGACGATGACGTGCAACCGGTTCTGCACATCATAGAACGGGCTTACCGAGTTTATCCAGTAGGTCACGCCCGTATCAGGGGAAGCGCTGTAAGCTGGCGGGAAGCTGAGGGTGGTCACAGGGTCCCAGTTCGTGCCCCCGTCGGACGAGATGCTGTAGTAACAGCTCTCGGGTGCCACCGCGGTATTCACCCACGTCAAGCAGACCTTGTTCGACACCTTCGAGGCGACGATGTTGTGGTCCGGGAAACCCGGGCTCGGGAGGATCGGCACGAGTGGCTGGTCGAAAGTCGGCCAGTTGCCGGCCGCGATGCGGCTGTAGCGCAGCTCGTAGGCAGGCGAGGCGGTTTCAGCGCTCATCGGGAAGATGTGGATGGTGCCGTCCTGGCCCACCGCAATCGGCGGCCACTGGCAAACGCCGAGAACCGGCGCGCCGTCGGCGTACTCCCACAGGGCTTGGGGTGGAGCCGCGTCCCTGGCGACCATCGGCGAGATGTCAGGTTCGCTGGAGAAGTAGTGGCAGCTCACGATCGCCGCCCCGCTCGTCGGGTCGGCGTCTAGGTTGCCGAAGCCCGCGCGCTGTGGGAACACGTTCACTCCCGACACCATGTAGTCCGGGTCAATCCAATTCCAGGCACGGGTGCCGTAGTCGTAGAAGTTGTACCGCATGTTGCGGTCGTCCTGCGGGGGAATGGTGTCATTGGAGTACATCCAGGTGACATGGACGCCGAGGGCCGGTGAATTGGCGACAAACCGGTAGGTCGGGCCGTTTGCCACCCAGTCGTAGATGGTGCCGCCGACCGTGTCCATCGTTCCGACAAGAGCCCGGGCCGGCACTATTGCCTGCGCCGTTCCCGGCATCGGTATTCTCGGCGTCGGTGTGCCCCGCGCCATCCCCGGCACCGGGGCAACTGCTGTTTCCGTCGTACCTGCCGCCAGCGCCAGAATCGGCACGAGCAGAACCAGGTATAGTACGTTACGCATTAGACTCCTCCTTAGGTTAGTTGTCGGAGACGGTCCCGTCGTGGACGGTCCCCGTGCTTTGTGTTCTGTCAGACATCACTCCCTAGTTGTTCAGCGTGAAGCGGAACGGTATGGAAACCCACACCCGCACCGCCTTGTCCCGCTGCTTCGCAGGGGAGAATTTCGACCTCATCGCCGCGTCCACCGCGGCCTGGTCCAGCGACGCGTTGCCGGACGGCTTGAGTATACGGGCGTCGGCAACCGAGCCGAATTCGTCGACCAGCGCCTCGACCACGGCCTGGCCCTCGATTCCCGCGGTCCGGGCCATCTCCGGGTACGTCGGCACGGGTATGTTAATCGGCTGCGGCTTGACCTCAACCTTCCAGAACGGCACGACCGGGATGTCGGTCTCCTCGGTCCGCCTCATGACCTCGATGACGTTCGTCGGGTTAATTGTCACCGCGGCGACTTCGGCCTCGTTCGCGGCGGCGATCGGCACGGTCGCCGGCTTCTGGGCCTCGGGCGGCTTTGCCAGTTCCTCAAGTGTCGGCGGCAGTGCTTCCATTATCATCTCGACCGACCGCTTCAGCTTGTACGCCTGCACGACGAACTCCTTGGGCAGAACCAGAAACGCCAGTGTGGTGAACACCAGCGCGGCGACCGCGGACACGCGGAGCGCGACCGCGTAGTACCGGTCTTCCCACTCCAGCGCCGCAATACTACTGCCTGTACTTATTGCCATAGCGTTATCCTCCGCCCCCCATCTCATAGTTTGTTGCGAATGTGACCTTCAGGGCTCGGGCTGCCTTCAACGCCTCCAGCACGTCGGTGACGAAACCGTAAGGGACGTCCTTGTCGGCCTGAAGCACGACTACCAGGTCCGGGTTCTCGATGATCTTCTCGACCATGACCGGCGTCACGCCCGGTACGGTAACCAGGTTGTCGTTGACGGAAATCTTGCCGGTCTTGTCTATCCAGAGGTTCTGAGTGTTGCGCTTCTTCAGAATCCGCTCGGTGGACACGGCATTGGGCAGCACGACTTTCAGCCCCTGCGCGGCACGGAAAGTCGTACCGACCAGGAAGAAGATTATCAGCAGAAACGCGATGTCGCCGGTCGAGGCGGTCGGGATGTCCGCCGGCGACTGCCGTTTTACCGCGATCCTTCTCATGGTCCGCCCCCTTCCTCGAGCTGGGGCACGTGCAGCAGACTGACGCGTTCGGCCTTCGCCAGCTTGAGTTGGTCAAAGACGTCGACCATGACGCTGTACGGTGCCCGGCGGCTGACACGGAAAGAAATCGCCAGGTCCTTGTTGGCGGCCAGCCGCTTGACGATAGCGTCGCGGAGTTCCGGGATGTTCACTATTTCGGGCGGCTGGTTCGCGATGTTGACCTGGACCTGCCCCTCCGGATTCACGGCCACGTTCAGGATATTCTCGGGCTTTATCTTGGTGCCCTGTTCGCCCGGTTCGGGCAGCATGATCTGCAGCCCCTTCTCCTTGGCAAACATGCTCGTGGACATGAAGAATATCAAGATAAGGAAGGCAATGTCGCCGGTCGAGGCGGTCGGGATGCCGGGTGCCGAACCACCGCTCCGCTTCCTCAGACTGACAGCCACTAGTCCTCCTTGCAGAATCCCCGGGCCATGAGGAAGTCAACCAACTCGCCCGAGGCGTTCTCCATATCGCGCAGATAGCCGTTCACGCGACCCTGAAACAGGATGTGGACTATCGACAGCGGTGCCGCGATCATCAGGCCCCACTTGGTCGTAATGAGCGCCTCGGCGATGCCGGAGGCGACCACGGTCGCCTCGACCTCGCCGACCGCCGCCACGGCCTTGAATGCGCCAATCATGCCGGTGACGGTGCCGAGGAAACCGAAGAACGGCGCAACAGTGACCAGGCCGGCGATTAGCGGCATGCCCCGGTCAAGGAACGCAAGTTCGCTCCCACCGGTACGCACGATCGCATCCTCAACCACGGTCCTGCCCTGGTCTACTTTCTCCAGGGCCGCGGAAAGCACGCGGGCGGCCGGGCTGCGCGTGCTGTTGCACAACTCGATGCCGGCCTTCACACCGCCCTTGCCGATTGTCTCCATCAACTGCTGGCTGAACCGCTTCACGTTAAGACGCAGACGCAGCGTCAGCGTGAAAGCCCGCTCGATCGACAGCGCGATGCCTGCGACCGCGCAGGCAAGCAGGAACCACATGATGCTGCCGCCGTCTTTGAACTCCTGTATCACTAAAAGCCTCCTATGACTTTGTTTCTGACGACAGGACCTGAGCTAATCTAGTCAAATGCCGCCTCTTCTCAAGCGACTATGACGGCACCCGCCGATGGCGGGCGTACCAGTTAGAGCATACTCACAAAAACCCGGCTGGCAAGACCAGACTTCTGACGCTGTCGGCTCGACTTCCTGCTTCATCAAAGAGACTTACCCGGTAGCGGGCTATTCGATTCCATCGGGTGAGTTCTTGCATTGCGGAGGCGACCGGGTATGATGATTGGCTGGCGTCGAAGGAACCGCCTTCGAACCCGCCGAGGCAACGTCGCGCGGTGTTCTACTGGCCCCCGGGAGGAAAATTGCGTAGATTCGGTTTCAATCTTATCATTGCACTTGTCTGCGTCGCCGGGTCGGCCGCGGCTGCGGCGGCGCCGGCAAGAGACCTCGTCCTTGTTACGAACGCGGACGCAAACGACGTCCGGTCAATCGAACAGACCGGTGCGCTGGTGAACGATGTCCGCCCGGACGGCGTCGTTGCCGAAGCCTCGGCGTCCGAACAGGCTGGACTTGCCGGCATCGGCTTCTCGGTCCGTGTGCTGACACCGAACGTCACCGCCGTCTACCAGGCTAACGGGACGGATGGCAGGTATCTGACCTACGCCCAGTTCCGCGACACGATGGCCACGATCGCCCAGGACAACCCGGGAATCTGCAAGCTAGAAACGCTGGGGACCAGCTACAACGGCAACCTGCTGCTGGCAATGAAGGTCTCGGCCAACCCGCTCGTCCACGAGAACGAACCGGCCGTTCACTTCGAAGGCGGCATCCACGGCAACGAGAAGATCGGATGGGCGGTCGCATTCGAGATGCTCAAGTACGTGGTCTCGAACTACGGCTCAGACACGCTGGTCACGCGGCTTGTGAACACGCGCGAACTCTGGCTTCATCCCATGTACAACCCGGACGGGTACGACACGAACCCGGCCATTCGCCACAACGGCAACGGCGTGGACTTGAACCGTAACTGGGGCTGGATGTGGGGCTGGGAGTACTACATGGGAGACGCACCGTTCTCCGAGCCGGAGAACAGGGCTGTGTTCGACCACATCCTGCGCCACCCGTTCGTGATGTTTGTCTCGTTCCATGCCGGCACCGAATTCATCTCGTACCCATGGAGTTGCGACACAGCGCAAGCAACTCCCGAGAACCAGCTCATGGACTTCCTGTCCCAGCGGTACAGCATTCCCAACGGGTATCCCTATGGCCAAGGCTCAGTCGGCATGTACCCGATAAACGGCTCGACCAAGGACTTCGACTACGGGCAGGGAATGATGGGCTGGTCAATCGAGGTCCACTACACCAAGACACCTCCTGCCGAGACCATCCAGCCGACGTTCAACCGCAACCGCTCGGCCATACTCGAGTTCTATCACCGCGCCGGCCAAGGCATGAACGGCGTGGTCACCGAAGTGACGAACGGCAAACCGGTCCATGCTCAGATTTGGGTTAGTCCGGCCAACTGGCCCAGCTTCAATGACGCGACGCTGGGCGACTTCCACCGCTTCTACCTGCCCGGAACCTACTCAGTCACGTTCCGCGCGCCCGGCTACCGCGACACCGTGGTCAGCGGTGTAGTCGTGCCGAACTCAGGCGACTCGTCGGTCACGGTTGACATGCAGATGACGCCGGACGGAGCTGCCCCGCTGTTCGGCTTCCGAGTCATCTACTGCTACAGCGAACCCAGCAGCTACAACGCGGACCCGAAGGCCAACATCGTACTGGGCCCGCACGACGGCGTCGCCTATCCCCTGACGACCAACCGCCGGCTCTGCCTTGATATGGACCGGACCGTGCACGATGTCAGCGGCACCGACCTGACCGTGTACCGTCCGTCCGGTTCGGGCACGGCCACGGTCAAGGGCTCCAACTCGTGGCAGGGGCCGTGGACCACAATCGGCACCGCCAACTCGGCCCAGACCGAATTCGACCTCTCCTCGGTCGGGCTCGATTCGGTGCGCTACGTCGAGCTGACGTCCTCGGGCACGTTCAACATCGACGCGGTCGAAGGGGTGAATGACTATGTCGGCCTCGCCGAGGCCAAATTCCCAGTTCCCAATTCCCAGTTCCCAGTACTCAAAGCCAACAGCCCGGCATATGGCTCGATACGGTTCGCGCTGAGTACGCCTCCCCCATCCGGCACTCGGCTGGTCATCCGCGACATCTCCGGCCGCCTGGTCCGCTCCTGTCCTGTCAGCACTTCATCCTTTGTCCTTCCCACTTCGGACTTGTCGTCCGGCGTCTATTTCGCAAGTCTCAATGCCGGCGCTACCGCGCCGGCGCAGTTCGTCGTAACGAGGTAACACATGAAGCATACTGCATTCAACATTCAGCACTCAAGCCCGCCGGCGCTTTGCCTGTTGGCTTTCGGCTTCTGCCTTCTGACTTCGTCCGGGGCTGCCGCCGGCGCGTCGACCGACCTGGAGTCGCACGTCACCGAGTTCACACTCAGGAACGGCCTGCAGGTGATCGTGTACGTTGATTCCTCCGCGCCGGTCGTCTCGACCAACGTGTACTACAAGGTGGGTTCCTACGATGAGTCGCCGGGCCACACCGGCATCTCCCACATGCTCGAGCACCTCACTTTCAAGCACACCGACATGTACAAACCCGGGGACTTCGACCGCATCGTGGACTCGGCCGGCGGCAACAACAACGGCTTCACGTCCGAGAACTTCACCGGCTACTACGAGGACTTCGCCAAAGACCGCTACGAACTGGCCCTGAAAATCGAAGCCGCGCGTATGGGCAAGTGCGTGTTCCCCGACTCCGAGTTCGAGAGCGAACACCAGGTCGTGAGCGAGGAACGCCGGCTGCGCGACAACTATCCCGGCACCGAACTCTGGGAGCAGTACGGTGCAACCGCCCTGCTGGTTCATCCGTCGCGCAACCCGGTCATCGGCTGGCCCGACGACGTCGCCCACTACACGGCCAAGGCGGCCCGCGAATGGTACCACGAACATTACGGCCCGGCCAACGCCGTGCTGGTCGTGGCCGGCGACGTCCGGCCCGCGGACGTGAAGGCGAAGGCCGAGAAGCACTTCGGCGGGCTCAAGGGCGTGCCGGTCACCCGCGCCGACTACTATTCCCTCGAACCGGAGCAGCACGGCGAACGCCGTATCACCGTGCGCAAGCGGGTGAGGGTCCCTTCGCTCATCATCGGATTCCACTCACCGGGAATACACGACACGGCCGAGTTCTTCGCCGCGGAAGTGGCCGGCTCGATTGCCGGTTCCGGCCGCACTTCCCGGCTCTACCGGAGGCTCGTCACCGAACTGCAACTCGCCACGTCGGTCTGGGGCGGCAACTCGGTTGACCGCGACCCGGGTCTGTTCCAAGTCGGCATCACGCCCAAAGCCGAAAGCCTGATACCGCAAATCGAGCAAGTGGTGCAGGCCGAACTCGACCGCCTCGGCACCGAACTCGTCACCGAGCGCGAGTTGCAGCAGGTCCGTAACCAGGTCCTTGCCGGCGAGTACTTCCAGCGCGACGACATATCGGACATGGCCT